>NZ_JALLGW010000002.1:342239-684479 GCF_023074835.1 Halomarina salina
GCGACCGCGCACCGAACGCCTCGGCTCGACTCGACGCCGCCCCTGCGCACACACGCGACGAACCCAAGCCCACTGACCGCTAGTCGGTACTGTGGACTCACTCGCCCCGTCGAACGTCCCGCTGTACGCCACAGACGAGGAGCGAGAGCGCATCTGGACCCGGTGTGCCGAACGTGGCCTCCCCGTCGTCGCCGTGCGGGTCGGCGAGCGCGGGTTCGTCGTCCGCTACGACCTCGCTCCCGTCGATAGCCGACTCACGGACTCGGCCCTCCAGCGCCTGCGCAGGCAGGTGCTCGCCTTCCGCAGGCGGTCGCCGGGCGTCGACCGAGACTCGCAGGTCGAGCGCCTCGGCGGCGAGACCGGTCCGATAGCCGGTGAACTCCACGACGAGACCGAGCGGTCGGCCCGACGCCTCGCCTCGCACGTCGCCGAGACGGTCCTCGACTCGTCGAACTGGTACCGCGGGACGTAGCCCTTTGCACTCGTCGCTCACCTCGTCGGACGTGTGTCGAGTGTGTCGTTCTCACCCGTGGGAGCCGACCTCACAGCTCCCTGAAACTTTTTGCACCCCGCTGGCCTGGGTGTAGACGACGATGGATCACTTCGAAATCCCGTAACTGGTCCCGCACTGCGCCTCCACGCGTCCGTGCCGGGACTCCCGACCCGCTCTCGGCACGACCACACCGTCCTGCCGAGCCTCGTATCGCTGTCGAACGCCCACCACGACCGACAGATGTCACGACAGCATCACTCCCCGGCTCGCACAGACTACAGACCGCCCCCGCACTCGCACTCGCTGGTGGCGACGGCCGTCTTCGCGCTGCTCCCGCCACTGGTCGTGCTCGCCCTGAGCTACCCGCTGGCCGCTTCCCTCACCGTGGCCCTCCTCGTTCCGACGGTGCTGCTCGCCCGTCGGGGCGCTCCGCGGGTCGCCGCCCTGGTCGAGGGCCGCCGGACGAGCCTCCCGCTCCCCGGTCTCGGCCTCCGACTCGAACTCGGCCTCGCAGACGAGGACACCTCGTCCGCGAGGTAGTTCTCGGCGACGACTCACTCTCCACGTTCTGCAGCTCTACTGACGCTTATTGTGTCCCCCGACCAGACAGTCGTATGAGCATCGCACGACACGGGAGCGGTGCATCGGCCGACCTCCGGGCACTCCTCTCGCAGGTCCACCCGGTGTTCATGCTCCCGCCGGTCGCCGCCAGCGCGTTCGGTGCCGTGCTCGCTCGCTCGTTCGACCCCGGCGTGGCGATCCTGTACGCCGTCGTCGTGTTCAGTGCGCTGTTCGTCGCCCACGTCAAGGACGGCTACGTGGACTTCCACGTCCGCGGCGAGGACGACGACCACCCGCTGACCGCTCGGGGCTGTCGCCTCGCCATCGCGGGTGCGTCGACGGTGTTCTTCACGGGACTGGTGGCCGTCTTCGCGCTCGTGGGGCCGATCGCCGCCGCGCTCACTCTGCCGGGGTGGCTCATCGGCTACCACCACGCTCCGCAGCTCGACACGAACCCCGTCACGGCGACGACGGGCTACCCCGCCGGTATCGGGTTCGCGCTCCTCGGGGGCTACTACGTCCAGGCGGAGGCGCTGACGGCGACCGTCGTCGCGTTCGCCGCCGTGTTCGTCGTCGTCCTCTCGGGCATCAAGGTCATCGACGACGCGAAGGACTACGAGTACGACCGCTCCATCTCGAAGCGAACCGTCGCGGTCGTCCTCGGGCGGGAACGAGCCCGAACGGCCGCCTTCGCGCTGATGGCGACGGGACTGCTCGCCGTCACCGCGCTGGCCGTCCTCACGCCGGTGTTCCCGACCAGCAGCGTCCTCGCCGTCGGCGTGTTCGCCGCGGTGGCGTCGCTGACCCGACGGATGGACTCGGCGACGACGACGGCCGTACTGATTCGCGGGTCGTACCTGTTCCTCGCGGCGCTCGTCGTCGCGGTGTGGTTCCGGCCGCTCGGCTGAGCGGTCGGGTCGTGTGTCGGAAAGTGAGCAGTCGGCGGTCACGGGAGGCGTGCTCGCATCCCCACATCGGCGAGTACGCTCGGAGCGAACCGGGACCCCGGTGAAGCGTCAGCGGTGTTCTGGAGGTGTTCGTGTGCCTGAGGAGCGGGAAGACTCACCGACGCTCGTGCTGTCTCGACGGCTCCGAAGCGCCGCTACGGGGAGGTCGGTCCGGTCGTGGAGGGACTCGGCGTCGTCGCTACCGGTTCTCTCGGACGCCTGCAGGTCTCCCACCATGGCGTGCAGCGAGCGTTCGGCGTCTGTCAGTTCCGACATCGGTGAGGCTCCGTGTGCAACGGGTGCACACGTATGGAGAAAGCGCGAGAGCAGTCAAAAGCGTATTTCCAACTCTCCCCCAACGCTCACCCGAATTGGGTTCGTCCGGCCCGAGTGTCACCCGCCCGTGTGAGCCGTGACGGCTACGACGCCGTCGAGACGATCTTCACCACGTCGCCCTCCTCCAGTTCGTGGTCCTCGCCGATGCGACGGTTCTCGCGGGCGTCGACGGCGTGGAGGTAGCCGTCACCGATGTCGGTGTGGACGGCGAACGCGAGGTCCGTCGGCGTCGACCCGCGCGGGAGGAGGAAGGCGTCCGGGAGGACGTTGCCCTGTCCGTCGGTCCACTTCGACTCGTTCTGGACGGGATAGGCGGTGAAGTGGTCGAGGAAGTCGTAGACGGCGGTGTCGAGGGCGGTCTGAACGCCCGTGCCGCCCCACTCTGTCATCACCTCGCGGATCTGTTCGAGGCCGCGCTCCTGCTGGGCGGAGAGGTCGCCCGTGATGGCGAAGTCCTCGTCGCCGGGGTCGTAGTCGACGAGACCGGACTTGCCAGCCTGCCGGAGGGCCAGTTCGCCCTCGGCGGTGGCGGGGACGACGACGTCGGCGGCCTCCCGGAGTCGGGCGAGGTTCTCCGCGGGTGCGACGTCGGCCTTGTTGGCGACGACGATGATGGGCTTCGAGCGCTGGCGCAGGTCGCGGGCGAGGCGTTCGCGGTCCGCGTCGTCCCACTGGATGGGGTCGTCGGGGTACTCGACCGTCCGGAGGGTGGCGGCGACGTCGCCCTCGCTCGCGCCGATGCCCGTCAGCAGGTCGGTGAGCGCGTCCTCCAGCGAGAACTCCGGCGAACGGGACTGGCGTTCGACGGACTCCCAGTTGCGCGAGACGATGCCCGCCAGCCAGAGGTCCATCTCCTCCTCGACGAAGTCGACGTCCTCGACGGGGTCGTAGCTCCCCACCTCGACCGGTTCGCCCTCGGCGTTCGTCCCCCCGGAGGCGTCGACGACGTTGAGGATGACGTCGGCGTTCGACAGGGCGTCGAGGAACTGGTTGCCCAGGCCGCGCCCCTCGTGTGCGCCGGGGACGAGACCCGCCACGTCGAGCAACTCGATGGGGACGTAGCGTTTCCCGTCGTGGCAGTGTTCGTTGCCACAGCGCTCGTCGAGGGCGAGACAGGGGCAGTCCGTCCGGACGTAGCTGACCCCCCGGTTCGGGTCGATGGTCGTGAACGGGTAGTTGCCCACGTCGACGTCCGCGAGCGTCGCCGCCCGGTAGAACGTGGACTTGCCGGCGTTGGGCTTGCCCGCCAGCGCGACAGAGAGCATATACCATCCACCACCGCTACCGCGGCCCCTGTGCCTTTCGGTCACTCGGTCGGGAACCCGACCAGTTCGTCTCGCCGACCTCTTCGCGACGCGGACCGACTGGCACGCCGTCACGTCTTATTCTCGATATAGAACTAATTTAATTATCTTGCTGTGAACCCTAGATTTACTAACGTGTGGGAGTTGGAACAGGACGTTCCATGTCGAGAGAACACACGACACGGCGGACGGTGCTCAAGACCATCGGTGCCGGTGCGGCAGGGACAGGACTCCTCGGAACGGCCAGTGCCGAGGCGGCCGACCGCGGGAACTTCGTGGTCGGCGTGACGGAGGGGAAGAACCTCGGGTTCGTCCGTGACCAGGCGAACAGCGTGAAGCGCGAGCTACACTTCGGCCGCCAGGGGAAGGCGGTCGCGGGGAACTTCGCGCAAGCGGCTATCAACGGGCTCCTGAACAACCCGCACGTCCGGTACATCGAACCGGACGGACAGATGCACGCAATCGCTCAGTCGACGCCGTGGGGCATCGACCGGGTGGACGCGGACGTGGCCCACGACAACGGGTCGACCGGCGAGGGCGCGGACGTCGCCATCGTCGACACGGGCATCGACTCGGACCACCCCGACCTGCAGGCGAACCTCGGCGAGGGCGTCGCCGTCACCGGCTGTGGCGACGGCGGGTTCACCTGCTTCTTCTCCGGCAACGACAACACCTGTAACGAGGCGTGGGACGACGACAACGACCACGGCACGCACTGCGCGGGCATCGCCAACGCGGTGAACAACTCGGAGGGCGTCGTCGGCGTGTCGACGCAGGCGACGCTCCACGCGGTCAAGGTGCTCGACTGTGCGGGGTCCGGCGCGTTCTCGGACATCGCGGCCGGTATCGAAGCCGTCGCCGACAACGGCTGGGACGTCGCCAGCATGAGCCTCGGCGCGGACTCCGGCTCCCAGACGGTGAAGGACGCCTGCCAGTACGCCGCCGACGAGGGCGTGTTCCTCGTCGCCGCGGCGGGCAACTCCGGGCCGTGTTCGGACTGCGTCGGCTACCCCGCGGCCTACGACACCGTGATGGCCGTCTCGTCGACGAACGAGAGCGACGGCCTCTCGGAGTTCTCCTCGACCGGTCCAGAAGTCGAGATAGCGGCCCCGGGGAGCAACATTAACTCGACCGTCCCCGGCGGCTACGCGGAGTTCTCCGGCACCTCGATGGCCTGTCCGCACGTCGCCGGCGCGGCGGGACAGCTCATCGCCGACGGGTCCAGCGCGAGTGGAACGCGCACGCAACTGAAGGACACCGCCGAGGACGTCGGCCTCGCCGAGAACGAGAGCGGGTCGGGACTGCTCGACGTCGCCGCCTCGCTCGGCTACGACTCCTCCGACAGTACGTAATCGCTCGCCGCCGCATCGCTGGTCCCCCGTCCGCTACTCTGTGCGCGCCACGTTGGCTGTCGATGGTACCGGCGAACGGCCACTCTGCACCGCGTACTACGAGAGCACGCTCGGTACTGTGCCGACCCGATGACCTCGTACCGCGAACCTTTCACGCTGGGATACAGGAACACGAGAACAACAGCGTCTATTTGATATCTGGTCCGGCATGGTATGCCATGAACAGCGGATATAGCCACCGCAGGAGTGGTTGCGGTTGGACTCGCTCACCCAGACCGCTCGGAACTGTGTGGGGACGACAGTGAAGGTGGAAGCGGTTCCCGGCACGCGCCGGGCGAGTGAGTCCGGCTACGCGACAGCCATCGCGTGCCTCTGACAGCCCAGACGTGCTGTCGCGTAGCCCTCAACTCATCGAGGCGAGAACGGCATCTCAGCCGTGTATCGGTAGCGGTGCATCGATCCGGTGCAACGCTAACGCGCCGAATCGATAGACCTGGCCGAACGAGAGCCGCGCGTGTCTCAGTCTCGAGTCGGCTCGACGTCGGTTATCACGACGTCGTACCGTCTCCTGTCGGTCGTTTCGATGTCGTAGCCACCCCGGACGTCGACGGTGGTCGATTCTGCGGTGTCTATCAGTCGGGTCAGTGCCTCGGCGAACGCCTCGTCGCTGTCGATGGTCTTCGTTGAGTCGAACATTGGACGCCTCTGAACGAGCAATCCGCGATTCAGGGGCAGTTCACAGCAGAGTCGGTCTCCAAGGGGAATGCCACGGTCGCCAGGAACCGTGAGTCAATCGTCCACTTCGAAGTGGAAGGTGAACGTACATAAGTTCGCGGCATGGTGTGTAATTGCATGCCACTTCAGGCGGTGAGTACTCACGCAATCAGACGACCCCCGATGAGAGGCGTGGGTGGCGATAGAATGTCAGGATCCCTTCGAGATCAATGCCAAGAGTACATGAACCCCGGCGAGAAACAGCGTTGTGAGAGGACATGACGGGGAACGACGACGACGCTGCGAGTTCAGTCGAGGAACAGCGGGTGGGGACAGCAGATACGACGACTCGACGTCCGTCGGTAGGCGATAGGGCCACGTTCGCGAGTCGGTTGAGCGCGCTCGTTCGTGCTGCTAGGGCCAGCGGCGTGAGTGTCGACGGTCGATGGACCATCTCGTCCTACGAGGTCGTCATCAGTGGTCAGCAGGTGACCATCCTCGACGCCGAGGAGTCGGCGGGCAGCGACGCCAACTGAACGGCTCACCGATACACGCACGCTCTCAGTCTAGCAGTTGGTCTCCTCGGACGCAGTTCGAAGCTGCCGTGTCGCAGAACCAGCCCGTCACTCTATCTCGCGAGCGAACTCGCGGACGATGGACATCTCGCCGCGGGCGCGAATCGCGCCGTCGACGGCGGCGTCGTCGTGCAGCGAGAGGTCCTCGCAGGCGACGTCGCCCAGCACCTCCGCGCCGGGGGCGATGCGGACCGTCCCGCGACGCGTCGTGAGGTCGCCGTGGATGCGCGTCCCCTCGCCGACGGTGATGTCCCCCTTCGCGCGGAGACTGCCGAACACGTTGTTGTCCTCGCCGAGTTCGAGCGACTCGGCGCGCAGGTTGCCGTGGATGCGACAGTCGTCGCCGACGACGGCGGGCGTCGAGACCCGCCACGCGTCGTCCGAGACGCTCGCTCCCCGCGGGATGACGAGCGGTCGAACCACGTCGTCGGCGTCGTCTGTATCGTCCGCCACGTCGCCGGTAGCCTCGCCATCCTCGTCGTTCTCGGCGTCACCGGCGTCGCTCTCCTCGCCCGACCCCTCTTCGGGGTCGTCGGGGAGCAGTTCGTTGGCGGCGTCCTGGGCGGCCTCCTCCTCGCCGATGCGCAGGAGGTGCGAGAGGTAGACGAAGAAGAACGTGATGGTCGGCATCGGGTTGCGGATGACGATCCAGCCGTTGGCCTCGAAGCCCCGGTCGATGTCGACGTCGTCGCCGATGTCGAGGTCGCCCGAGACCATCAACTGCCCGCCGATGTGGGTTCGCTCGCCGATGTAGGCGTCCTCGCCGACGAGGACGTTCCCGGCGACCTCACACCACATGTCGAGACGGCAGTCGGCCTCGGCCTCGATGTCGCCGCCGAAGGTGACGCGTTCGCCAGCGACGACGCCTCGCCCGCGGACCCCGAACTCGACGGTGGACTGTCCCCCGACGACGACGTCTCCCGCCGTCACCAGGTCGCGTTCCTCGACGGTCGTCCCGTCGGGGATGGCGAGTCGGTCGAGCGGGTCCGAACGGAGCGGCACGGCTACCCGTTACCCTGCCCCGTAATAAATTCACGGCGAACGTCTGACGCACGTCTGACGGCGCGAGCAGCGAAGTCACTGGAGCGGTGAAGCTTTGGCGTCCGGGCGCTCAGGAGGTGACATGACCGTTCTGTCGTTCGACGACTCGGGCGTCGACGTGGTCTACGAGGGGACCGAGTTCCGACTGGAGAAGACGCTCGTCGAGGACGCCATCGGAAAGGACTACCCCGACGTCACCGACCACGAGGTGCTGAACATCGTCGAGGAGGACCCGAACCCGACCGGCGAACCGCGACGCATCGCCGACATCGTGAACTGAGTCGGCGGTACTCGTCGTCCACACGAATCGAACCGTCGACAGCGATAGACCTTTGCGACCGACGCGCACACGAGTTCGCATGGAACTTCCCGAGCGGTTCGCCGCCTACGAGCACCCGACGTGGCTCACCGCCGTCGCCACCGCGCTCAGTTACGGCCTCATCCTCGCGGCGATGACCGTCGTCCTGTTCGTGGTGCCCTACATCGTCTTCATGCAACTGGGCTGACTGTCGACGACCGACCCACGACCGACGGCTGACCACGACCGAGGGTCGGCCGGGCGTCGCTCAGAACGCGAGGTTGACGACGGCCCAGAGCAGCAGGAACCCGAAGTAGACGACCACCAGCGCCAGCAGCGCCTTCAGCCGGAACTTCCGCAGTTCCGCGTCCTCCTCCTCGAGCGCCGCCGCGTACGCGGCGCGCTGCTCGTCGTCAATCGACTCGGGGTGGTCCACGCCGTAGTGGAGCGCGAGGAACTGCTCGCGGGCGAACGGTCGGCCGCAGTACTCGCAGTCGAACGTCTCCGTGTCCGTGACCACCGTCTCCCACGGCTCGGCCGTGTCGGCGCTCACAGGAACGGCACCTCGATGGACGGCTGGGAGACGATGAGCAGGCTGGTCATCGTGTAGGCTATCATCACCGCCGTGAGCGGGTACTGGCTTCGAATCGCCTGCAGGCGACCCGGGAACAGGTCGAACGCCGTCGCGTGTGCGACCCAGATGGCCAGCACGTGTCCGAGCAGGACGAACGCCAGGCCCACGCCGCCGAACCACGTCGGGAGGACGGCGACCAGCGGCTGTGGCGGGGACAGCGGGTTCGTCAGCGCGCCGACGAGCGACGGCGACAGCGAGAGGAAGTAGCCGAGGTAGTGGGCGACGTGGTAGCCGGCGGCGATGGCGAGCAGCGACGGTGCGAACTGTCGCGCGAGTTCGTCGGTGGTGAGCAACGAGTCCGCGTACCGCCTGCCGTAGCGCGCGGCGAGTCGGTAGGCACCGTAGAACAGGCCGAACCCGACGACGAGCGCGAGCGGGTAGAGCAGGTGTGCCGGGACGCCCGCGTCGTACAGCGGGGTGGCGAGGGTGCGCCACGCGGGCGTCGCGACGAACCCGTCGTAGGTGGTCACCCAGAGCAGTGCGACGACGAACGCGACGTCGCCGCGGTGGATGAGCCAGTCGGCGTCGGAGAGCGCCGCGCCCGGCCACCGGGCGCGGATGCGACCGGCCTCCGAGGAGAGCGGGGCGACCTGCCCGTACGCCGCGAACACCCGCGAGATGGGGTCGACCGTCTCGAACCACGTCTCTGCGCCGAACACGACCGCACCGACGAGCGTGCCGACGGTGTAGACGAGGACGACGTCCGCGAGCAGCGTCGGGTCGTCGGCCAGCGGACTGACCACCTCGACCCAGACGAACACGAGCAGGAAGCCGACGCTCGGCCACGCACCCAGTCGCTCGGGGTACGGCCGGTCGAGCGACGGCAGGACGCTCGCTATCGTGCGCCACGGGTTGACGACGGGCCACGTGTTCCCGACGAGGTACGTCGTCATCGTGTAGCCCGCCCACCAGCCGGCCCAGACCAGCACCACGCCGAGGTTCGCCAGCGGGTCGCGGGGGCCGACGTAGCCGACGGCGAGGACGGCGAGCAACCCGAGCACCCCGACGACACGCCCGGCGAGGACGAGCGCGCGCGTCGGCGAGCCGAGTCCCCGGCGCTCGTCGTGGATCGCCCGGATGAGGTCGCGGTCGGTGACGAAACTCGCCAGTAGGAACGACGCGCCGACGGCACCACCGCCGGTGAGGAGGACGAGCCACCGCGGGACCGAGAGGTTCTGTCGCGTCCCGCCGAGCGAGCCACCGTGGGCGAGGGCCGTCCCGACGAGGGCGACCAGCGCGGTGAGGGCGGCGAGGGCGGCGAGGGCGACCCGGCGCGTCCGGACCGCGCGGCTGAGACGTCCCGGCGGGGCGGGTCCGTTCATGGGTTCGGGTAGGGTCAGCCCCGTGGAGTCGTTTTCGTCTCGCGCCGCCACCGTTTTGGGAGGGCTTTTGTCCCTCCGCTTGGTACCGAGTCCTATGGCGACTGAAGAATCGGACGACCACGGCGGACACGGTCACCACCTGCCCGCCGTCGAGGACTGGCCTCGCGGCTTCGGCGAGGCGAGCTGGTGGCCGTTCGTCACGGCCATCGGAGCAGCGGGGTTCTACATCGGTGCTGCGCTGTTCCTCCTCGGCACCGGCGACCAACCCATGATCGGCTCGATGGTCGGGCCGATCGTGTTCATCGCCGCGACGGTCGTCTTCCTCGTCGGGTTGTACGGCTGGCTCTACCACGCGTTCATCGTGAGCTTCTGGGAGGGAGAGGCGACAGAACACGGCAGTAGCGGTCTCAGGTTGGCGATGATACTGTTCCTCGGGACCGAGGTGGCGACGTTCGGGGCCGGGTTCGTCTACTACTTCTTCATCCGCGCGGGCACCTGGCCCCCGACGGGTGCGGAACTCCCCCACCTGCTGGGGTCGCTCGTGCTCATCAACACGGCGCTCCTGGTCGCGAGTTCGTTCACGCTCCACTACGCGCACGTGGCGCTGCTCAACGACAACCGCTCGCGGTTCATCGGCCTCCTCGTCGCGACGCTCGTGCTCGGCGTCGTCTTCATCGGCGGGCAGGTGTACGAGTACTACGAGTTTATCGTCCACGAGAACTTCACCCTCACGGAGGGCATCTACGGGTCGGCGTTCTACGGTCTGACCGGTCTGCACGGCCTCCACGTCACGCTCGGCGCGGTGCTCATCACCATCGTCCTCGTTCGGGCGCTGTTCGGTCAGTACTCCGACGACCGTCACACCTCCGTCTCGACCGTCTCGATGTACTGGCACTTCGTCGACGTTGTCTGGATCTTCCTCGTCGTCGTGCTGTACGTCGGCGCGGAACTCACGCTGTAGGGCGACACTCTTCCTCACTTCTCTCCGGCTGCGAGCGACAGCGACCCGTGATTCGAGACACGTCTCCGACGGACCGTGCGACCACGAGGGTGGTCGGCGGACCGAACGACCGACCGAACGACCGGACCGTCGAGCGTGTCGTGTGGCGTCGCTCAGTCGCGACGTTCACACTCGCCACCCACTACCGACGGGCCGACGCGACGCCACCGACAGACCGGCAGCACCTCACCGATAGGCCGACAGCCGCTGCATTCGGCCACCGACGCCTCGCGTGAAGCCAGCGATTCCGCCGAGGTCGCTCGGGAGGCGGCGACGCAGCGTCCGTCTGTCGCGGAGCGGTGACCGTCGAGTCAGTTCGTTCGGTTCGCAGGACAGTGCCGTGACTCGTCAGTCAGCGGTCGTCAGTGGTCGATGCGCCCGTCGTCCGGCGTTCGTTCTCCCCAGAGTCGCTCGCCGTCACGGACCCGTGTACCGCGTTGCGTGGCACCGCCGAGGGGTGGGCGCGAAGGACCCCTCGACGGGCGGGCGGGCGTCGCGGGCGACGACGCACGCACCGGCCACGCGACGTTCAGACGGAGGGTGCCGGTGCCAGCGACACCGACTCCGCGTGAAGCGGTACGGGTGTACGGGTGGTGTCGCCCTCGGCCGGGTTGTGTCGACGAGAAGACTCGACCTAAGTCCGTCGAGCCGACCGAGCTAGCGTTCCACCGTACCGTGAGAAATACACACAAGGATAAAAGTGTTGCGCCGGTGAATGTTTTCGCGCTCGTCGTGACGCCGAGCCGACGCTCGGTGGGTCGCGAGCGACCGCAGACGGGGAGCCGACTGCGACTGCTGGTCGGGAGTGAGTGACGGCTGGTGAAGACGAGCGAGAACGCGCAGAGAAGAGGGAGCGACGAGAAGAGGGAGCGACGAGAACCGTTCAGGCGGCGACGAGCGAGGCGTTGCCGGAGGCGTTACCGCTCGCGTTGCCCGAACTGTTACCGCCCGAGCTGTTGCCACCCGAACCGCTGTTCTCCTGGAGGTACTGCTGGTACTCCTCCTGACTGACGACCTCCACCGTACCGAGCATGTTGGAGTGGCCGACGCCACAGTACTCCGCACAGTAGAGCTGGTAGGACCCACGTTCGGTGGCCTTCGTCACGATGGTGTTGTACTGTCCGGGGAACGCGTCCTGCTTGAGCCCCAGCCCGGGCACGTGGACGGCGTGGAGCCAGTCCTGCGACGTGACGTGCAGGTAGACGGTCCTCCCCTCCGGTATCACCAGGGTTCCGGTCTCACCGACGTTCTGCCCACCGGGGTTCTGGTGGTTGAACTGCCACTGGTACTTCATCGCGTCCACCTCGACCTGGACCGCCTCGTCGGGGTCCGCCGGCCCCTTCGCACCGGGGTAGTCGTAGGAGAGTTCCATCAGGTTCGCCTGCGAGCCGTCGCCCGCCGTCGCCGTCGCTCCACCGATGAACGGACTCCCGAGCACCTGGTAGGAGGCGAGGCCGACGAACAGGAGGATGATGGCCGTCGCGACGGTCCACGTGATCTCGAGTCGGCGGTTCTCCTGGGTCGGTTTCGGGTCGTCGTTGTCCCGGAACCGATAGACGGTGTAGATGAGGATGCCCTCGACGAGCACGGTGATCGGCACTGCGACGTACAGCAGTTTCCGGTTGAGCCCGAAGATGAGTTCCTCGTTCACTGACGACTGGGCGGCGACCGGGTCCGCGAGGATGACCAGCGCGAAAAGCCCGGTCAGAACCCCCAGCAATCTCCGCGCCTGTTTCATGAAAACCGATTCGCCGCATCGACGTAAATACCTGCTGACTGCGACCCGGTGGCGGAAAGCGCGGGGTCTAAGTGCGGACGCGTCCGACGTTTCCCCAACCGTGACTCGTCCTCGGTTCACCACCCTGCTCGCGGCGACCCTCGTCGGCGTCTACCTGCTGGTAGTGGTCGGTGCGACCGCCTCGCTGGCCGACGCCGTCGCCGCGTGTGGGACGTGGCCGACCTGCTCCGGTCCGGTCTCCGACCCGCAGGTCGCCGTCGCGGTCGGCCACCGCATCGCCGCCGTCGTCGTCGGCCTCCTCGGTCTCGCGACGACGGTCGTCGGCTGGTCGGTCGCTACCGCGCGCGTCCGCGTCGCCCTCCTCGTCGCCGGTGTCGGCTACCCGCTGCAGGCGGGCGTCGGCGCGTTCGTCGCGCTCGAAGGCGCGCCCAGCACGCTGACCGGGACGCACCTCGTCGCCGGGACGGCCATCTTCACCACCCTCGCGCTCGCACTCGCGTGGCAACTCGAAGCCGAGACGGGCGACCCGACCGACGCGCCGACCGGGCAGACGGACCGCGCGACGGAACCGACGCCAGACCACGACGCGGACGACGGGCCAGTCGCACCGACCGCGTCGGTCCAGCCGACGGGGCCGCTCGCTCGTGTGAAGCGCGTGGTCTGGGCGTACTTCCAGTTGATGAAGCCCCGGCTGATGTGGCTGCTCTGTCTCGTCGCCTCCGCCGGGATGGCTCTCGCCGCGGGACCGGACCTGCGCGTCGACACCATCGTCCTCACGCTGCTCGGCGGCGTGCTCTCCATCGGCGCGAGCGGCACGTTCAACCACGTCCTCGAACGCGACATCGACCGGAAGATGGAACGGACGAGCGACCGCCCCCTGGCGAAACACGAGGTACCCGTCCGCAACGCCCTCGCGTTCGCGGCGGTGCTCACCGTCGCGAGCGTCGCGCTGTTCTGGCAGGTCAACGCGCTGGCGGCCGCGCTCGGGTTCGTCGCCATCGTGTTCTACAGCGTCGTCTACACGCTCATCCTGAAACCGAACACCGTCCAGAACACCGTCATCGGCGGCGCGGCCGGCGCGCTCCCGGCGCTCATCGGCTGGGTCGCCGTCACGGGCACGACGGACGGCGCCCTGCCGGGGCTCGCGCTCGCCGCCGTCATCTTCCTCTGGACCCCGGCGCACTTCTACAACCTCGCGCTAGCCTACAAGGACGACTACGCCCGCGGCGGCTTCCCGATGATGCCGGTCGTCCGCGGCGAGACAGTGACGCGGAAACACATCGTCTGGTACCTCGCGGCGACGCTCGTCGCAGCGACGCTGCTGACCGCGCTGACAGGCCTGGGATGGCTCTACGCCACCGCCACCGTCGTCTTCGGCGGGGTGTTCCTCTGGGCCGTCGTCCTGCTCCACCGCGAACGCACCGAGTCGGCGGCGTTCCGCGCGTTCCACGCCTCGAACGCCTACCTCGGCGCGCTCCTCGTCGCCGTCGTCCTCGACGCCGTCGTCGTCTGAGACGGCGACCTACGACCCCAGACTGTCCGCATGAGTACTGCACCCACCCTCGAACGGTTCCTGCCCCGACGGAGCACGGTACGAGGCGCGACGATACTCGTCGCCGCGGAACTGCTGTTGCTCGCCGCCTACTTCGACACGACGGGCATCACCCCGACCGGCGAGCGGACGGGGCTGTACCTCTACCCGTTCGTCTGGGTGAACGTCGCCGTCTGGGGCGTCCTGCGGGCGCGCGTCCCGTCGGCTCCCACGAGCAAGCGGGCGATGGCCGCGCTCGTCGCGGGGGGGTACCTCCTCCTGCTGGGCTACGTCGGCGGCCTCTACGCCGTCGGACCGACGCAGTTCACGACGGGTATCGACGTCCGCTTCTGGTCGCTCCCGCCCGGGTGGTCGCCCGCCGTCCTCTACACCGGGTCGTGGCTCACGCTCGCGCTGATTCCGTACAAGCTGGTCGGCTACGCCGCCCTCGCGTACCTCGTCTACGGCCTCGTCCTCGACGCCGCTGGTGGCGGTGGCGGCGCGATGGCCGGGGTGCTGGGACTGTTCTCCTGCGTCTCCTGTACGCTCCCGGTGATAGCGGGCGTCCTCGGCGGGTTCGTCGGCGGAACGTCGTTCCTCGTCTCGGCCGCGTACGGCCAGAGCTACGGCCTGTCGACTGCCATCTTCGTCGTCACCGTCGTCCTCCTGGTGTGGCGACCGACGGCGGCAGACGTTTCACGGGCCCGGTCGTGGCTCGGACGATGACAGCCGTCGAAATCGAGTACTGCGTCCCGTGTGGCTTCCTCGAACGCGCCGAGAACGTTCAGCACGCCCTGCTGTCGAGCCTCGGAGAGCGGCTCGACCGCGTCGCGCTGGTCACCGGCGACCACGGCATCTTCGAGGTACGCGTCGACGGAACCATTGTCTTCGAGAAGGAGAGCGACGAGTTCGACGTGGACGCCATCGTCCGCGCGGTGCGCGACGAGACGTTCTGAGGGGCCGAGCAGGTGAGCGGCCGAGCCGCTGTCGGCGGTCACTCGGCGCGTCGCGCGAGGAACATCGGGAAGTCACCGCCGCGTTCGTCGTCCGGGTCCCAGAAAGACTCGACCTCGAATCCGGCGTCGGCGAGCAGCCGCCGCGTCTCCTCGGGGTCGGGGTACGACCACTCCATCCGAGTGCCCGTCTCCAGCCAGTCGTCGTTCGCGCCTTCCCACTCGTGGTCGCCGGTGTTGAACAGGAGCCAGCCGCCGGGTCGGAGGACCCGCGCGAACTCCGAGAGGGCCGTCCCGTGGTCGTCGGTCGGCAGGTGGATGACGGCGAATAGCGACGCGACCGCGTCGAACGCGTCGTCGGCGAACGGGAGCCCCGTCATGTCGCCCGCGACGAGGGCGTCTCCCCGGCCCGCCTCGGCCGCGACGCGGAGCTGCTCGCCCGAGAAGTCCAGTCCGACCGTGCGGTGGTGCGGGTCGAGCCCGTCGAGACCGACCCGGCCGCCGCCACAGCCAGCGTCGAGGACCCGCGAGTCCGGGCCGAGGCGGTCGAGCAGTACCCGGAGGACGCCCGCGCCGTCCTCGCCGCGCTGGTCGTCGTAGTCGGCGGCGATGTCGTCGTAGGCGTCGCGGACGCGGCGGCGTTGACCCATGGCGGTTCTGTCGGGATGTACTGTCGATGGGTAGTAGCTCTTGGGTGCGAGTGAGAGCGGTTCGCACGCGATGGTGGCGACGGTGAGGTGTGACACGTCGACAGCTTCCCCCACTCCAGACCGGTACCCACGGCGTTTTGGTCGCGCCACGCGAAGGCCAGGCCATGCGAGTCGCGGTGGTGACCGTCGGTGACGAACTGCTCGCGGGAGAGACGGTGAACACGAACGCGAGCTGGCTCGGCGAGCAGCTGACCGCTCGCGGTGCGACCGTCGAGCGAGTCGTCACGCTCCCCGACCGGGTGAGCGACATCGCCCGCGTCGTCAACGAGTACCGGGCGGAGTACGACGCCGTCGTCGTCACCGGTGGTCTCGGCCCGACCCACGACGACCTGACGATGGAGAGCGTCGCCGCCGCCTTCGGTCGCCCACTGGAGCGGAGCGAGGCGGTGCTAGAGTGGTTGGAGGCCGAAGGCGGCTACACCCGCGAGGACCTGACGGAGGGGACGGCCGACCTCCCGAAAGGAGCGCGCCCGCTGCACAACGAGGTGGGCGTCGCTCCCGGCTGTGTCGTCGAGTCGGTGTACGTCCTGCCGGGCGTCCCGGCGGAGATGAAGGCGATGTTCGAGACGGTCCGCGAGGAGTTCGAGGGGACGCCCCTCCAGGTGGCGACGGTCACCGTCGCCGAACCGGAGAGCGCGCTCGTCGAGCGGTTCGAGCAGCTACGCGAACGGTTCGACGTGGCGCTCGGGAGCTACCCCGGCGAGAGCGTCCACGTCCGACTCCGCGGCGAGGACGGCGACGAGGTGGAGCGGGCGGCCGCGTGGCTGGCCGAGCGCGCCGAGACGGTCGAGGAGGGTGGTTCAGCGGGTGAGGTAGACGAACCAGACGACGAGTAACACCAGTCCTCCGATACCCAGCACCCAGCCCGAGGCGTCTATGAGACCGGTGTCGACGCTCTCCTGCAGCAGCACGTACATGTGGTCGAGTTCCGCTGGCGGTCGTATAAGCGTTGATACCCGTCCCCGTGGCCCGTACCCCATCTCACGCATCCGGTTCACGGACGTGGTTCACACACCTCGGAGGCATCGCCACACACCGGCGACGCTTTGGGGGTTCCGACGGAACCGTCGTGCGTGAGACGCATCGGAGTCGTCGTCAACCCCGTCGCCGGGATGGGCGGGCGTGTCGGGTTGAAGGGGACGGACGGGATGGTCGGGGAGGCCCGCGCTCGCGGTGCCGAGCCGCGCGCACCCGACCGCGCCCGCGAGGCGCTCGACGCCCTCCGGACCGCGGCCGAGGGGTCGGGCGAGTCCGTCGAACTGCTGACGTGGGGCGGCGTGATGGGCGAGTCGGCGGCCGAGGCGGCCGGACTCGACCACGAGGTGCTCGGCTCGCCCTCGGGTGAAGCCGGGGAACGAGAGGGAGGTAGAAACGGGGACCCTCCAGAGACGAGCGCCGACGACACCCGCGCCGCCGTTCGAGCGATGGTCGACGCGGGCGTGGACCTCCTCCTGTTCGCCGGCGGTGACGGCACCGCCGTCGACGTGGCCGAGGTCGTCGCCGAGACGGAGAGCGAGACGCCGATACTGGGCGTTCCGGCGGGCGTGAAGATATACTCCTCCGTGTTCGGCGTCACGCCGCGGTCGGCGGGGCGTATCGCCGCGACGTTCGACCGGAGCGAGGAGCGCGAGGTCAACGACATCGACGAGGCCGCCTACCGGGAGGGCGAGGTCCGGTCCGAACTCCGGGCCATCGTCCGCGTCCCCGTCGCGAACGAGGTGCAGTCCTCGAAGCAACTCGGCGGCGGGAGCGTCGAGGCGCTGGCGGCGGGCGTCGCCGCGGACGTCGAACCGGGCGTCACCTACGTCCTCGGACCGGGGAGCACGGTCGGCGCTATCGAGCGCGAGCTCGGCGTCGAGGGGTCGCCGCTGGGCGTCGACGTCTGGCGGGCCGGGGAGGCCGACCAGGACGGCGAACTCCTCGTGCGCGACGGCAGCGAGCGCGAGATTCTCGACGCACTGGGCGAGGAGAACGTGATAGTCGTCTCGCCCATCGGCGGACAGGGGTTCGTGTTCGGGCGTGGCAACCAGCAACTCTCCCCAGCCGTGATTCGTCGATGCTCGGTCGTCGTCGTCGCCTCGCCGTCGAAACTCGATACCGTCGGCGAACTCCGCGTCGACACCGGCGACCCTGACCTCGACGAGAAGCTACGGGGCTGGCAGAAGGTCCGCGTCGGGCGGTTCGAGCACCGCCTGCTGAAGACGGTGTGAGTCGCCGCCCCCGAGAGCGTGTGAACGATTGTCCCTGATATTTGATGGGGGATTCTCGCGGTCTTGAGATATCCTTAAGGCCAATCGTGACGCTACCCAAGCCATGGAAACACGGAAAGTCCAGCGCCTGGGTCCGTCGACGCTGGCGATGACGCTGCCCGCGGAGTGGGCGAAGGCGTACGACGTGGAGAAGGGTGACGAGGTGTCCATCCGCATCGGCGAGAAGGGGATGCTCACGGTGATGCCCGAGTCCGTCCAGCAGGAGGAGTCGGTGGCGACGGTCCACGCCGCCAGCCTCGACGCCGACGCCATCGAACGCGCCATCGTCGCCCAGTACGTCCTCGGCCGCCGCGTCATCCACATCGAGGCCGCCGAGGGGGAGACGCTCGACAGCGCGACCATCAACGCCGTCTACAACGCCGAGACGCAGTTGATGGGGCTGGGCGTCATCGAGGAACGCCCCGAGAGCATCGCGATTCGGTGCTCGGTCGACCCCGAGGACTTCACGCTCGACAACCTGCTCGAACGCCTCGAATCGACCGGCAGCACGATGCGCAACGAGGCCATCCGGGCGCTCGCCCACAGCAACCCGGATCTCGCCGAACGGGCGCTCAACCGCGAGCGACAGGCGAACAAGATATTCGTCCTCCTGCTCCGTCTCATCTTCACTGCCTACCAGAACCCGAACCTCACGAGCGCGCTCGGACTGGACGACGGGTTCGCGCTCATCGGCTACCGCTCCATCGCGAAGAACCTCGAACTCACCGCCGACAACGCCGAGGACATCGCCGAGATCGCGCTCTCGGCGGAGGGCCACACCCTCGACGTGGACGAGTCGACGATGCGCAAGATACGGGAGTTCACCGACAGCGTCAACGAGATAACGGAGAAGGGCGTCCGCTCGGCGGTCGAACGCGACTACGACCTCGCCATCGAGGTCCGCCGCCTGTTCGCCCAGATCAACGACCGCGAACGCGAGATTCTCGACGACCTGCCCGAGATGTCCAACGAGGACCTGCTCGAAGTGCGAGAGGTGCTCGTCAGTCTCGCTCAGACCGCACAGTTCGCCGTCCGGAACGCCGAGATAGCGACGAACCTCGCGCTCAACGACGAGAGCGAACACGTCACCATCGAGTAAGACGTCGGCAGCGGACCGTCCTCCTCGACAGACACCGACGGCTGTCGGCCTGAAACGTTAACTGTTCTGACAGCAATCGAGTGCCTATGTCACACGTACCGGAGCGACCACTGCTGTTCGCCTGCGCCGAGTGCTCCGTCGTCCACGTCGGCGTCCGCGAGAGCGAGGACCACTACCGGCCGCCCGACCACTGCTCGGTCTGTGACTCGGAGACGTTCACCGAACTGCCGGACCACCCGTAGTCCACTCGGTCTCTGGCACTCCCCGACCCGCCGGGCGTTCGTCGGGAGGAACGACGGCGCTCGTACAGCGGCCTCACTCCTCCGGTACGCCCTTCTCCGCACACAGCGGGTTCTCCGAGACCAGCACGCAGTCGAACTCCGGTGCCTCCGCGAAGAACCGGACCAGCAGATGCCGCCGCGACCCCGAGACGCGGCCGACGTCGCTCGCCGCGAACCGGTCGGGCAACGCGTCGAACGTCGTCCGCAGGTCGTCGGAGGAGTCGAACACCACCTCGTTGCCGGCCGACTCGGCGCGTCGCCGGGCGACGACGACGCTCCCGTCGCTCCGTCGTTCGGAGCGGGTGTGGACGAACGCGCGGGACTCGCGCAGGGCGTCGGCGATGCCGTCGGCCAGTTCGCGGGCGGCGACCGGGGAGAGGACGTACGTCTCGCCGTCGATGGTGACCGTTACGGAGGAGTCGTCACTGCCGGTGGAGAACGCGACCAGGAGTGTGAGGGCTCCGCGACATAGTGTACACTACGTGACGAGCGAGTTAAGCATGCCGTGAGATGCGGCCGCACGTACCGCACCGAGCAACCCGCCGTCGTCCGTCTCGGTGCCGTTGCCGCCGCCGTCGGTGCCACCGTTGCCACCGCTACCGTCGGTCGTCGTCGGGTCGCCGTCGGTGCCGGACCCCCCGCCGAGGAGCGTCTCCGTCGTCGTCGGAGTCGAGTCAGTCGCGGTGCGGTCGGTCGGTTCGGGGGTGGACGCGGTGTCGGTCGCGTCGGTGGAACCGTCACCGAGCAGTCCCCCGTCGTCGGTTGTCGTCGCCGTCGCCGTCGTCCCCGTGGTCGTGGCTCCAGAGGCAGGCGTCGCGGTCGAGTCGCTACCGGACCCGTTCGCCGCGCTCCCGGCCGCCGTACTCGCGTTCTTGGTCCCGAAGATGTCCGTCTCGATGGTGCGGGTGTAGGTCAGCGCGTCCAGCGGGACTCGGAGGGTGTCGCCGTTGGGCAACTCGACCTTCGCGTGGAACGTGATGCGCAGGTCCGTGCGCTGGTCGTTCTGCAGGTGGCTCACCCACCACTCGTCGAGGCGGTCGTTCTCGATGGCCGTCGTCGCGTCGAGCGTCTTCTCGGTGCCGCCGGGGATGGTGTACACCTCGTCGGTCGTCCCGTTGCCGACGCGCACGTCGTTCATCGTCACGTTGTAGCCGATCTCGGTGACGACGTAGGGGACGGTCTTCGGGTTGTAGACGGTCATCGACATGTCGATGGGCGTCCGGCGCTCGGTGACGTTCCCCCACCGGGCGTCCGTCTCCCGGACGACGAGGACCGGGTCAGAGATCAGGCGGTGGTTCGCGTTCACCTCGCGGTCCTCCGTCGAACGGAACTGCCCGATGAGGTTCGTCCGGATGGTCCGCTCCTGGGGCAGGTCGAACGAGCGGCCGAGCGTCGAGGAGTGAGCCGTGGCGTCGATGTTCACGGTGGTCCGCTCGTCGTTGCGGATGTGGCTCACCCACCACGCCGGGATGCGTTCGTTGTCCATCTGCGTCGTGAACCCGATGGTCGAGTCGCCCCGCGGCAGGTCGAGGCCGTCACGGCCGCCCTCGGCCATCTCGACGTCGTTCATCCAGACGGTGTACGCCACCGACGCGCCGCCCAGCTGGACGCCGACGGGGTTCGGGTTCGACACCCCCAGGTCCGTGTGGATGGTGGTCTCGTTGTCGTCGACCGCGCCGAACCGGTTCTCGACGCCCGTCACCGCCGGCGTGCCGACGATGCCCAGCATGTACGCCCCCACGACGCTCGTGACGAGGACCAGCAGGACGGTCAGGACGACTCGCTTCTTCGTTCCGAACAGTGCCCGCCGAACTCCCATGCACCGTCGTTAGTGGCATCGCTAAAAAGACATTCTCTCCACGATACTAGCCTCCCGCCGGCTGTCGTATCAGTTGGGTGTCTCGACATCCGCGGTATACTCGTCGATGACCTCGGTGTACACCGTCTCCAGTCGGTCGACGGCGTGTTCGACGCTCATCTCGTCGCGGCGGGCGAGACAGGCGTCGTGGAGGCGGTCGCGGTCGTCGAGCGCTCGCTCGATGCCGTCGGCGAACGCGTCCATGTCGCCGAACGGGTAGTGAACGCCCGTCTCGCCGTCCCGGACGGTGTCGGCGAGCCCGCCCGCCTCGACGCCGACGACGGGCGTCCCGCACGCGTTCGCTTCGAGGGCGACCAGCCCCTCCGTCTCGACGGGACTCGGGTGGCCGAAGACGTCGAGCGCCGAGTAGAAGGCGGGCATCTCGTCGCGGTCGAGGAAGCCGAGGAACCGGACGTCGAGCGGCGACTCCTCGGCGCGGTCCTCCAGCGACGACCGGGCCGGGCCGTCGCCCGCGATGACGACGGTCACCTCGCGGTCGACGCGTTCGCACGCCTCGACGATGTCCGCCAGTCGCTTCTCGTAGCCGTGGCGACCGATGTAGCCGACGAGCGTCCCCGAGAGACCGTGGCGCTCGCGGAACGCCTCGCCGTCGCTCGGCGAGAACCGCTCGACGTCGATGCCGTTCGGGACGACGGTGACGGGGACCTCGATGCCCCGGTCGCGCAGGCGGCGGCGGGCGCTCGGCGACGGCGTCACGATGCGGTCGGCCTGCTGGAGGTAGACGTTCTCGTAGCGGTCGGCGACCGAGGAGATGACCGTCGCGAGCGAGGAGTTCGACAGGTAGTTGGCGTACTCGGAGGTCGGCGTGTGGAACGAGGCGACGAACGGCAGGTCGTTCCGGCGCGCGTGCGCGAGGCCCGACAGCCCGAGACAGAACGGGGTGTGGGAGTGGACGAGGTCCACGTCGGCGACGCCCTCCGGGA
The DNA here is from genome assembly GCF_023074835.1 of Halomarina salina. Lineage (NCBI taxonomy): Archaea > Methanobacteriati > Methanobacteriota > Halobacteria > Halobacteriales > Natronomonadaceae > Halomarina > Halomarina salina. The sequence continues at coordinate 364,180 of NZ_JALLGW010000002.1, forward strand.
TCCACGGCGGGGCGATGCGGAAGCCGTCGTAGAACGGGAACGGGAGGCTCGCGACGGGGTACTCGAACGGGTCCGGGTCGTGGTCGCTGCCGGGGTAGACGACGCCCATGTACCCGCCGCGGCGGACCCAGCGGTCGCGCCACGTCTGGATGGTGTAGGTCACGCCGTTCACCGTCGGCAGGTACGTGTCGGTGAAGACGGCGACGTCGGGACGCATTTTCCCATCCTGTCGCGCCCGACGCCTAAGCCGTTGTGACTTCGCCGTCCGCTCGGTGGTGTCGACGAGTCGTTGCTCGCTCGCGCGTTTCGCTCACACTCGTCCCGCCAGCACGTCCTCGTAGGCCGCCTTGAGGCCCTCGCCGACCCGTTCGAGCGAGTGCTCGCGTGCGGTCTCCCGGGCGTTCTCCCCCAGCCGCTCGCGCAGGTCGGGGTCCTCCGCCAGTCGGTCCAGCGCCTCGCGGAACTCCGCCGCCGTCTCGCAGAGGAGGCAGTCCTCGCCGTCGGTGTAGAACTCGCGGAACACCGGGATGTCCCGGAGGACGACGGCCTTCCCGCAGGCCATCGCCTCCAGCACGACGATACCCTGGTTCTCGACCTTCGCGGGGAAGCAGAACACGTCGCCCGCCGCGAACGCGCCGCGTTTGTCGTCTATCCAGCCCGTGAACGTGACGTTCTCCGGCGGGTTCCCGGTCCAGCGCCTCACCGGCTCGCTGGCCTGTGGACCGTCGTCGACGGTGCCGAACCAGGCGAAGTCGTACTCCGTCCCCTGGGCCACCTCGCAGAACGTCGTCAGGCCCTTGCGCTCGAACACGTTGCCGACGGCGAACACGACCATCCCGTCGAGGTCGTACTTCTCTCGGTACTCCTCGCGGAACTCTTCGTAGCCCGCCAGCGACTCGATGTCGACGCCGTTCGTGATGGGGCGGATGGGGGCGTCGACGGGGTAGGCGTCGAGGACGCCCTTCGTGTACTCGCTCGGGCAGAGCACGAGGTCTGCTTGCGAGTAGAACCACCGCAGGTAGCGTTCGAGGAACGGGCCGACCTGCTCGGAGCCGCGGAACGACTCGGCGAAGTCCTCGCGGGTGATGTGGGCGTGACAGACCAGCGGCCGGTCGTGGCGCTTGGCGTGTCGCGCGAGAGCGACCGACCCCGGCCCGATGGCGTTGGTGTGAGCGACGTCGTAGTCGACGAACGCGCCGTCGCCGGAGAGCGCGTGCCCGGCGGCGCTGGGGAGGGAGCCGCCGTACCACGGCGACGTGACGAGTTCGACGTCGGTGTCGGCGAGCGCCTTCCGCTGGGCGGCGACGGAGGTGGCCCACCCCGAGCGTCGGAGCGGCCCTTCGAGTTCGAGGTAGTTGCAGACCCGCATTGAAGATATCCTGTCGAGTGTGGGTGTTAGGACTGCCGGATTTGGCTGTGTGGTGATTTTCGGTGGTTCGTACGTGTCGATGTGAACGTGGTTTCCGAACGTCCTCTCTGGAGTGGTTCCAGCAACTACGATCTCGAAAGTCCTCTCTGGATGGGTCCAGCAACTACGAACTCGAAAGCCCTCTCGTGCTCCACTCGCGTGACCACGACTGCGCTCCTCGCTCGCTGACGCTCACTGCGGTGCTTATCGGGTCATGCTTCGTGGAGGACGCTCGCCCTCCCATTCCATCAGGTCCGCACCGCGCCTACCCGACTCCGTCGGCCGCGCACGAGCGCGCGGCCAGCCGTTGCGGTTGCGGTGGCCGGGAGTGCGTGCCCGAACCGCGTGAGGGCCGCTCGACTCGGGGGAGGGCAGGGCGGCCGGTTCCTGGTGGACTGAAAGGGCGAACCGGGAGGACGAAGCACGGCCCCACAAGCACCACAGCGAGTGACAGCGAGCGAGGAGCGCAGTGTGGGGCGCGCGAGTCGTCCCGGTGAGGGCTTTCGAGGTGTTCCCGTTTCCTGCTCCAACTCTGGCGAACAGCTTCGTAGCCTCTCGTCTCACCCTCTCTCCACATCCTAGAACGACAACCGCTATACGGCGCTGCCCGGAACCCACACGCGAACGAAGTCCCCATGCCCACCATCGCGGAGGAACGCATCGACCGACTCCACGCCCTCGCCCGGAGCGCCGTCGCCGAGGGCGACGAGGAGCGCTCGCGGGAGTACGTCCGCCTCGCGCGCCGTATCGCCGAGCGCAACCGGTGTGGCCTCCCGACCACGTTCAAGCGGTTCACCTGCGACCGCTGTGACGTCTACCTCCGCCCCGGACGGAACGCCCGCGTCCGGACCCAGGACGGCCACGTCGTCGTCTCCTGCGACTGCGGAGCGCACAAGCGCTACCCGTACCGCGAGGGCGGGTGACCGTCACGCGGTCGGACGTTCGACGACGAACCGCTGACCACGCCGAGTGGAGTTCGACGGCGAACTGCTGACGCCCCCGAGTGGAAACGTTGAACCGCGCCGCATCGCTAGTCGCGGCCAATGGCAGACGACCTGAAGACGCTCGCACACGACGCGGAGGTCACCGTCTGGGTGGGCAAGAGCGGCATCGAGTCGGTGGCCGAGGAACTGAACGACCAGCTCCGTGACCGAACGGTGGTGAAGGTGAAGTTCCTGCGCGCGTCGCGCGGCGGCACGACCACCGACGACCTCGCCGAGGACCTCGCGGAGCGGGTGAACGCGGACGTGGTGGACGTCCGCGGGCACACCGCCGTCTATCATCGATGAGGTCGCTCCCCCTGTTGCAGTCGGGGAGCGACGCGGGTGACACGGGAGACGCGGCGGAGACGATGACCGGTGCGTCGGAGGCCGTCTCACAGTTCCTCCGGGAGATGGGCGTCCCCCAGGAACTGGCGGGGACGCTCGGCGGAGCCATCGTCTTCGTCCTCTCGTTCGTCCTGCTGTGGGCGGTGGGGCGCGCGTTCGTGCTCCCGCTGGTCCGCCGCCTGATGAACTCCCGCGACCTCGACGAGCACGCGAAGGCTCCCTTGCTCCGACTCGCGTCGCTCGGCCTGCTGTTCGTCGCCGTCTCGGTGGCGTTCGGGCTGGCGGGGTTCGGCAACTTCCTCACCTCGCTGGCCACCATCGCCGCGGCGGCGACGCTCGCCATCGGCCTGGCGATGCAGGACGTGCTCCAGAACTTCGTCGCGGGCGTGTTCATCTACACGGACAAGCCGTTCCGCATCGGCGACTGGATAGAGTGGGACGGTAACTCGGGCATCGTCGAGGACATCTCGCTGCGCGTCACGCGCGTCCGGACGTTCGACAACGAACTGCTGACCGTCCCCAACAGTCAGCTCACGGACGGCGTCATCAAGAACCCCGTCGCGAAGGACAAGCTTCGGCTGAAGTTCACCTTCGGCATCGACTACAGCGACGACATCCAGCAGGCGACCGACATCATCGTCGAGGAGGCCGAGGCCCACCCGGACATCATGGACGACCCGGCTCCCTCGGTGCGACTGACGGAACTCGCCGACTCGTCCGTCGGCCTCCAGTCGCGCATCTGGATCTCGAACCCATCGCGCGCCGACTTCATGCGCATCCGCGGCGACTACGTGACGAACGTGAAGGGGCGGTTCGACGAGGCGGGCATCTCCATCCCGTTCCCGCAGGTCGACCTCTCGGGCGGCATCGAACTCGCGAACGGGCAGGCAGTGGCGAACGAAGTCGGCGACTGAGGTCGTTCGGCTCGCCGCCGCCGCTACGACTCTAACCCACCCGACGGCGTAGGAGTCCTGCAGTTCGCGTCGTCGTCCGACACGGTCGTCACCCCCCACCGTAGCGCTCCATCGTCCTCGACGAGGAGCGTCCGCCACGCGTTCGTTCGTACCTCGCACTCGTCAGGAGCTTCGAGCAGTCTCCGGTCCGTGTCGTCGAGTGCGGCGGTGATTCCGTACGACCCGGCGGTACAGCCGTCGAACGACGCTGCAGCGACCTCCGTCACAGCGGTCACGTCCCCTGGGCTGTTCGCTGGTAGGTCGAACGTCTCGTCGAGAACCAGTTCCTCGTCACGCTCGATTCGGAGCCCGAGCGCGTGGACCGCATCGTCTCGGTTGATGATGCTGATGCCGCCGATACGGTACGGTTCCGGCCCCGAGTCGCTCGCGTCGCCGAGCGCGGCACAGCCAGCGAGTGCCGTCGCGACACCAGCGCCGAGACCGGCGAGGAGCGACCGACGGTGGAGGGATTCGTCCATGCGTTCGGTTGTGTAATCCGTACGATAAGGGTTCTGCCGGGCGGCGCGGGACCGTCGCACGAACGGCAGCGGTGTCGCGGACTCGCGAGTAGGCGGTGTACTGTGTAGTGAAAGGCGGACGGGCGGGGTTGCCCGGTCGTTCCGATACGGGGAATCCTGCGCACCGTCTCCACCCCGCGACCCTTCGAGCGACGGATGTTCGCGGATTCGCTGCTCGCTTCCGCGCCTGGCGAACTGTCCACGACTAACCGGGTCGAGACGTCCCTGCAGACGTCACGACCCGGACCGCCGCCCCCGAAGGACGAGGCTTCTACGTTGGCTTGCAGGGCCCGCACCGGTCGGTCCGGACGCACCCGTGTTTCGGCTCCCGCTGAAGACCATATCGCGGGAAGGGGCAGGGCCTAACTGCCCGACCTAGTCCATCATCTGGGTAGTCCACTTGCACGTAAACCGCTTTCGGTCGCCCGGTTCCCGTGGGTCGGTTTCACGCCCGGCGGTTCCGCTCGTCCTCGCTCGTCGGTCCGCTGTCGCGACACGCTCGACTCGGGTCCGAGCGAACCGTCCCGCCAGGAGCACGGTCTCAGAAGAATCCGAGTTCGTGGGCGTACCACCCCGCGCTCGCCGGGACGACCAGCGAGACGACGAGGACGACGTACGGGTGGTACTGGAGGTTCTGGACGAACGCGGACTCGCCCGCCTGCGACCCCGGCGAGAGGTCGAGGTTGAGGATGACCGACCCGGGGTCGCCCGCCAGCCACAGCAGGCAGAACAGCGCGCCGAACAGTCCGAACACGAGCGCGGTGGCGGCGGCGACGGCGGGGTCCGTCCGGTCCTGTCGCCCGGCCGCGAACGCCAGCAGCGCGACCATCGCGAACAGTCCAGCGAACAGCGGGTTGATGGGTCCTGCGGCGTAGTACGTGCTCGCGATACCCGGCGTCTGGATGAGGACGTACGGCACGACGAGCGCCACGAGGAGGACGAGGCAGGCGGCGATACCGACGGTGGGGGCGAGGCGCGTCCGCTCCATGTGTCTCGAACGAGTGAGCGGGCGGGGCATTAAGCCGCCGCTCTCGCGTCGTGGCTCTCCTCGTCGCCACGCCTCCCCATCGCCGCTCGTCTCCTCGTCGGGTGCAGAACGCAACGCACTCGTGGCTCCAGCGTCGTGACGTGTACATGGGATTCGGAGGAACCACGCAGAAGCTCCAGAAGGTCGCCAGCATGGCCGAGGACGTCTACGCGAAGCTCAACGAGCTCCGCGACCAGATCCAGGCGATGCGAGAGACGGTCGAGCGGGTCGACCGCCGCACCGCCGAGAACCGCGCGCTGCTCGAAGCCATCGCCGCCGAGGAGGACGTCGACGTGGACAGCGTCCTCACCGAGACGGCCATCGAGGAGGCCGAGGACGTCGACTCGACGACCGAAGAGTCGTCGAACGGAGCCGAGTCTACAGACGACACCACGAGCGAGACTACGACCGATACGTCCACGTCGACCACATCGGACGGGACCGATGCGACCGACCAGCCGTCGAGCGACCAGCACGCCGGCGACGACACGACGACGAACCCGAGCGACTGAGTTCGGCTCCTCAGAGCATCGCGCCTTCCCCTGCGACGCCCACTTTCTGTCCCCCGCCGCTCAGGCGACGAGCTTGCCGTGCTCGACCTTCAGACACCGGTCCTGGACGAAGTTGCGGCCCGACTCCTCGACGCGCTCGCCGGCCTCGTCGTCGCGGATGCCGAGCTGGCACCAGACGGTGTCGACGTCGTCGCGTTCGAGCACCCCGTCGACGATGCCCGACACCTCGTCGCTCGGCCGGAACACGTCGACCATGTCTATCTCCTCCTCGACGTCGGCCAGCGAGTCGTACGCCTCACGGCCGAGCACCTCGTCGGCGTAGGGGTTCACTGGAATCACCTCGTACCCGCGCTCCTGCATGTACTTCGGGATCTCGTGGGCCTCCTTGCCGGGCGTGGCGGAACAGCCGACGACGGCGATGGTGGTCGTCGACTCGAGTACCTCCCGGAGTTCGTCGTTCGACTGGATGGGCATACCCTACGTAGCGCCGCTGGCGAGAAAAGCGTCGTGGGGGTGTGCGCGCTCCGGGTCTCGGTGCTGGCGAGCGGAACCTGCTGGGGAGCGGGCGTCCGACCCCGAGCACTCCGTTCAGAGGCCGAGCGGGGCGACCCTGCCGACGACGAACGCGGCCGCCGCGAGGAACATCCCGTACTTCAGGTGCTCCTGGGCGGCTGTCGGGTCGGAGTAGCTCTCCGCGGCCGCACCGAGCATCACGAGGTCGGCCGGGACGACGACCAGCAGGTAGCCCAGGCCGAACGTCTCGCGAACGTACGGCACGGGACTGGCGAGGACGGCGACGACGAGCGCCACGGTGCCGACGACGAGCGCCGACCGCTCGCCGATGGCGATGGGGAGCGTGTTCAACCCCTCCTCGCGGTCACCTGCGAGGTCCTCGACGTCCTTGACCACCTCGCGAGTGAACGTCGAGAGCGCCGCCAGCGCGGCGAGGACGCCCACCGTCGTCAGTCCCGCCTGGCCGCTGTGGACCGCCGCGCCGCCGAAGAGGAACGTGCTCCCGCCGAGGTAGGCGACGACGAGGTTGCCGACGCCCGGCAGTCCCTTGAACCACTCCGTGTAGACGACCAGCGCGACGAGGTTGAACGTCGCGATGGCGATGGCGAGCAGGGGGAGCGTCAGGGCGAGCGCGATTGCGGCGACGAACAGCGCGACGCTGAACCAGAGCGCGCCACGGGCGGAGACGGCACCGCGCGGGATGGCCCGCTCGGGGGCGTTGATGGCGTCGATGTCCCGGTCGAAGTAGTCGTTGATGGCGTTGCCCGCGCCGACGGCGAAGACCGTGGCGAGCGTCGCGGCCGCTGCTTCGAGCGGGTACTCGGAGACGCCCCCGGCCTCGACGCCGGCGATGAAGGCTCCGATGAGCGTGAGCGCACCCGCGGCCACGGCGTTGACCGGTCGGGTGAGGTCGAGCAGCCCCCGGAGCGTCTCGCGCATACGACGTTCCAGAGAGGGGCGGGCGATAAAGGACGCGAAACCGTGTTTGCGAGGGAGTTGCGTGGTAGTCTCTGTCGCCGAGTGCTGGAAGATGAATAGAGTTAAACCGCTCGTGGCGCTCGATACGGATACAGGGCGCTTAGCTCAGCCTGGACAGAGTGACTGGCTTCGGACCAGTTTGTCGGGGGTTCGAATCCCTCAGCGCCCGTTCTGCGTGTCGCGAACGAACGTGAGCGACCGCAAACGCACCGTCGAGGGATTCGAAGCAGAGAGCGAACGCAGTGAGCGACCGTGGTTCGAATCCCTCAGCGCCCGTTTTCCCACGAACGACGTGAGCAGTGAAAACGGTACCTGAGCGGTTCGAATAGCGAGGACGCGCGGAGCCAAGCGAGCACGTCCGAGTGGAGTTCGAATCCCTCAGCGCCCGTTCTGCGTGTCGCGAACGAACGTGAGCGACCGCAAACGCACCGTCGAGGGATTCGAAGCAGGGAGCGAGCATCGCGAGCGACCGTGGTTCGAATCCCGCAGCGCCCGTTTTCCTGCGAACTACGTGAGCAGTGGAAACGGTACCTTTGGATTCGAATCAGACGAGACGCACGCAGCGAAGCGAGTACGTCTCGGCGTAGTTCGAATCCAAAGGTACCGTTCGTCCTGCTGCGAATCGGACGAACCGTGATGGAAAGCCGGCTCTGGTCCCTCGTCACTTAGGGGTTCGTCCCGCTTCTGGGGTGTCCATCTCCGATACTCGACCGACACGGTTCGGATGGAAAGGTATATAATCAGAATATTCACAAGAATCGGACAGATGAGACGAACGATAGCGTCAGTTCTCGTACTCGTACTGCTGGTGACGACGGCCGGTTGTTCCAGCGTCACGGGGAGCGATTCGGCCGACGCCACTCAGACGGAGACCACCGACGGAGCGGAGGAACTCGCCGCCGACCAGACGGAGACGAGCGACGGAGACGACGAACGCACTGCGGCTCGGACGGAGACGACTGCTCGGGCGTATCCGGTCGGCTTCGACGAATCCGGTGCGGCGGAGGTCGACGCGGCGCTGGAGAACCACCTGGCGTCACTGACCGAGCAGGGGACGTTCACCGTCGTCCTCAGCGCGAACAGCTCCGTCGTGGTCGACGGCTCGGTCCAACAGGGGGGAGAGCGGGTCGCGACGCGACTCGTCGACGTGCACAACCAGCGGGCGCTGACCACCGAAGAGTGGTCCGGAGAGACGACCGAACAGTACGCCACTCGGAACGCGACGTTCGTGTACACGAACTCGTCCGACGAGCCCTACGACGTCCTGCGGGAGACGTTCAACGCCTCGAAGTCCGCCGCGAGCGACGAACTCGCGACGGTCGTCTCCAGTACCTCGTACGATGCAGTGACGACGCACGAGAACGGGTCGGTGACCTACTCGGAGGCGAGCGTGCGCCCGGGTAGTCCGCTGGCGGGGGACGACGAGATCGTCGTCGAGACGTTCTCCTCGACGATGCACGTGACGGAGTCGGGGCAGATCAGTTCGCTCAGCCTCCACATCGTGCGGGCGCTGGACGGCGGCGACTACGAGTCGGAGCTCTCGTTCGACATCACCTACCGAGACGTCGGCTCGACGACCGTCGAGGACCCCCACTGGATGGACGAACTCCGAGAGCGGCTCTGAGGTTCGGACTCGCTGCCGGCGGTCCAGTCGACCGCTGCTCGGGTACCCAAGACGGAGTTTCGTAGGCCAGCCAACCATTCTTAACCTCAACGGTCGTCCATGAGGGTGTGACGAATTATCCGCTCCTCGACCTCGAACACAACGAGCCACTCATCAAAGACCGGCTACTCTCGGTCTACGACGTCGTGAGCGTCATCGGTCGCCAGGACCTCGAACGCCAGTACGACCGGTGGCATCTGGAGCCTGCGGAGATCACACAGGCGCTCCGCTACTATCTCGACCAGGCGGGCAAGGAGGTGCAACGGCTCGACCACATCGACGCGAGCGAGGTCTCACGGACGATAGAACGCTACGAACGAGTCTGAAGGAGCTGGCGAGCAGTAATCACGCGAATCGAACGGGTCCCGTGCAGCGATGGTCGCTCATGTGTGCGTTTAATATAACGCCGTACTGCCCCGGTTCGTGGACAAGACAGACACGAAGACCATCGTCCGAATCAACGTCTCCGAGGGCACCGACGACTTCGTCGTCGACGAGATAGAGAGCTTCGGGGACTGGGTTCGCATCATCCCGGCGGGGCACATCGAGGTGCGGAACACCGACGAGAACTCGGAGAGCCACAAGGAGAGCGAAGAGGTGGTCTCGTTCCGCTTCCCCCGCGAGAAGGTGGACTCGATACGAGTGGTCAGAGACGAGTCGTAGCGAGCCACCACCGACGTTCGCACGCGCCCATCGGCCGCCAGCGTCCCTACTCCACGACCTCGCTCGTCTCCTCGTAGCGCTTCGCCAGTTCGACGTAGTGGTCCGCGGCGGCCGTCCACGGCGACTCGGGGACCTCCTTCACGACGCTGGCGGGCGTCCCGGCGACGAGCGTCTCCGGGGGGACGTCTGTCCCCTCGGTGACGACGCTCCCCGCGGCGACGAGCGCACGTTCGCCGACGGTCGAGTCGTCGAGGACGACAGCGCCCATGCCGACCAGCGCGCTCTCCTCGACGGTGCAGGCGTGGACGATGGCGTTGTGGCCGACCGTCACCGACGGGCCGACGGTCGCGCCCTCGTGGACGACCGCACCGTCCTGAACGTTCGCACTGTCGTGGACGTGGATGTGGCCCGAGTCGCCGCGCAACACCGCGTTGGGCCAGATGCTCGCCTCGGCCTCGATGGTCACGTCCCCGATGACGGTGGCTGCGGGGTCGACGCGGGCGCTCTCGTGGACGGTCGGTTCGGTCCCGTCGAACGTGCGAATCGTCATACCGGGAGACGGCGGGCCACCGACATAACCGTACGGCCGGGCGGTGACCGACCGACGTGTCACCGGGCGAACTGTTGACCCAAACTGACCGTTCGAGCGGACGCTCACCCCCATTCACGGTCGTTCGGGGCGTTCGATGGGATATGGTGTCCGACGACTCCACCACGACCGAATCGAACTGTGACTGCTGTGGCGAGGCGAACTGCACCTGCTCCTGTTGCGGCGGGGAGTGAGTAGTCGGTAGACGACCAGTCCGACTCTCACCGACCGACGTACTCTTCTGCCGGCCACGCGCCGACCGGAGTATGAGCGACTCGTTCCTCGACGCGACGGTCGTCGGGATGGTCCACCTGCCACCGCTACCGGGTGCGCCGCGCTACGGCGGCGACCGGGCCGCTATCCGCGACCGTGCGCTGGCGGACACGCGGGCACTGACGGCGGGCGGTGTCGACGCCGTGATGGTGGAGAACTTCGGCGACGCGCCGTTCTACCCCGACGACGTCCCGAAACACGTCGTCGCCGAGATGACCGCGCTCGTCGGGGCGGTCCGCGATGCGACGCCGCTCCCGGTCGGCGTGAACGTCCTGCGGAACGACGCCGCGGCGGCGCTGTCGGTGGCCGCCGCGACGGGCGCGTCCGCCGTCCGGGTCAACGTCCACAGCGGCGCGAGAGTGACCGACCAGGGCATCGTCGAGGGGAAGGCACACGAGACGATGCGCCTGCGCGACAGACTCGACTGCGAGGTCGCTCTGCTCGCCGACGTGGCGGTCAAACACAGCACGCCGCTCGGCGAGGAGAACGTCGTCGCGGCGACCCGCGACGTGGCCGAACGCGGCCTCGCGGACGCCGTCGTCGTCTCCGGGGCGGGAACGGGGCGAGCGATTCACGCCGGACAGCTGTCGAAAGTCGCCGACGCGGCGAGCGAGGTCGGGGTCCCGACGTTCGTCGGGAGCGGCGTCACCCCGGAGACCGCGCCGGGCATCCTCACCGTCGCCGACGGCGCAATCGTCGGGACGGCGCTGAAGGCGGGCGACGAACCGGGCGACCCAGTCGACGAGGCGCGGGTACGGCGTCTGGTGGACGCGGTCGACGACCGATGAACCGGTCGACGAGGACGGTGACCGCCGCCGAACTCGGGGAACCGGGGGTAACGTACATCGTCGTCGGAGTAGAACGAAAGCCATGGCACTCAGCTACGAGCTGGCCAGTGAGATGGTCAGTGACGTCTCTCGGCCGTGGTTCGCCGACCTGCACTCCGACGTCGAGATGCGATGGCGGACCGGCGACGATCGGTTCGTCGTCTCGGTCCGCGACGAGGACAGCTACGTCGTCGGCGTCCGCCGCGAGGCCCGCCCGGAACGGGTCTACGAGACGAGCGCGCGGTTCGAGCGGTGGGCCGCGACGCTGGAGGAGGCGGTGGGCCACGCCGACGAGTTCATCCGTTACCCCGAGGACTACGTCTGAGGTACGCCGAGCACGCGGTCCGACCACCGGACCGGCGAAACCGTCCGGTTTATTACGGCTATCGGTGCAAGTTTTGCCCAGATGACCACCCACCGCGAGCCGCTGTCGTCGGTGCTGGAGACGGTCGGTGAGACCCCGCTGGTCGCCGTCCACGCCGCCCCCGACGAGGTGCCCGTCTACGCCAAACTGGAGTCGTTCAACCCCGGCGCGAGCGTGAAGGACCGCATCGGGACGTACATGCTCGAACGGATGCTCGACGACGGCACCGTCGAACCGGGCGACACCGTCGTCGAACCCACCGCCGGAAACACCGGTATCGGGTTCGCCGTCGCCGCCGGACAGCTCGACGTCGAGGCGGTCTTCGTCGTCCCCGAGCGGTTCAGCGAGGAGAAGCAGCAACTCATGCGCGCACTCGGAGCCGAGGTGGTCAACACGCCGACGGAGGAGGGGATGGAGGGAGCCATCCGGCGCGCCGGTGAACTCGCCGACGAGCGCAACGGCGTCGTCCCCCAGCAGTTCTCGAACCCGCTCAACGTCGAGACGCACTACGAGCGAACCGCCCCCGAGATAGACGAGGCGCTCGACGGCGAGGTCGGAGCCGTCGTGGCCGGCTGTGGCACAGCCGGGACGCTGATGGGCATCGCGCGGTACTTCCGCGAGCGCGACCCCGACACCTACGTCGCGGCCGTCGAACCCGAAGGGAGCGTCTACGAGCGGTTCTTCCAGGACGATCCAGACGGGCCGACCCACGGCGAGTACAAGACCGAAGGCATCGGCACGAGCGACATCGCCACGAACGAACTGTTCGACCCGGCGATGGTCGACGAACTCGTCACCGTCCCCGACGAGCGGGCACAGGAGGAACTCAAGCGACTCGCCCGCGAGGAGGGTCAGCTGGTCGCCTCGTCGGCGGGCGCGGCGAGCGTCGCCGCACGACAGGTCGCCGAGCAGATTCGCGACGGCGAGGTCGACGCCCCCTACGACTCCGTCGTGACCGTGTTCCCAGACTCCTCCGAGCGCTACCTCTCGAAGGGCATCTACGACTCATTCGAGGAGTGGCAGGGCTGAGCGCGCGACTCGTCTCCTCGACTGATTGCTACCGCGCCAGCGCTTATCCCACCGTGCGACGAGGCGGCGGTATGGCGACCACCGACGACGACGCTCGCGTCGCACTGCTCGACCCCACCGACGTCCCCGAGGAGTACCGCTACCTCTACGACGACGACGTGCTCGGCGAGTTGAACCTGTTCCGGGCGATGGGCCACGTCCCGCGAGCGATGCAGGCGTACATGCGGTTCGGGGCGGCGCTCTGGAGCGTCGGCGACCTCTCGACGCGCGAACGGGAACTCGCCATCCTCGCCGTCGCCCGGTCACAGCGGTCGCGCTACGAGTGGCACCAGCACGTCGACATCGGTCGGGAAGCGGGCGTCTCGACCGAGGAGCTCCGTCACCTCGCCCGCGACGACGATTCGGTGTTCTCCGAGCGAGAGCAGGCCATCGTACGGTACGCGGAGGCGGTCGCCGCGGGCACCGTCACCGGACCGCTGTTCGAGGCTGCACGGACCGTCACGGACACCGAGACGGTCGTCGGTCTGACGCTGCTCGCTAGTCACTACCTCCTCACCGCCCGGTTCCTCGACGCTCTCTCGATTCCGACCGAGACGGCGTTCGCGGGGTGGCTCCCCGAGGAGTGACCGGGAGAAGTGCGCTACCAGGCGGTCGCTCCGCTTGTGGCTAGAACTCCCCGTTGATGATGTCCGCGACGCGCTGGTGGTCGAACAGCTGTTCCTCGCTCGATAGCTCGGGATACGGCCCCGTGTCGTACAGCGGCCACTCCCCGAACTGCTCGGGGAAGAGCTGTTTCGCCGTCATCTCGGTCTGGAACAGGTTGAGAATCGGTCCCTGGTAGCGCGCGGCCTGCGCGTACACCCGGTCGTTCTGCACGGCGGAGAGGTCGCCGCCGACGGGGTGGTCCTCGATCGCCTGCCGCGTCGCGCTCATCGGTCGCTCCGGGTGCATCCCGCCCATCACGATGATGGCGTCGGGGTCGGCCGCCACCATGGCCTCCATGTCGACCGCGGCCCCAGAGGCGACGTCGTCGCCGAACGCGTCGACGAGGCCGAACGGCCGCGTGTGCGACGCGAGGAAGCCCGGCACGTTCACCTTGTAGACGTAGATGCTCTCGAGGTCGCTCGTTCCCGCCATCGTCACCGTCGGCCGCTCGCTCTCGGGCGGAAGGTTCCCCTCGATGGTCGCGACCATGTCGTCGCGAATCGACGCCAGCGCCTCGTAGCGCTCCCGCTCCTGGAACACCTCGGCGACCGTCTCGAACTGCTCCCAGAGCGTGTAGTACTCGTACCGGTCCGCCCACGCCTCGGGCGGGTCCTGGTGGCGAGCGCTGAGGCTGTTGCCGAACCACGGTCCCACGTTCTCGGCTATCTCGTCGATGTCGGACTCGTCCCAGTTCTCCAGCGCGTCGACGCTCGCCGGGTCGGCGAGGTGGACGTCGCTGTCGAGTTCGTAGAGGTGCTCCTTGTCGACCTGCCACGAGGAGTAGAGGCCGCTCCAGTCGAGTTCGACCCCCGGAAGACGGGGCGTGAACAGGTTCCAGATGGCGTCGTACCAGTCCGGCGCGTGCATCGCGTTCACGTCGTTCCCGCGACCCAGCGCGAACGCCATCCCCGCGTGGTGGGTCAGTCGCGTGAAGATGCTCGTCGGGACGCGCTCGAACTCGACCTCACCCATCGGTGCCATCGACACGGTGTACGGGCCGTCGGCCGACGACTCGGTCTCGCTCCGCGCGCCGTCCGTCGTCTCGGAACCGTCAGCCCCGCCGGACTCGCTGGTCTGAGACTCACCCGCAGCCGAGGTGGTGTCGTCCGTCCCGTTCCCCTCCGAAGCCGGGCCGCTCTCCGTCGAACAGCCGGCCAGCGCTCCGCTGGCGACGACCGCCCCGCCGGACGCGAGGTACGCACGCCGTGTCAGTCCGCGGTCACCGTCGTTCTCTCTCATCGTGGTTTAGGGCGGCCTAATAGTACAAACCAGTTCCGAATTTTTGGCGCGCCTAAAGTATTTCCTGCCGTCGTCGAACGGCAAGAGACTCCACCCAGGACGCCGGACGACCCGCATGGACGACCACGAGGCTCCCGAGGACCAGGAGTTCGCGTTCGAGACGCAGGCCATCCACGCCGGGCAGGAACCGGACCCGCGGACCGGTGCGGTGATGACGCCCATCTACGCCAGCACGACCTTCGAGCAGGACGCCCCCGGCGAGGACCGTGGCTACGAGTACTCCCGGACGGGCAACCCGACGCGGGCCGCGCTCGAAGCCAACGTCGCCGCGCTGGAGGGCGGCGAGTACGGCCGCGCGTTCTCCTCCGGGATGGGCTCCATCAACACCGTGATGAACCTCCTCGAAGCGGGCGACCACGTCGTCACGGGCGACGACGTCTACGGCGGTACGCACCGCCTGTTCACGCAGGTGTACGACCAGTACGACGTCGAGTTCTCGTTCGTCGACACGACCGACCCGGACGCCGTCAGCGAGGCGATACGCCCCGAGACGGCGCTCGTCTGGACGGAAACGCCGACGAACCCGCTGATGCGCGTCGTCGACATCGAGGCTATCGCCGATATCGCACACGACGGCGACGCGCTCTGTGCGGTCGACAACACGTTCGCCACGCCGTACCTCCAGCGACCGCTCGAACACGGTGCCGACATCGTGAGCCACTCGCTGACGAAGTACCTCGGCGGCCACTCGGACGTGGTCGGCGGCGCGCTCGTCACGAACGACGGGACCATCGACGAGCGCATCGGCTTCTACCAGAACTCCGTCGGGGCGACGCCCGACCCGTTCGCCTGCTTCCTCGTCCTCCGCGGCACGAAGACGCTCCCCGTGCGGATGGACCGCCACTGCGAGAACGCCCGCGACCTCGCCTCGTGGCTCGACGGCCACCCCGACGTCGACGAGGTGTTCTACCCCGGTCTGGAGTCGCACCCACAGCACGACGTCGCGGCCCGGCAGATGGACGACTTCGGCGGGATGCTCTCGTTCGAACTCGACGGCACGCTGGAGGAGGCGTCGGCCCTCGTCAGTTCCACGGAGGTGTTCACGCTCGCGGAGTCCCTCGGCGGCGTCGAGAGCCTCGTCGAACAGCCAGCGCCGATGACCCACGGCGCGATTCCGAAGGAGGAACGCGAGGCAGCAGGGCTCACCGACGGCCTCATCCGGGTCAGCGTCGGCCTGGAGAGCGTCGACGACCTGCGTGACGACCTGGAGCAGGCCATCGACGGCGCGGTGAACTGAAGCCGTCCTCGAGTGCGCTCGACTGTCAGTCGGAACCGAACCACGCCTCCTGCTCACACCGACGGGTAACCGACCCGCTCTCGTTACCGAATGAGGAACCCTTACACTCGTCCCCTGTGATGACGACTCGTATGAAGAAGGTGGCGCTGGACGAGATTCGCAACGAGCCGAACCCGCTGCAGGTCCACGAGGTGCGCAAGCCCGTCTCGAAGGTGCTCGGGACGGAAGACTTCGCGATGAACTACTTCGAACTCGACGAGGGGGAGTCGTTCTCGGGGGGCCTGCACACCCACCACGACCAGGAGGAGGTGTTCTACATCCAGGAGGGGACCGCGACGTTCGAGATCCGCGACGAGGTGGACGACGAGACCACCGAGGTCGAGGTCGGACCCGACGCGGCTATCCGATTCGCCCCCGGCGAGTTCCAGCAGGGGAGCAACGAGGGTGACGGAGAGGTCGTCGGCCTCGCTCTCGGCGCACCCGGTGCGATGCACGACTGGGACGACATCGAGTCCATCGTCTACTGCCCGGAGTGCGGCGAGGAGACGGGCCACGACCTAGCGTTAGAGGACGGGCGGTTCGAGATGACCTGTGGCGAGTGCGGCTACGAACACGCCTGACTCGGTACTCGTTCACCAGCGGGCGTCTGGCGTCTCCCACTGGCCGCCGAGGAACTTCCGACCCTCGAACATTCGTCGCTATACAAGCAACACGTTTAGTCGGCCACACGGCCTCACTCGATGTATGTCGAGAGATAGCGACTCGGAAATGGACGCCCCGCCCTACATCTACGAGTGTGTCGACTGTGGGGAGCGAGAAGAGGCCGACCAGCAACCGGTCGCGTGCTCGGAGTGTGGCGGGGAGATGCGGAACCTCAGCAGGCCGAGCGAGCAGTAGTCCGGTCCGGAGATGCGCTCGACGACGTGGCTGCAACGGAGAGCGTGAGCGCCGCCGGCCGGTTCAGAACAGCGCTTCGCTCTCGTCGAGGACGCGGGCCGGGCCACCGACCTCCCAGACGCGCGTCGGGACCAACTCGGAGAGTTCGGACTCCACGCGGTCGACGTACTCCTCGGTGGTGTTGACGTACACCGACGCGCCGGTGTCAGTCGAGTAGTAGACCGGGACGCCGTCGTCGCGCATGTCGCGCACCGCGTTGAATATCTCGAGCGTCTCGGGCTGCCAGTACACCCACGCGGAGGGGCCGGTCATCGTCGTCGCCGCGAGCGACAGCGAGTCGTGTTCGGCGAGTTCGAACGCGTCGTCGAAGTCCGCCCGGTGGAGCGCGTCGCGCATCTCCGCTATCTGGTCGTGGATGTGCGCGAGTCGGGCCTCGAACATGTGGCTGTCGGCGGCCTCCTCGTGGGCCTGCTCGGTGTGTTTGAACGCCGGGACCTCACACGCGACGATGCGGAGGTCCTCCTCCAGGTCCGTCTCGATGCGCTCGGCGTAGCAGTCCTCGTCGTTCAGGCCGTCGTAGAGGATGGAGACCCCGCCGGTGACCGCTCGGGCGGCCGACGAGGAGCCGCGTCGGGCGACCGTCGACAGTTCCTCGGGGCTCAGGTCGAGGCCAGCGGCCTCACAGAGCGCGACGGCGGCGGCCGCGAACCCCGAGGAGGAGGAGCCGAAGCCGATGTTGGTCGGGAACGACGACTCGCTCTCGAAGCGGACGCGGTCGTCGATGCCCGCCAGGTCGCGGACGTGGTCGACGACGTGGTCGACGCGTTCGCGGCCTCGTCCCGTCACGTTCTCGCCGTCGATGACGACGCGGTCCTCGTCGAACGACGGGTCAAACTCGGCCGTCGTCGTCGTGTTCGAGGGTGCGGTGCAGACGCTGATGGAGTCGTGGTACGGGAGTCGCAGTTCCGGGTCGCGCATCCCGTGGTACTTCACGAGCCCCTGAATCGGGTGGGCACGTGCGGTCGCTTTCATACGCGACGGTCCGGGGGCCGGGTCTTTGCAGTTGCGTTGTCCGGTGGCTCGCCCCGGAGACGCGCCCTCACGACCACAACGGCCATACCGCTCCGCTCGTCAGGGCGACCATGACGCTGGTCCTGCCGGTCGTCCTGCTGTCCTCGGCGGCCGTCACGGCGCTGTTCGGGTGGGTCGTCTACCGGGGCGACCCGACGCTCGTCGCGGGCTACGACCCCGAACGGGTCACAGACGAGGCGGGACTCACGCGGTTCGTCGGTCGCGGGACGCTCCTCGTCGCCGCGCTGACGGCCGCGCTCGGCGTCCTGACGCTGTTCACGACGCCGGACCTGCTCACGGTCGGCGTCTATACGGGCGCGGTGCTCCTCGTCTCGGCGTGGCTGGTGGTCGGGACGAAGCGGTTCGAGAAGCGAGGCCCGTAGGTGGAGAAGCGGTACCCGGAGATTACGGCCAGGTGCCGCTCTGCTGGTAGGCGCGGACGACGCGTTCGATGGCGACGACGTAGGCGGCGGTGCGGAAGTTCGGCGTGCCCTTCTCCTCGTAGGCGTCGGTGAGCGCGTCGAACGCCTCGGTGATGACGCGTTCGAGTTCGTCGTTGACGCGCTTCTCCGTCCAGTAGAACCGCTGGCGGTTCTGGACCCACTCGAAGTACGAGACGGTGACGCCGCCCGCGTTGGCGAGGATGTCGGGCAGCACCTCGACGTCACGCTCGGTGAGGATGTCGTCCGCGTCGGGCGTGATGGGGCCGTTCGCCGCCTCGACGACGACGTCGGCCTGCACGTCCTCGGCCAGGTCGGCGTCGATGGCGTTCTCGAGCGCCGCGGGGATGAGCAGGTCGACGTCGAGTGTCAGCAGCTCCTCGTTGGTGAGTTCCTCGGCGGCCTGCGAGAACCCGGTGACGCTCCCCGTCTCGTCCTTGTAGTCCTTCGCGGCGGCGGCGGCGAACCCGTCCTCGTTGTAGATGGCCCCCGAGGAGTCGCTGGCGGCGACGACGGTGCCGCCGAGTTCGTCCTCGATGAGTCGCGCGGCGATGGAGCCGGCGTTCCCGTAGCCCTGCACCGCGACGGTGGCGTCCTCGATGTCCTTGTCGAGGTAGTCGAACGCCTCGCGGGCGGTGAGCATCACCGACCGACCCGTCGCCTCGACGCGACCCGCGGAGCCGCCGGAGTCGGGGGCCTTCCCGGTGATGACGCCCGGTGCGGTGGTGTTCTCCAGCGTCTCGTACGTGTCCTTGATCCAGTTCATCTCCCGCTGGCCGGTGTTGACGTCCGGTGCGGGGATGTCCTTGTCCTCGCCGATGAGGGGCCGGAGTTCGTCGGCGAACGCCCGGGTGAGGCGCTCTATCTCGCCGTCGGAGTAGTCGCGCGGGTCGACGACGATGCCGCCCTTCCCGCCGCCGTAGGGGATGTCGACGACGGCCGTCTTGTACACCATCCACCCCGAGAGCGCCTTCACCTCGTCGCGGCTGACACCGGGGTGGTAGCGGATGCCGCCCTTGTAGGGACCGCGGTCGCCGTTGAACTGCGAACGGAACGCCTTGAACACCTGTAGTTCACCGTCGTCCATCTCGACGGTGAGGTTGGTTTCGAGGATTCGCTCGGGGTGCTTCAGTCGTTCCAGAAGATCCGTCCGGACGTCGAGGAACTCGGCCGCGTCGTCGACCTGTTCCTGCAGACTCTCGAACGGGTTGGCCTCGCCAGACATAGCTTTCGAGTCGGTCACTCGGCGGTTAAGTATGTCGGAATTAATACCCGTGCTAGGACCTTATATTCGGGTGCAGAACGTTCCTACTGCCAGATAGCGGACGCTTCAGCGCACCCCCGCGCGGTCGAGGACGTTCTCGGCACGCGAGATGAGCGGGGCGTCGACCATCTCACCGTCGACGCGGAACACGCCCTCGCCGTCGTGGTCGTCGCGGGCGTCGAGGACGCGTCGTGCCCACGCGACCTGCTCCTCGCTCGGTGTGAACGCCTCGTTTATCACCGGGACCTGCGCGGGGTGGATGGCTATCTTCCCGTCGTAGCCGAGGTCACGGGCGAAGGTGGTCTCTTCGGCGAGTCGGTCGGTGTCGTCGATGTCGGTGAACACCGTGTCGATGGCGTCGACGCCCGCCGCACTGGCGGCGAGGACGACGTGCTCGCGGGCGTACAGCACCTCGGTTCCCTCCTCGGTTCGGTTCGCGCCGATGTCCGCCGAGAGGTCCTCCGCGCCGAAGGCGACCGCCGTCGTGGCGTCGGCGCTGGCGATGGCCTCCGCGTGGAGCACCCCGGCGGCCGTCTCGCAGAGCGCGAACACTGGTAACGACGCGTCGCGTTCCTCCAGCATCGCCGCGAGCGTCGCCACGTCCTCGGCGGACTCCGCCTTCGGGAGCATCACGGCGTCCAGACGCGCCTCGTCGTCGAGCACTGCCGCCAGGTCCGCGCTCGCCGCGTCCGTCGAGACGCGGACGCACACCTCGCAGTCGGGGTCGAACGAGGGGTCGGTCAGCACGCCGTGGACCGCCTCGCGACCCTCCTCCTTCTTCCCCGGTGCGACGGCGTCTTCGAGGTCGTAGACGACCACGTCGGCGCCCGTGCCGGGGGCTTTCCGCATCAGTTCCGGTCTGTCGCCGGGTGAGAACAGCACGCTCCGTCGAGCCATGTCGAACCCCTCGACGGTCGACGGCTTCAAACCCCTATATGTGTTGCCGCGCTCGCGCGGTCGCGCCACCATCGTAGCCCACGGAGGCAGGTGTGGGTCGCCGTACCACGAGACGAGGACAGTCCCATGTCACAGCGCCGCGACCCGACCGACCGGACATCGCCGCTCGCCCCGTCTCCTGCGCCGTCGACCGAGATAGCGCCGCCCGTACCGACCGGCGACGCAGAGCAGCGGGCGTCCCCGGCCGACGGAGCGGACCAGCGAGACGCCGATTCCCGTCTCGACGAGCCGTTCTGCCGGCGTATCGACCGCGAGGGCGGGACGACCCTCCACCTCGTCGGTGTCGTCCACGACCACCCCGCCAGCGTCGCTCGGGTCCGTCGCGTCGTCGCGGCGACGACGCCCGATGCCCTCGCACTCGAACTCCCCGACGGGTCGCTGCCGCTGTACCGTCAGTTCGCCGAGCGTGACGGCGACTCGCGACGTGGCGGCGAGATGAGCGCGGCCGTCGACGCCGCCCCCGACGCACGCGTGGTCGGTATCGACCCGCTCGACGCCCGGTTCGTCCGGTCGATGGCCGCGACGGTCGTTCGGGAGCGTCACGACCGCAGAACCGCGTGGAGTCTCGCGAAGCGGACGGTCGGCATCGCGCGGCGCATCGCTCACCACCGACTCGCGGCGGCCGGACTCCGCGACCGCTCGACGGTCGACGACCCGACGACGTACGGCTGTGAGGACGCGTCTCCCGACGAGCAGGCAGACCACGAATCGGAGCACGTCTCCCGGTGTTGCCTGTTCCGCGGGGTAACCGAACGGCCGCCCGCCGTCGAGATTACGACCGACGCCCGCGAGCGACGGATGGCGGAGCGACTCGACGCACTCGACGCCGAGACGGTCGTCGCCGTCGTCGGGTGGGGTCACCTCGACGCGCTGGTCAGGCGACTCGGTAGCGCTCGGTGACCGGCGCTCGTTCCACGGACGTCTCCCGAACACGGCACTCAGACGGTGCGACTGATGCGTATCTCGTCGTCGGTGATGGCCTCGACCGACGACTCGTCGATGGCGAACGTGTCGCCGTCGGCGTCCCCCAGGCCGAGTTTCGACCGGACCGTGTCCGTCATCCCCGGGTCGGGGTCGACGTGTGCGGTCCCGCCAGCCACCTCGACGACCCGGCCCACGACGTTGTCCTGGTCGTCGACGACACGCTTGCCCTCGTCCTCGTCGGTGAATCGTGCCGTCATCGAGACGACGCTTTTCGCGGGGGCTGGTTATAGTTACCTCCAGTCGGAGCGAGCGCGTCGTCTCGAACGCTGAGCCGGCACGGGGGTCGGGCCGGTCGTCGCTGGACGCGCGGACTTTTCACGCCACCCACCGACGACTCGCCCATGACCGGGCTGTACTACGAGGAGTTCGAGGTCGGCGAGACCATCGAGCACGAGCGACGGCGCACCGTCAGCGAGAGCGACAACCAGCGCTTCTGCGACATGACGATGAACCAGCAGCCGCTCCACCTCGACGAGCAGTTCGCGGGGGAGACGCAGTTCGGCGAGCGTCTCGTCAACGGGCTCTACACGATGAGCCTCGCCGTCGGCGTCTCCATCCCCGAGACCACCGACGGCACCATCGTCGCCAACCTCTCGTACGACGACGTCTCCCACCCGAATCCCGTGTTCCACGGCGACACCATCCGCGCGCAGTCCACCGTCACCGACAAGCGCGAGACCAGCGACGGCGACCGCGGCGTCGTCACGATGCACGTCGAGGCGTTCGCGGTCAATCGCGAGGACGACGACGGCGACGAACTGCTCGTCTGCGAGTTCGACCGGACCGCGCTGTCGCTCAAGAAGGAGAACGTCGAAGAGTAGCAGCCGAGGGAGCGTTCGAATCGAGCACCAGCGTCCGCGCGAGCGGAGCGAGCGCGGTTCACCGTGAGGCGCGCAAGCGCCGAGCGGCCCTTTTTCGTCCCATTGTGAGACGCTTCGCGTCTCACAGGCTCCCAGGAGCTTCACTCGCTGGGAGAGGGTTTTGCGAGGAGTGGTGCCCGCAGCGAGCGCGAAGCGCTCGCGAGGACACCCGACGAGTAAAACGGTGGGGGTTCTAGAGCGAGGCGATGGTCAGGACGTTGAGACCGGCCGCGAGCGCCCACGGCATCCCGAGTGCGACGGGGACCAGCGCCCCGAAGTCGTCCGGGACGAGGCGTCGACCGACGAGGGCGACGCCGACGCCGACGAGTTTCAGCGCCACCATGCCGACGATGTAGTACTCCGCGATGAC
Source organism: Halomarina salina (assembly GCF_023074835.1). Lineage (NCBI taxonomy): Archaea > Methanobacteriati > Methanobacteriota > Halobacteria > Halobacteriales > Natronomonadaceae > Halomarina > Halomarina salina. The sequence continues at coordinate 386,909 of NZ_JALLGW010000002.1, forward strand.
CCACCGGGCGACGGGGTTGAGTTCCACCGCTCCCTGTTCGAGGCCGTACGCGGTGAGCAGGATGTCGGCGACGAGTGCGGCGATGGCGAACGCCCAGAGTCCGCGCTCGTGTCGCGCGGCGAACTGGAGCGTCCCTGACTGCGTGGTCGGTGGGGTCTCTGTCTGAAGTGACATGGGTCGAGATGCCCGGACGGGCTTGCACTGACGGACATCACCGACACGCATTGTTATCAGCGCCTTACGAGGAGAACACAGACCGTACTGTTCCGAGGAGTGTCCGCAAGCGAGAGGATAACCGGCAGTTCTGGTGACCGTGCACGAGTGACACGCGAGTGGCGTCGACAGGTCGCTCCAGCACTCGAACGACCGTTATCAGCGGACGAACCTTTCAGTACGGCACCCTTATCGGGAGCGATGGGTACGTTCCACGACCTCGACCGACGAGGACGGCGACTCGCGGGCCGGTCGCCGGACCCGGCGACGCTCGCCCGCCTCGCACTCGGCGCGATGGTGCTCCTCGCCGGGGTCCACAAACTGCTCGACCCCGAGGCGTGGGCCGTCTACGTGGTCGACTGGCTCGCTCCCTGGCTCGTCGTCTCGCCGGTCGTCTTCGTGCTCGTCAACGGGGTGCTGGAAGTCGGGTTCGGACTCGCGCTGCTCGCCGACCGCTACACCGCGTTCGCCAGCCTCGTCGCGGCGGTGTCGCTGACCGCGACGGTGGGGTACCTCCTCGTCGTCTGGGTGCTGTCGGGACGGTTCGGCGACGTGGTGGCGCGAGACGTCGGGCTGGCGGGACTGGCGTGGGCGGTGGTCGTCGAGGCGCTGCGCGAGTGAGTGGACGACGCAGGTAGGGTTCAATCGGCTCTCGCGGTCTCGGCCGACTCCGTCCGAAACGGGTCGCCGAGCGCACCCACCACGGCGACGACGGCGACTGCCCCGAACCCGAACAGCGTGAGTGCGACCAGCGGCGTCGTGCGGTCGGCGAGGCTCCCGCCGAGGAAGCGCGCGGTCATGAACGCGAGCGAGTACACCAGCGACGCGGCGCTCAGCGTCGTCGCCCGGCCGCGCGAGACGATGCGGTCGTTGAGTTCCGAGCTGGCGAGCGTCGAGGTGAGCGCGTCCACGCCGCGCGAGACGGCGAACGCGGGGAGCGCGACGGCCGGGACGACCGCCCCCAGCGCGAACGTCGCGGCGAGAAACAGCGGTCCGACGGCGAACCACCGGGCGACGCCCAGTCGTTCCGTGCGCTCGGCGGCCGCCGAGCCGACTGCGGCGACCAGCATCAGGACGCAGTAGAGCGGCCCCAGCGCGGCGGGGCGGAGTCCAGCGGCCGTGGCGACCGGCTGGACGAACACCTCCGCGGTCTCTGGGACGGCGCGGACGACGGCGACCACCAGCACGAACCGGCGGAGCGACCGCGACCCGGCGATGGTACCGAGGGCGTCGCGGGCTTCCGCGAGCGTGAATCGGTCGCTCTCGGCCGTCACGGCGGGCTCCGGGAGCGTCAGCACGACGAGGCCGGAGAGGAGGCTCGTCACCGCCGCCGCGACGAACGGCAGCGAGTGACCCACCTCGTAGAGGACGCCCCCGGCGAGCGCCGTGACGCCCGCGGTGACGAGATACGCGGAGAAGCCGCGCCCGCGAACGCGCGTGAAGGCGTCCGTGGCGTCGGCCTCCGCGAGCGAGTCGTAGAGCCAGGCGTCGGCGCTCCCGGTCCGGAACGTCGAGCCGACGCCCCAGAGTCCCCAGCTAGCGACGAACGCCGGCAGTGACGACGAGAGCGCGAACCCGGCGTGAGCGGTAGCGACGACCAGACTCCCGAGCAGGAGGCTGTTCCGTCGCCCGACGCGGTCGCCGACGTAGCCCGTCGGAATCTCCGCGAGGAGCGTGCCCGCGAAGAAGGCCCCGCCGGCCAGTCCGACGCCCGCGAGGCTCACGTCCTGTGCGAGGAGGTAGAGCGTGAGCACGGGCATGACGAACCCGCTCGCGGAGAGCGCCCGGTAGGCGTAGAACCGACCCACGAGACGCCGGAGTGAGGACACGAGCCAGTGGGCGTCCGACGGCAGAAAAAGCGTATCTATCGCCCCGTCGGCGGAGGCGAATCGTTCGTCGGGTCGTCGGGTCGTCGAGTCACCGAGTCGCCGAGCGAGCGGACCGCTACAGCACCGTCCCGTGTTTCTTGCTCGGGAGGTCCTTCTCGACGGTCTCGTAGAACGCGAACCGGTTGGCGAGTTCCTCTCGAAGCGACGCGGGCGGGACGATCTCGTCCACCACGACCTCGCTGGCCATCCGGTGGATGTCGATGTCCTCGCGGTACTCCTCGCGGAGTTCGGCCTCGCGCTCGGCGCGCTCCTCGGGGTCGTCGATGGCGTTGAGCTTGTTCGCGTACACCGCGTTGATGGCCGCCTCGGGACCCATGATACCGATCTCGCCAGCGGGCAGGCCGATGACGCTCTCGGGGTCGTAGGCCGGGCCGCTCATCGCGTAGATACCCGCGCCGTACGCCTTCCGGACGACGACGGACTGTTTGGGGACCGTCGCCGAGGAGGTGGCGTAGATCATCTTCTTGCCCTGTTCCAGGATGCCCTCCTTCTCGACGTCCGACCCGGCCATGAAGCCGGGCGTGTCACAGAGGTAGAGCAGCGGGATGGAGAACGCGTCGCACTTCCAGATGAACTCGGCGGCCTTCTCGGCGGCGTCGGGGAAGATAGCGCCCGCGCGCTGTGCGGGCTGGTTGGCGACGATACCGACGGGTCGGCCGTCGATGCGGGCGAACGCGGTGATTATCTCGCCGCCGTAGTTCGGCTGGAGTTCGAGCACCGAGTCCGCGTCGACGACCCGCTCGATGAGGTCGTGCATGTCGTAGCCCTTGTTCGGCTCCTCGGGGACTACCCGGTCGATACCCGCCGGAGCGGCGGCGGGAGCCGTCCCCTCGGTCTGGGGCGGGTCCTGGTCGGCGTTGTCCGGGAGGTAGGTGACGAGCTGGCTGACCAGTTCGCGGGCGTGCTCCTCGTCGCGGGCGACGAGGTCCGCGCTGCCGGAGTGACGGGCGTGAATCTGCGGGCCGCCGAGGTCCTGCATGTCGATGTCCTCGCCCGTGACCATCTTCACCATCCGCGGCGAGGCGATGGCCATCGCGCTCATCCCCTCGACCATGACGGTGAAGTCGGCGAACACTGGCGTGTACGCCGCGCCAGCGATACACGGACCGTAGAGGACGCATATCTGCGGGACGCGTCCGGAGAGCATCGAGTGGTTGTAGTAGTACTTCCCGATGCCCTCGCGGTTGGCGAAGAAGCCGGTCTGCTGGTCGATGCGACCCCCGGAGGAGTCCATCAGGTAGAGCACCGGCTTCCCGGTCTTCAGCGCGCGCTGTTGCATCCGGAGGAACTTCTCGACGCCCTTCGCGGCCATCGACCCCGCCTTGACGGTGAAGTCGTTGGCCATGAAGTGGACGTCTCGGCCCTCGAACTCCGCCGCACCCGTGATCATCCCGTCCGCGGGCAGGCGGTCCTCGGCGTCGAACTCCGCGAACTTGCCGTCCTCGAAGAGGAGTCCGTCGTCCCCGAACCAGAGGTCCATCCGGTCGCGGACGAACAGTTTGCCCTGGTCTGCGAGGCGCTGCTTGTACTTCTCGTGACCGCCCTGCTCGATGGCGGCTATCTCTTCGAGCAGCGCGATCTCGCGCTCGGTCGGCCCGATGTCGTCGTTCGGGACGGCGTCGCCGACGTGCTGGGCGTCGTGGACGACGGCCGGTTCGTCGGCGTCGCCGACGTACACCTCGACCTCCTCGACGGCGTGTCGCGCGAGTGCGGCCGCGATGGCCCGGGCCTCCTCCTCGCTCGCCTCCCTGGCGATGCGCACCTTCATGATTCTGGGTGCGCGGACCGACGTGAAAATCGTTGTCTTGTGGGAAGCGGCCGACTACTCCAGCGCGAGTTCCAGTCGCTCGACGTACTCCTCGTTGCCGACGAAGACGGGCGTCCGCTCGTGGAGTTCGGCGGGCGTCTTCTCCAGCAGTGACCGCTCGCCGTCGCTGGAGCGCCCGCCAGCCGCCTCGATGATGGCCGCGACGGGGAGGCCCTCGAAGAGGAGTCGAAGCTTCCCCTGCTGGTGGTGGCGGAGCATCGGGTAGCCGAAGATACCACCGTAGGTGAGCACTTGGCTCACGTCGCCGATCATCGCGCCGCCGTAGCGGAGTTTCAGTTCGTCCTCGACGAGGCCGACGTAGCCCGCGAAGTCGTCGGTCCACTCGGGGACGCGCCCGCCGAACCCGTAGACGACGGGGTCGTCCGGGAGCGACAGGTCAGTGTCACTGACCCGGCGTTCACCGTCGACGACGGTGTACTCCGACACCTGCCCGTCGCAGGTGGCGACCATCGTCGTCAGCGGGCCGTACAGCACGAACCCGGCGGCGACGAGCGCGTCGCCGCCAGCGGGGAGCGGTTCGTCGTAGACGGCGACGATGGTCCCCATCACGTTGTTCGGCTTGACGTTCGACGACCCGTCGAGCGGGTCGAGCGCGCAGTGGTAGTCGTCGTCGGAGGTGTCGTCCGCTTCGACGAGTCCCTCCCGCTCCTCGCTGGCGTAGCTCCCGACGCCGTCGAGTGCGAGCAGCGCCTCCTCGAACAGTTCGTCGGCGTAGACGTCCGCCTCCAGCTGTTGCTCGCCCGAGGGGTTCTCTCCCTCTTCGTATGTCCGGCGGCCGAGGAGGCTCTCGCGGACCTCGGGGGCGATGCGTGCCACCTCGGTGAACACCGCGTCGACGACCGGGTGACCGGCCGTCGCGTGGTCGTGGTCGGTGCTCATTCGAGGGCCGCGTCGACAGAGGCCTCCTCGAAGATGACCTTCTCCAGCGAGTCGAGCAGCGCCTCCGGGTCCTCGCGCTGCCAGACGTTCCGGCCGACGGCGAGACCCTTCCCGCCAGCGTCCATCACGGCTTTCACCGACTGGAGGAACTCGCGGTCGCTGGTCTTCGACCCGCCGGACATGACGACCTTGGTGGGACCGGCCATCTGCACCGCCTGCTCCATCCCCGCCTTGCTGCCAGGGTACTTCACCTTGGCAATGTCCGCACCGAGTTCGAGGGCGAGACGGGCCGCGTACGCGATGGTCGTGTCGCTCGTATCGTTCTTCAGGCCCTGACCGCGCGGGTACGACCACATGACGACGGGCATGTCGTGGTCGCGGGCGGCCTCCTGGGCGTCGCGGAACTCCTCGACCATCTCGATCTCGTTGTTCGACCCGCCGTAGACGGTGAAGCCGACCGACGACGCGCCGAGTTCGGCGGCGTAGTCGACCGTGCAGTTGACTGCCGAATCGGGTTCGCCCATCCAGAGGTTCGACGTGCCGTTGAGCTTCAACAGGAGGTTCACGTCGTCCTCGTACGACGGGTAGTACGCCTCCGCGATGCCCTTCTGGACGGCGACGGACGTGACGGCGGGGTGGGTCGCCGCCTCGAACGTGCGTTCGGGGTCCGCGCTCTCCGGGAGGTCCCCGAAGTCGACCGGCCCGTGTTCGAGGCCGTGGTCGTACGCGAGGATGAGCGCCTTCCCGTCCCGACAGAGCGGCGAGTCGTCGATGGGTAGCATACGGGTGGGTGTTCACCGACGGCGTATTTTACTGTTGGTGCAACGCGTCGCCGGTCCGACAGCGCCGTGACACGTGATACGTATTGACAGGCTCAGGGTATTTCGGACAGATTCATATGTGGGAAACCCATCCGACCGTCCATGATTTGGAACGACGACGAGGTGCGCGTGTGACCTACGCCGCCGTCGTCCTCGACAACGACGGGGTGCTCACGGAGCTCCCCAACCGCGAGACGATGTGGCGGGCGGCCGAGCGGACGTTCCAGCGCTTCGACCTCTCCGCGCCGTCGGGCGAGCAGGTCCGGGCGCTCGTCGCCGGGAACGTCGAGGCCATCCGCTCGCTCTGTCAGGAGCACCGCATCGACGCCAGCACGTTCTGCTACGAGGCGGCCGCCGCCGCCGTCCGCGAGCAGAAACGCGAACTCCGCGACGGTCTGCGGACGCTGTACGACGACACCAGCACGCTCTGGAACCTCGACGCGCCGCTCGGCCTCGTCAGCGACAACCAGCACGAGACCATTCGGTTCATCCTCCGCTTCTTCGGCATCGAGGAGCGCTTCGACGCCGTCTACGGCAACCCGTACACGCCCGAGGGCCTGCACCGGATGAAACCCGACCCGCACTACCTCGACGAGGCCCTCGACGACCTGGGCACGCGCGACGCACTCTACGTCGGCGACTCCGCGGTCGACGTCGAGGCGGCCGCGAACGCGGGCGTCGACTCGGCGCTCGTCGTCCGCGACGACGACGCGCCCGACTGCGAACCGACCCACCGAATCGAGTCGCTCGGCGAACTGTCGGCGCTGGTCTGAGACGCCCAGCGGTCGGTCGCTCCACTGAGGGAGCCACACTGTCTCTCACGCTCTGACCCACTACCACGGAATCCGTTCCCTGTCACGCCAGAACGACCCGCTCGGACCCTCCGGTGTGAACCTCGCCAACCAGAGCGGCGTCGCTGCTCCCTCGGCAGGTGTTCGCGGCGCGTCGTCGCTCCCCATGTCCGTCCGAACCGCCCCCGGACAGACCGCGTTCGCGACGAGTCCGTCGGACGCGTACTCGCCGTCGAGGTAGCGCGTGAACCCGTTGAGTCCCGCCTTCGACACCCGATAGGACGGGTAGCCGGGGCCGGCGACGCCGTGGTACCCCTCCTGTGGGTCCTCGAACGCGCCGTCGCCGCTCGACACGTTGACCACTCGGCCGCCGACGCCGTCGAGCAGGAGGGGGAGTGCCGCCCTCGTGACGACCATCGGCCCGCGCAGGTTCACCGAGAGCGTCGCGTCGATGTCGGCGGTGGTGGTCTCGTGGAGCGGAACGTTCGGCGGGGCGACGCCGGCGTTGTTGACGAGGACGTCGAGTCGCCCCGCTTCGTCGTCGACTCGGTCGACGGCAGCCTCGACGGTCGCGTCCTCGGTGACGTCGAGTCGTATCGGCCTCTGGTCGACTGCCGTCACGTCGTCCGCGTTCCGGGCACCGGCGTAGACGGTCGCCCCCAGGTCGACGAGTCCAGCGGCCACCGCCGCTCCGATGCCCCTCGTCGCCCCGGTGACGAGTGCGACCTGACCGTCCAGTGATTCGTACAGCGGCGTCTCCATGTCTCGTCGGTCGCGCCGCGCCGATGAAAAAGGCGTACTCGCGACGGAGCGGCACGCTTTACCCACCGCACGGAGAGCGACGAGTATGCGTGGATTCGACTCCATCGACCGTATCGGCGTCGTCGGCGCGGGCACTATGGGCGGCGGCATCGCGCAGGTGTGCGCCCAGCAGGGCTACGACGTGGTCGTTCGAGACATCGAGCAGGAGTTCCTCGACCGCGGGTTCGAGAACATCGAGGACTCGCTGGACCGACTGGTGAACTCGGAGACGCTGACGCGCGAGGAGGCCGACGCCGCACGCGAGCGACTGACGGGGACGACCGAACTGTCGGACCTCGCGGACTGCGACTTCGTCGTCGAGGCGGCCGTCGAGAACATGGACATCAAACAGGACATCTTCGCGGACCTCGACGAGGCGGTGCCCGAGGACGTCGTCCTCGCCACGAACACCTCGACGCTCTCCATCACGACCATCGCCAGCGTCACCGAGCGCCCGGACCTCGTCGTCGGCCTGCACTTCATGAACCCCGTTCCGGTGATGAAGGGCGTCGAAGTCGTCACCGGCGAACACACGAGCGAAGAGGTGACGTCGCTGGCGCACGGCCTCGCGGAGGCCCTCGGTAAGGAGACCTGGGAGTCCGACGACAAGCCCGGCTTCGTCTCGAACCGCATCCTCATGCCGTGGATCAACGAGGGCGTCCGCGCGTTCGACGAGGGCGTCGCGACGAAGGAGGACATCGACCGCGGGATGAAACTCGGCACGAACGTCCCGATGGGACCGCTCGAACTCGCCGACCACATCGGCCTCGACATCTGTCTGGACGCGACCGAGACGCTCCACGAGGAACTGGGCGACCGCTACCAGCCCGCGTACCTGCTCAAGCGGAAGGTCGACGCAGGCGACCTGGGGAAGAAGACCGGTCGCGGCTTCTACGACTACGAGTAGCGACGACGGTCGCCCAAAGACCTCGAAGCCGGTGGCGTAGCCCCGAACGACTTTCTCCGCGGGCGGACGACGACGAGCAGTCACGATGTCCTCACTCGACCGCCGACGGTACGAGCCGCCCGTCGACCGTATCGTCGCAGTCGGCGAGGTCCGGTCGACAGGGAGCGTCGGGAGCCTCACCCGGACGTACCGTTCGACCGGGTGTTCATCGGGCGTCGCTCCGATTCGGGCCGTGTCGGTTAGCTGGCGCAACAGTGTTATGACCTACCCTTCACAACGCAGTCGATGACGTGGAGGGTGAGGGGGTTCAGGCCGACGGACGCCGCAGCGGTGTGGGAGGTGCACGTGCAGGACCTGCAGGACTCCATGCCGTTCTTCTCGCCGTCGTGGGCGACCGACCTGCACGACGTCGAGCGGACCTACCTCCGTCGGGGAACGTTCCTGGTCGCCGAGGACGACGGCGACGTCGTCGCGACGGGCGGGTTCATCCCCGAGACCGACGACACGGCCTGGCTGCGACGCGTTCGGGTGCTCCCCGCCTGGAAGGGGAGCGATGTCGGCCGGGAACTGCTCGCGGAACTCGAACGGCGGGCGCGCCTCCACGGCTACGAGCGGGTGGTCGTCCACACGAGCGAGCACTTCGACACCGTGAACCGACTCGTCGACGCGCTGGGGTACGAGCAGGTCGACAGGAGCCATCGGCCGGAGTGGGGCGGTGACGTCCTCTACTTCGAGAAGTCGCTCTGAGCCGTCGCCCGCGTCTCCAGGGCAGCGCAAACGTGTTACAGGTCGGGACTCGTATCCGAACTCGTGTCTCACCCGACCGTCAGGCGCTACCGACCGACGGACGCGGCCGAGGTGTGGGACGTCCACGTTCGGGACCTCTCGGGGGTGTTGCCGGTGTTCTCGACCGACTGGGTGGAGGACCTCCACGACGTCGAACGGGTGTACCTGCCGACGGGCGACTTCCTCGTCGTCGAAGCGGACGACGGCATCGTCGCGACGGGCGGGCTCCTCCCCGAGACCGACGACACCGTGCGACTGGTGCGCGTCCGCGTCCTGCCGGAGTGGCGGGAGACCGAGGTCGTCGCCGACCTCCTCGCGGAACTCGAAAGTCTGGCCCGTGGCCGTGGCTTCGACAGCGTCGTCCTCGACACGAACGAGCGTCTCGCGGAGCGCAACCGAGCGGTCGAGTCGAGCGGGTACGAACTGACCGACAGGAGACCGCTCCCCGAGTGGGGCGTCGACCTCCTCGTCTACCGGAAGTCGCTCGACTGAGCGCCCGCTACAACCACCCGCCAGCGGCAGTGATGCCAACAATGAAGTCCGGATGGGCCGGACGCGAGGTATGGACTTCAGCTTCTCGCCCGAGCAGAAGCAGATCGAGGAGATGGTCACGGAGTTCGTCGACGAGGAGATCGTCCCTCGCGCGGCGGACATCGACCACGACGACGAGTTCCCCCACGACCTCGTCGGCGAGATGGGCGACCTGGGCCTGATGGGGATGCCGTTCCCCGAGGAGTACGGCGGCGCGGGTCTCGACTACCACTCCTACGCGCTCGGTCTCGCCGAGATATCCCGCGGGTCGGGCGGCGTCGGCACCATCGTCGCCGCTCACACCTCGCTGGCGGGCAACATGCTCTACGAGTTCGGCGACGAGGAGCAGAAACAGGAGTACCTCACACCGCTGGCGGAAGGAACGGACATCGGCGCGTTCGCGCTCTCGGAGGCACAGGCCGGGAGCGACGTGCCCGCGATGGGCACCACGGCGGAACGAGAGGGCGACGAGTACGTCGTCAACGGCGGCAAACTGTGGATATCGAACGGCTCGGCCGCCGACACGGTGACGCTGTTCGCGAAGACCGACCCAGAGGCCGGGAACAAGGGCATCTCCTCGTTCGTCGTGCGACCCGAGGAGGACGACGGCTTCATCGTCGAGGGGACGGAGGACAAACTCGGCGACAAGGGCTGTCCGACCGCGGAACTCCGGTTCGACGACCTGCGCATCCCCGCCGACCGGCGACTCGGCGAGGAGGGGCGCGGGTTCGTCCACGCGCTGAAGACGCTCAACGGCGGGCGTATCACCATCGCCGCCCGCGGCGTCGGCATCGCGCAGGCCGCCCTCGACGAGGCGCTGGCGTACTCCCAGCAGCGCGAGCAGTTCGACCAGCCCATCAGCGAGTTCCAGAGCATCCAGCACAAACTCGCGGACATGGACACGAAGACCAGCGCGGCCCGCCTCCTGATGCACCAGGCCGCGGACAAGAAGATACGCGGCGAGGACTTCGTGAAGGAGGCCGCGCAGGCGAAACTGTACGCCTCGGAAGTGTCCCGCGAGGTGGCGAACGAGGGGATCCAGATCCACGGCGGGTACGGCTACACCAAGGACTTCCCCGCCGAGCGGTTCTACCGCGACGCGAAACTCAACGAGATATACGAGGGGACCAGCGAGGTCCTCCGCAACACCATCGCCGCGCAGTTGCTGAACTGAGCGCTCCACCGCGCACTCGCTCTCTTTCACTTTCACTGGCCCTCTCGCGGAGGTTCAAGTCGTGGTCGTCCGCAGGTTCGGTCAGCGATGTTCACCGACGTGACCCACGTGACCGTGTTCGTCGACGACCAGGACGAGGCGATTGCCTTCTACGCCGACGTACTGGGTTTCGAGGTCCGGGTAGACAGTCCGATGGGCGACGAGGGCCGCTGGGTAACCGTCGCGCCGCCGGGTGCGTCGGTACCGGAACTGACCCTCGTGGAGGCCGACAGCGACGGGAAACGGGAGCGTATCGGCTCGCAGGCCGCCGACCACGTGTTCCTCGTCCTCGAATCGAGCGACCTCTACGCGGATTACGAACGCCTGCAGGAGGCCAGCGTCGAGTTCCACGGCGAGATTCGCGAGGTGCCGTGGGGTATCGACGCCACGTTCGAGGACCCCTGGGGGAACGTCTACAACGTCGTCGAACCCGAGGGGTGAGGCCATCCGCGGGCGGGATTCGCCGAGGCGGACACCGGACTCCCGTTCACGTTCAGTTTCGCTCTCCTCTCGGCGCATATTCATGTCCTCGAACAATCAACAGAAAACTGCACCATGATCGGCGAACTTTCGCACGTGACGCTGCTCGTCGAGGACCTCGACGAGGCGCTCGCGTACTACACCGACGTACTGGGCTTCGTCAAGCGCGACGATGTCGATATGGGCGAGATGGGCCGCTGGCTGACCGTCTCGCCCGGCGAACAGGAGCTCCCGCAGTTCTCGTTGATGGAACCGGAGACGGACGAACAGCGCGAGCGCGTCGGCGCGCAGGTCCCCGGCTACGTGGCGTTCGTTCTCGGCACCGACGACTGCCGGGCGGAGTACGAGCGACTGACCGAGGCGGGCGTCGAGTTCGGTGGCGAACCCGAGGACAACCCGTGGGGCGTCGAGGCGCAGTTCACGGACCGCTACGGGAACGTGTTCGACCTCGTCGAACCTCACGAGATGGACGAGGAGGCGATGGCGGCCCTCACCGAGGGCGCAGACCCCACCGCTGACTGACCGCTCGTTCCCCCCTCACTCCCGTTTTTCGTCGCCCGAGTCGCTCGACTCGACGCACTCGGCGAGCCACGCCCGTTGCTCTCGGACCCCCCGCTTTCCAGCCTCGCTCAGCGAGTAGACGTCCTCCAGTCCGTCGACCCGGCGCTCGACGTGCCCCGACGATTCGAGCGCCGAGAGCCGGTCGTAGAACCGCTTCGAGTCGAGGCGACTGTCGTAGTGGCGTTCGAGCCGTCGCTTCAGTTCGGGACCACGCGCCTCGCCGAGAGCGAGGAGGGCCGCGCACATGTCCCGCCGGGTGCCGGATTCCAGCCAGCGCATGCCCGGAGGTGTGTCGCGGGGGACTCGGCCGTTGTGGTTCGAGGTCCATCGCGGCCCCGACTCCCGTCGGCCGCGAGCCGGAACCGACAGAGACGACGGGACGGCGCCCGAACCGGTGGTATGACCGACGCCGACGCGTCCGACGAATCCGACACGACCGACCACGCCGACACCGCCGAGTCCGACGGCATCACCGCTCGCTACCGCGAGACCGACGGCGAGCGGGTGCTGTCGTTCGAGTTCGAGGGTCGCACCGCCGCCGTCGCCCAGAACGTCGAGGGGTACGCTATGCTGAAAGTGCGCCCGACGCCGGACGGCGACGAACTGGAGCGGTACTACGGGTTCGACATGGCGCTCGACCACGCCGCGGAACTGCTCGGCGTCGCGGTGGACGACCTGCCGGTTCCCGACGCGGCGGCCGACATGGGGATGTAGGGCGAGTCTGACCGGTCGCTCGCCCCGGACGAGTCACGCCCGTCCGGACCAGCAGGAACAGTCCGGTGAGCGACCAGCAGGCGACGCCGAGGTGGTTGTTCGCGCGCGGGAGGCGAGAGAACCGTCTGGAGAACTGTCCGGCTCCGGACGGTACCCGCACGACCGGTTCATCTACGTCGTCTGTTAACACTTTGCAGTTTCCTGCAGAACATCGTAAACCGGCCGGTCGTGCGCGCTCGCGGGCACTCACGGCAGACATATACCTCGCAACCGACTACGTGGACACATGTCAGAGGTACGTATCGCGGGCGTCGGACTGACGCCGTTCGGGCGGACGCCCGACCGCACGGGCCGAGACCTCTTCGCCGAGGCCGGCCTGGCCGCACTCGACGACGCGGGCGTCGCACCGCCGACCGTCGAGCACCTGTTCTTCGGGAACTTCATGGGGGAACTGGCGGAACACCAGGGCCATCAGGGACCGCTGATGGCCGAGGCCGTGGGCGTGAACGCGCCCGCGACGCGCTTCGAGACGGCCTGTGCCTCCTCGGGCGTCGCCGTCCGCGAGGCGGTCAAGACCGTCCGCAACGGCGAGGCCGACGTCGTCCTCGTCGGCGGGATGGAGCGCATGACCAACATGGGGACCGCCGGGGCGACCGACGGCCTCTCCATCGCCGCGGACGACCTCTACGAGATTCGGGCCGGGATGACCTTCCCCGCCGCGTACGCCCTGATGGCGCAGGCGTACTTCGACGAGTACGGCGGCGGCGTCGAGGACCTCGCACATATCGCGGTGAAGAACCACGACAACGCCTTGCCCAACGAGTACGCCCAGTACCGCAACGCCATCACCGTCGAACAGGCGCTCGACGCGCCGCGTATCGCCGACCCACTCGGCCTGTTCGACTCCTGTCCCATCTCCGATGGCGCGAGCGCGGCCGTCCTCGTCAGCGACGAGTACGCCGAACGCGAGGGTCTCGACGCGCCAGTCTCCATCACCGGCAGCGGGCAGGGCGGGGACAAACTCGCGCTCCACGACCGCGAGTGGCTCGCTCGCTCGCCCGCGACGGAGAGCGCGGCCGAGATGGCCTACGACGACGCCGGAATCGGTCCGGACGACGTCGAACTCGCGGAGGTGCACGACTGCTTCACCATCGCCGAGGTGCTCGCCATCGAGGCGCTCGGGTTCTACGAGTACGGGGAGGGCATCGATGCCGCCCGCGACGGCGAGACGACCCGCGACGGTCCTCTCCCGGTGAACGTCTCGGGCGGCCTGAAGGCGAAGGGTCACCCCGTCGGCGCGACGGGCGTCGCACAGATCGCCTCGCTGACGAAGCTCCTCGAAGGGAGACACCCGCGCTCGCCGGACCTCGACGACCCGCGCGTCGGACTGGCGCACAACGCGGGCGGCACCGTCGCCAGCGCGACGGTCCACGTCCTGGAGGTGAGCGACCGATGAGCGGTGAGGAGGCCGAGGCCCCGCGCGAGGACGGTTACGACGACCTGCTCGACGCCATCGAGGACGGGTCGGGCTACTACCTCTCGTGTCCGAACGGCCACGGGTCGCTGCCGCCGCGGCGGGTCTGCCCCCACTGCGGGTCGCAGGACCTCGACCAGAAGCCACTCCCCGAATCGGGCACCGTAGAGACGTTCACCGTCGTCCGCGTCGCCACGCCGCAGTTCGCGGACGACGCGCCGTACGTCACCGCCGTCGTCGACTTCGGCGAGGTCCGACTGACCGGTATCGTCGACGCCCCCATCGACAGCGTGTCCGTCGGGATGACCGTCGGTGTCGGCGTGGGACACTCGAAGCCGACCGGCGACCGGATGCTGACGCTGGACCCGCGGTAAGCCGCGACGGTAGTTCGTTCAGAACCGCACTGACTCAGCCGAAAGACTCGTGCCGCGAGTGTGTCACCGGGATTAGACGTTACTAGATAGAAAGTGTCAATTTCGTGAACAACTTCCATAGTAATGTCAGCCTTTTACGACCGACCATATCGTCGTTCTACGAGCTATGGGTAGATTATGCGGCTGATAGTCACCGCGTCAGTGACACAACCGACACTACGTCAGGCGCTTCAAGATGTCCCCTCCACGCGAATCATCATCGAACAAGTGGAGACCGAATACTCTGGAGAGCGAACACTCACCTTCTGGGTCGAATCAGACGACTTCGCGGCATTTGAAACCGCGATGAGCGACGACCCAACGGTGACCGACGTCGAGTGTCTCACGACGTTCAGCGACCGGCGACTGTATCGGGCAACGCAGGTCGGGGAGGGACGGGCCAAGAGCCTCTATTCGGCGCTCACAACATCTGGGGGCGACCTTCAGAGTGTGATTGGCACCGCCACAGGGTGGGAGTATCGGGTGGCGTTTCCGGATAGTGGTGGCTTGTCACGACTCCGAGACATATGCGAAGAGTTCGGCCTCGACTTCACCCTCCTTCAGAAGTACCAACAGACAGTACACCTCGATAGAATATCAAGCGCTGCGAATCAGGAGGTTCCTCCTGATCTCGGGTTAACACCCACCCAACGAGAGACGCTACTTCGCGCCGTTGACCAAGGGTACTATGCCATTCCTCGGGAAATCAGCCTCGTCGAACTCGCCTCCCAGTTGGGTGTATCCGACCAAGCGGTCACCGAACGACTTCGTCGAGCGATTGTCGCCTTGACGACGAATGCATTCCTCCTAGCAGAGCAGGAATCGACGCCACACGATGACTAGGTACTGAGCAGCAACGTGCGAGTAAAAGCGGCACCCTCTGAGTGTGTCGAACGACCCGAGGGGGGACGCGTGCCGCGAGTCGTTCAGCCGACAGTTCGACAATGAATCCGGAATGGGCAGAGTGTCTGACGTTTGTATCAGATAGCAACGGCAAGCAACATACTTTATGGCAGCCATCCGCCAGTGGATAGTGGACTTACTCACACCGCTGCTAACTGCATGGGGACGACAGTGACGGTGGAAGCGGTTCCCGGGACGCTCCGGGTGAGTGAGTCCGGCCACGCGGCAGCGACCGTGTGCCTCTGACGACCTCGACCTGCTGTCGCGTGGCCCTTGCTCTCGACACCGAGGGTGCCAGAGGGAGAGCGCCTACGAGATATCAATAACGACACATTTGTCAGACGTTTCTATTACTGGAAACTTACACGAGTTTTTATTATCCCTGCGCTGTCAGTCGATTGTGGACTCGCTCACACCGCTCGCAAGAGGATGGGGACGAGAACGAAGGTGGAAGCGGTTCCCGGCACGCTCCGGGTGAGCGGGTCCAGCCACGTGACAGCCGACGTGTGCCTCTGACAGCCCGTTTAGTGCTGTCCCGTGGCCTTCAATTCACTAAGGAGACGCAGACATATTAGATGTGTACCTGGCTTGTAAAGTCATCCGCTCGGTGCAAGACTCACGCTCTGAGTCTATCGATAGACCTGTGCCGCGTGTATATCAAACCGAACGAGGGTCGAGGTAGTAGTCGGGTTTGTGAACGTCCAACTTTACATCCCTTTCCAGAAACTCATCCGCATCAGCAGAATATGATAACGCGAATAGCTTGGATTTTGACTAAGTATTTATACATACAGGCACCAGATGGTTGGCTGTCATTATGGCCCGAATAGACGTTGATGATGGAGTACAACTGTTCGTTCAGGACTGGGGCTCGGGAACACCCATCGTGTTCGTTCATGGGTGGCCACTGAGCCACCGGATGTTCGAATATCAGTACATCCGGCTTCCGAGGGAGGGCGTCCGGTGTATCGGTATCGACCTCCGTGGCTACGGCCAGTCGAGCAAACCATGGAGTGAGTACGACTTCGACCTGTTCGCCGACGACCTCAAAGCGGTCCTCGACGAGCTCGATGTAGCGGATGTCACGCTCGCAGGCTTCTCGATGGGTGGAGGTGTGGTCACCCGGTACATGAGTCGCCACGACGAAGAGCACGTGGCGAAGTTGGCGCTGCTTGGCGCTGCGAGCCCCGTTCTGGCCAAGAAACCCGACTTTCCGGATGGTGTCGACGAGACCGCATTCGTGGACCTCGCACAGGGTTGTTACGAGGACCGGGCGAAGGTGAGCAGTGACTTTGCCGATTCGATGTTTCACTCCGCACCGAGTCCCGAGTTGAAGGAGTGGCTCCAGAACATGAGCATGGAATCCTCACCACAGGCCATGGCTGATTCGATCGAAGCGGTCGGCGAGATGGACCTTCGGTCCGACCTCGCGGACATCTCCGTGCCGACGCTCATCTGTCACGGTGTGCACGACGAGGCCTGCCCGTTCGAGCTGACGGCCGAGAAGCTCCACGAGGGCATCGAGAACACGGAACTCGTCCGCTTCGAGGAGAGCAGCCACGCACTCTTCTACGAGGAGAAAGAGAAACTGAATCAGGAGCTGGTGAACTTCAGTACGTGACTCCAACCGACTGTCCCAGCCCCCTCGCTCTCCCATCTTCGGCCGACTGCTGTACGATGTTGTTGGCACGGGGGTTTCTATGCCGCCATCCTGCTCACTGGCGGCACACCGGCATCGGCCTCCTCACCTCACTCTGACAGACCCACGCTCTGCGTCTCTCGAACGGACGAGTGACGCGTGCCGCGAGTCTAACACTTTCACAGAACACACTTACTAATCGTTGACTGAGTCGTAGTATGAATCGCCGCGTTCTCCTCTCATCGCTTGGCGTGTGTGCCACAGCGAGCCTCGCTGGGTGCTCGTCACTGCTCGACGACCCAACGGGAGGTATTGACGGAGGCGCTCCCCCTGCAGGAACGCTTCAGTTCATCAACGACGGCGACCGATCCTACACCATCGAGGTGGCTGTCGTCGACGTCGGGACAGACTCTACCATCACCAGCGAGGAGCACGTCGTCACCGGAGAAGTACCGACGCGATTCCCACCCGAGCAGCGGACGCTCGTGGTCACAAAAACGATAGAATCCGACCAGCGACGAGCGTTCCCAAACACGTTCACCGAGCCGGTGACGTACGTGCTCGAATGCACGCTGAGCGACTCGGTTCCGTGGGCAGAGCCGGAATCGCACCTGTTCAATCCTGCTCCGGCCAACTACGATTATGGGTATATCGCCAGAGCGCGTGTCTCGGAGTCTAATACGCTCAGTCTCGGTAGTCGCTCGACTGACGACCTTGGTCCCTTCGAGAAGTGACATCCACCCGTGCAGCCCTTTGATAGACCCATGCTCTGAGCCTATCGATAGACCTGTGCCGTGAGTAAATCAGCAGGGGAGTCGAGACCGACGGAGGGGAGGAATAGAAGTCGACTTACAGCCAGTCACGAAGGTGGGTGACTTCCTGGACCGGTGGTGACCCGACGACGATGCATCGTTCGTCGATGTCCGTGGAGACGACGGAGCCAGCTGCCACGACTGCATTCGGTCCGATTTCGACACCGGGAGCGATTACAGCGCCTGCACCGACGAACGCCCCGTCGTGGAGAATAATTCGCTCGAACACATCGTCGCGGAGTTCCATACCGTCTTCACCGAGATCGTGCGTGACCCCCACGATACTGCAGTTTGGACCGACCTGTACTTCGTCACCGATCTCGGCGTTTTCGACGAAACAGCCTGCGTTGATGTCAACGCTATCGCCCACGTGGCACTTCTTGAGCGATGTCCGCTCGTAGATGCCACAGTCGTCTCCTACCGTGGAGTCATGAACGGTCACGTATTCACGAACCATCGATTCACCGATTTCAGACTCTACGACCCGTGTCGAGTCGTCAACATCACGTGCCATACACTTGACGCAAATTCCCTCCGCTAATCAGTACCGGTTACTCACTGCTGATAGCCGAGAACGCTGTTCACCCTCGACGCTGCCGTTCAGGCCTCGACGTACTCCAGGTCGTCCACGTCCTCGCCGCGGACCACGGCGACGAACTCGCCGGGGTGTTCGTAGTGAGGCAGGAGCAGAGCGTCGTCGAACACGACGAGTCGGGCGTCCGCGGCCTCGGCCAGGTCGTGCCCGCGTTCGACCGGGAGCATGTCGGTGGCGTTCCGTCCCCAGACGAGCGTGACGGGGATATCCAGGTCGGCGAGCGTCGCCTCCAGGTCGGCGTCCGAGTCGAGGAAGCCGCCGACGAACGACGCGGGCGCGAACCGCGCGCCGGGCTGGTGGGCCAACTGCCAGCGGTACTCCGTCCACTCCGGGTCGGCGTGGCTGGTGTCGTAGAAGCCGTGGTCGGCCTGGAAGTACTGTAACGAGCGCTTGCTCGCCAGCAGGTTGAACAGGCCCTCGCCGACGAGCGGTGCGCGCAGCAGCGACCGGAGCCACGTGCGCCGCCCCGGTACCGTCGTCGTCGTGGGGCTGACGAGGACGAGTTCGCGCACGTCGAGGTCGCCCTCCGCCACCGAACGAGCGACGTACGCCGAGGAAAGCGACGACCCGACGACGGTGGCGTCCTCGCTGGTGTCTCGCAGGAAGTCGGCGACGAACGTCTCGTACAGCGACGCGGAGTACATCAGCGGTGGCCGGTCCGAGAGGCCGAACCCCGGCAGGTCGGGTGCGAGGACGTGGTACTCCTCGGCCAGCGCGTCGAACACCGGGACGAACTCGGCCGACGAGGCGGCGGCGTTGACGCCGTGGAACAGGACGAGGTCCGGGTCGTCCGGGTCGCCCGCCTCGGTGTACGAGACGTCGAACCCGCGCCAGCGGTACGTCTGGGTCGCTCGGCCCAGCGGCGTGTGCGGCGTCGACGCCCGGTCCGACAGCAGTCGGTTGGCGACGGCTGTCCCCCCGAGGCCGGCGACCGCACCGACGAGAAGCTTACGAATGCGCATGGTCTCCGTAGGACGGTCGGGCGCTTAATCCCTGTCCACGCGGTGTCAGTTCCCTCGCCGCACGTGACCGTCTCGCTCGCTCCGACGTCGCCTCGACCCAGGTCGCCTCGGCCGAGTCTTCTCAGTCGAAGCCACCTCGACCGTACTCGCCTCAGCCGTCGCGTTCGGCGTCGACGCACTCCTCGATGGGCGTGACGAGTTCGTCCGCGACGGCGTACGGGTCGGTCTCGCGGGCCAGCACGCGCTCGACGTACTCCTCGATTCCGCCGCGGGCGGCGAGTTCGCCCGCGACGAGCTGGTTGACGTCCTCGCGGAGGAGCGTGCGTATCTCCTCGGCGTAGCGCTGGCGCGCCCGCTCCTCGCCGGTCCCCGACTCCTCCAGGTATCGGGCGTGGTCCGCGAGCGTCTCGACGAGTTCCTCGACGCCGGTTCCCTCCTCGGCGACCGTCTCCAGGACGACCGGCTCCCAGCCCTCCTCGTCCGCCTCGCTCTGGGTGACGCGCTCCATCGCGGCCGCCGCGTCGCCCCCGTGGTGCTCGGCGGTCTCGGTGTAGTCGTTCCGGGTGTCGATCATCTCCCGGAGTTCCATCACGGTGCGGTCCGAGCCGGGCAGGTCGGCCTTGTTGACGACGAACACGTCGCCGATTTCGAGGATGCCCGCTTTGAGCATCTGCACGTCGTCGCCGCTGCCGGGCGGGACGAGGACGGCGACCGTGTCGGCGGTCTTCACGATGTCTATCTCGTTCTGCCCCGCGCCGACCGTCTCGACGATGACCTTGTCCTTGCCGAACGCGTCGAGGGCCTTGACGGCGTCCGCGGTGGCCGTCGAGAGGCCGCCGAGGCTGCCGCGAGCGCTCATCGACCGGAAGAACACGTCCATGTCGCCCGAGACGCTCGCCATCCGGATTCGGTCACCCAGGACGGAGCCGCCGGTGAACGGCGAGGAGGGGTCGATGGCGATGACGCCGACGGTGAGACCCTCGTCGCGGTAGTGCTTCGCGAGTTTGTCGACGAGCGTCGACTTCCCCGCGCCCGGCGACCCGGTGACGCCGATGACGTCGGCGTCCCCCGTGTGCTGGTACAGTTCGCTGACGAGGTCGCGGTAGCCCGGCGTGCGGTTCTCTATACGTGTGATGGCGCGGGCGAGCGCTCGGTGCTTCCCCGCGAGCAGGTCGTCGATGAGGTCGCCCATCAGTCGCGCTGGGGAGCGTTCTCGCGGACGAACTCGACCGCCTCCTCCATCGACGCGCCGGGGCCGAAGATACCGCCGACGCCCGCCTCCTTCAGTTCGGGCCGGTCGTCTTCGGGGATGATGCCGCCGACGACGACGAGCGTGTCGTCCAGCGCGTCGTACTCCTCGAGCCCCTCGAGAATCTTCGGGACGAGCGTGTTGTGCGCCCCCGAGAGGATGGAGATGCCCAGCACGTCGACGTCCTCCTGGACGGCGGCCTGGACGACCTCGTCGGGCGACCGGTGGAGCCCCGAGTAGATGACTTCGAACCCGGCGTCGCGGAACGCCCGCGCGATGACGTGTGCCCCCCGGTCGTGACCGTCCAGCCCGACTTTCGCTACCAGACAGCGGATGGTCCGCTGGTCCGTATCTGCGCTCATGACCCCCGCTTCACGGGGTGGCACATTGACTCTAACGAACTGTCTAAGGAGACCGGAGCGGGGCGACCGGACCGACTAGGACCTACCGGTCGGACTGCGACTGCTCTGTACGGACGTCTCGGTCGTGTGACGTCGAGTCGGTCGAAAAAGTGACGCCTGCGGGGCCGGTGGGACCGACCCGACCACGTGGTTCTGCGGATTACGCGGGCGCGCTCGCGTCGACCTCGTCGCCGTCGGGCAACTCGACGGTGAGGGAGTACTCGCCGGGGCCGAACGTCCCGGTGGACGCGTCGACCATCTCCTGCGAGACGCCCCGGTCGAAGCCAGCGCCGGGCTTCTCGTAGCTCACGAGGCTCAGCGTGAGTTCACAGCCGTCGTCGACGGCGAACGATATCGTCGCCGTGCCGTCTTCGACCTGGACGTAGCCCGCGTCGAGGCAGGCCGCCGCGTCGTCGGCGAGCGTCGGTGTCGACCCGCTGCGGGTCGTCCGGTCGTCGACGCCGTGCGCGTACCGGACGAGGCGCTGCTCGTCGCTGTAGAACCCGTCGTCGGGTCCGACGTGCGATTTCGGTTCGCCGACGACGAAGTCGACCTGGAAGTAGGTCGACTCGCCGTCGTCACCATCGTCGCCGTCCGTACCGTCATCGGGTGTCTCCGTCGGCTGTTCGGTGGGCTGCTCGGTGGGTTCTTCCGTCGGCTCCTCGGTGGTCGACGGTGGCTCCTCAGTCGTCGCCGGCGGTTCGTCGGTCGTCGCCGGGGGTTCTTCCGTGGTCGTTGGCGGCTCCTCCGTGGTCGTTGGCGGTTGCTCCGTAGTGGTCGGCGGTTGCTCCGTGGTCGCCGGTGGCTGTTCGGTCGTCGCTGGCGGTTCTTCCGTGGTGGCCGGCGGTTCGTCGGTCGTCGCCGGTGGCTGTTCGGTCGGTTCGTCGGTGGTCACCGGCGGCTCGTCCGTGGTCGCTGGTGGCTCCTCCGTGGGCTGGTCCGTCGACGACCCGACGGTGAGCGACGAGTCGCTCACGCTGGTGACGGCGAGACTCGCGCCCGCGGCGTCGCCCGCGGCGACGTCGAAGAGGTCGATGCCGGTCTGGCCGTCGGCGGTGCCCACGACGGTCACCGTCGCGACGACGACGCTGCTCCCGGTGAGCGGGTCGTTGCCGTAGATGGCCTCGAACGCGGCCGAGTCACCGTCGGCCGCGACGCGGGCACTCTCCAGTGCCGGCGACCCGCCCAGCGAGACGGCGGTTATCTCGGCGACCGAGGGGTTCGTCAGCGCGACGTCGCCCTCGATGGCTCCGACGGTGTCCGCGCCCTCGACGACGACGTCGAAGGTGACGCTCTCGCCGTTCGCTATCGTCGGGTTCGCGGGCGACGCGGCGACGGTCACTCCGTCCTCCTGAGCGAGGGCGATGGGGGTCATCGCCCCGACGAGGAGCAGGAGTACTCCCAGTATCGCCAGTGTCTGCGTGCGGTACGTCGGTCGGGTCCTGTGTTTCGGTGTCATCGGTTGGTGTGTCGTCTATCGCTGTGTGCTGGTCGTCGGCTGTGCTGTGGTGTGGTCTCAGTCACTGGTCTGGGCGAAGAGGTTCTGGACGTCGACGACGTTGAACTGGCCGTCGCCGTTGTAGTCGAACAGGAGCGGGTCGCCGGTGACGACGCCGGAGTCGCGGTTGACGAACAGCGCCTGCACGTCGCTGGCGGTCAGTTCGCCGTCACCGTTGACGTCCTCGTAGACGCCGTCGCCGTCGAGGTCCTGTGGCGGTCCGGCGTAGCTGTCGTCGATGAGCGCGAGAGTGACCGCGACGGTCCCGGTCGCCTCGTCGTCGACGGTGAACACGCCGTAGTCGTACTCGCCTGGCGCGAGGGAGTCGGGAATCGCGGCGCTGAGCGGGACCGAGTCGGTCACGCCGGCACCGAGGGTGACGGGCGCGGACGCGACGGTCTCGCCGGGCGCGAGCGTCCCGTCGCCGTTCAGGTCGAAGCGGAGCGAGACGGTCTTGGTCGTCTCCAGGCTCCCGTCGTTCGTGACGTCGGCCGTCACGGTGAGCGACTCGCCGCGGACGACGCTGTCGGGGCCGTCGAGGTTCGAGACGAGGAACTCCGCCGGGACGACGGACAGCGTCGCGTCGGACGTGCCGGTCACGTCGTAGGTCTCGACGCCGTCTTCGGTCCCGAGGACCGCCGAGGAGACGGAGAGCGTCGTCGAGTCGACGCTCGCCCCTTCGACGGTCACCGTCGCCACCGTCACCGCGCCGGTGTCGGCCGTGTCCATTCCGACGGCGGCGATGGACGCCGAGGAGCCGTCGCCGGCCACGCTCGCGTCCTCGAAGCCGGTCGCCGGCGAGTCGATGCCGACGATCTCCGCCGTGGCGGTGTCGCCGATTGCCACGTCCAGGTCGATGGCACCGACGCCGCCGTCGGCGTTCTCGACGACCACGTCGAAGGTGGCCGTGCCGCCGACGCCGACGGTCTGCTCGGACGGCGAGAGGCTCACGGCCGTCGCCGGCCCGTCGCCGCCACCGCCGGAGGACGCGGCGACGCTCAGTGCGGCCGTCGCGCTGTCGTCGTCGCTGTACACGCCGTGGGTGTAGCTGCCCGCGCTGGCGCTGCCGGGGACGGTCACGTCGAACGTGACGGCCTGGGACTGCCCGGCGTCGAGCGTCACCTGCTCGGAGTCGAGCGTCTGCCCGTCGAACTGGTAGACGACGGTCTGGGTCCCGCTCTCGCCGCCGTCGTTCGTGACGGTCGCCGAGACGGAGATGGACTCGCCCGCGTCGGCGCTTCCCGGTGCCTGCAGGTTCGAGACCTGGAAGTCTGCCGGGTCCACCGCGACCGGTTCGACGGTCAGCGTCGCGCCGTTCGTGCCGGTCACGTCGTAGGAGTTGCCGGGCAGGTCACTGAGGTCGGCGTCGGTGATGCTGAGGCCGGTCGACCCCTCGGCGACACCCTCGACGGTGACGGTCGCTATCGTCGGACTCGCCCCCGCGATGGGGTTGTTGCCGTAGACGGCCTGGAAGCCGGCCGACGACCCGTCGGCGGCGACGTCGGTGTTCACGAAGCCGGGGCTGCCGGCGACGCTGACGGCCGTGATCTCCGCCACTGACGGATCCGTCAGTTCGAGGTCGACGTCGGACGCCCCGACGTCGCCGTCGGTGGTCTCGACGACCACGTCGAACGTCGTCGTCTGGCCGACGGTGACGGTCTGGCTGTTCGGTGCGATGCTGACTTCGGTGCTCGTCGCGCCCATGGCGACGCCCGGGACGCCCGCCGCGGCGACGAGCATCGTCGCGAGTACGAGGGCCGCGACCGCCCTGAGTGTCGATGTATCGTGGTTCATTCGTCTTCTGTCGTGGTCGTTCGCGCTGCTGGTCGAGTCGTGTCCGTTCGGCGGCCGAACGGGGTCGATGGGGCGACGTGGCGGGGAGAGGTTGACCTCTGGAGTCCGGCCGCCGGTCGCGCATCGGAGCGGTGATCGGCCGCTCCGTGGCTGTGGCGCTGGCTCACGAGTTTCCTCCCTGGAGTGCGACGAACAGCGCCTGCACGTCCGAGATGGTCACCGAGCCGTCGCCGTTGACGTCGAAGGCGTCCTCGTTGGCCTGGACGACGCCGTCCTCGAAGTTCTGGAAGAACGCTTGCACGTCGGAGACGGTGAACGAACCGTCGCCGTTGACGTCCTCGTAGACGCCGTCACCGTCGGGGTCGGTCGGCGGCGAGGTGAACTCGCCCACCGGTCCGGGACCGTCGTCGCCCGTGCTGGACGGGTCGTACCGGAGGACGACGTAGTTCGAGGCGAATCCGGGGTCGCCGTCGCCGTCCTCGACGGCCGCGACGAAGTAGTTCAGGCCGCCGTCGGCCGAGGAGTTGGTCAGGTCGACCGCGACGGTCGCCTGGCCGGTCGCGTCGGTCGTGGTCGAGTAGTACTCGACGACGACCGCCTTGTTGGCCTCGTAGTCCTCCACGTCGTACGGCGTCGGGACGTCGCTCAGGTCGAGGACGCCCTCGACGCGCACGAGCGTGACCGGCGCGTTCGCCGGACCGCTGACCGTGACGGTCTGGGCCTGTTCGTTCACCGTCGCGCCGGCGTGGCGCGCGGAGAGTATCGAGTCGTCGAGGGAGACGCCGTCGACGCCGATGGTCGGCGCCGGGGCGACGTCACCGTCGAGGGACGCCTCGGCCCCGCCGGCGCTCCCGTCGCCGACGAGGTCGGCGGTAGTCGCGCCCGCCTCGTTGGCGACCGTGACGGTCGCCCCCGAGAGCTCCAGTCCGGAGACCGGACCGGCGGCCTGCGAGCCGAGCGGCGTGCTGCTGATGCTGGTCGGGTCGTTGTCGACCGAGAACGTCATCGTCTCGCCGGGGTCGAACCCGTCGAGCGTGACGACCAGCGAGTCGTAGCCCGCCGTGTCGTCGACGCCGTTGTGGAAGTCGGCGTACTCGACGTTCGTGACGGTGACCGCACCGCCGTCGAGGCTGAACTCCTTCCCGACGTTGTCGCCGGCGGTGTTGTACGGGTCGAACACCATGTCCGGCAGCATCGTCGGCGCGAGGTCGAGCGTGAGCGTCTCGATGGCCGACTCGCCGGTGTTGGTCACCTGGAACGACCCACCCGTGTACGTGGTCGCGTCGACGCCCGAGTCGGGGGTGACGGCCACCGACGCGTTGGGTGCGACGGGTCCGCCGCCGCTGCCGTCCTCGACGGAGCGTACGACGATGGCGCTGACCTTCGCGTTGTCCGCGCTGGCGCTGAACTCGACGTTCAGTTCGCCGTCGGTCACCTCGACGGTGTACGTCCGCTCGGTCGCGGAGAGCGGACCGACGTCCGCGTAGATGTCGTAGTCCACCAGTTCGACCGCACCGCCCTCGACGTTCGCGCTGAACACGCGGTCGCCGATCTGGTCCGTGTCGCCGTCGTTCGGCGAGACGCCCTGGTAGATCTCGGCGAACTGCAGGGTCACCTCGTAGACGCCGTTCTCGACGGGCACGTCGTAGCTGAACGGGTCGCCGTAGCGCTCGGTGTGGTAGAGCGCGTCGTCGTCCGTGTTCGCGACGTCCGGCGCGCCGGAGACGCTGTACGTGCTCCCGCCGCCGAAGTTCGTGTCCGCCGCGTACTCCGTGCCGTCGGTGGCCGTGTACTGGTTCCCGCCGGCGTTCACCGCGAACACCACCTCACCGTCGGACGGTCCCGACGGAGCGTCCGAGTCGTACTCCAGAATCACCGTCTGGGAGGTGCGACCGGAGTTCTCGCCCGCGACCGCCGCGAGGAAGTAGTCGTAGTCGCCCTCCGAGAGGGAGACCGCGACCGTCGCGCTCCCGTCGGAGCCGAGCGCGACCGTCTGCGTGGAGACGCTCGCGGCCATGTTCGCCTCGTAGTCGTCGACGTCGTAGCCGGCGGCGGGTGCCGGCGTCCCGACGACGTGGAGCAGGGTGACGCTCTCGCCGGCCGGTCCGTCGACGGTGAGCGTCTGGCTCTGGTCGCCGACCGTCGCGGCCGCGTGGGCCGGGAAGTCGGTCCCGCCCAGCGTGACGCCCTGAACGCCGAGCGTGGGCGCTGCGGCGACGTCGCCGTTCGCGGTCGCCTGGGCGCCGCCGGCGCTTCCGTCGGTGAACAGGTCGTTCGTGACGCTCCCGTCGGCCGAGGTGACGGTGACGGTGCTGCCCGCGAGTTCGAGGCCGGAGACCGACCCGGCCCCGCCCGAACTGTCGACGTCCTTGATGCTCGTCGGGTCGATGTCGACCGAGAACGTCAGCGTCTCGCCGGGCTGGAAGTCGTCGAACGCGATGGTCAGCACGTCGTAGCCGTCCTCGCCGTCCACGCCGTTGTGGGGGGCCGAGAACGTGCCGTCGACGAGACCGGTCGCGCTCGCGCCGCCGTCGGGGCTGAACCCCTTGGCGACCGCGTCGCCGGCGGTCCCGTCGGGGTCGAACACGACGTCGGGCACGACGCTCTCCGAGAGGTCGATGGTGACCGACTCGACGTCGGTCTCGCCGTCGTTGGTGATGGCGAACGAGCCGCCGCCGTAGGTGCTCGCCGCGATGCCCTCGCCGTCGTTGGCGGTGACGGTCGCGCTGGTGGCATCGTCGCTGCCCTCGACGGTCAGCGTCGCGCCGTTGGTCGCCGTGACGTCGTAGCCCGACCCCGCGTCGTCGAAGACGAGGAACTCGGCGAGGTCGACGCCGGTCTGCCCGGCGGCGGTCCCCTCGACGGTCACGGTCAGGACCGTGACGCTCGGGCCGTCACCCGCGAGGGAGTTCGACCCGTAGAACGCCGCGAAGGTGGCCGAGCCACCGTCCGAGGCGACGTCCACGTTCGTGCTCGCCGGACTACCGGCGTAGCTCACGTCGGTTATCTGGGCGACCGAGGAGTCGGTGAGCGTCACCTCCCCTTCCGCCGCCCCGACGTCGCCGTCGGTGTTCTCGACGACGACCTCGAACGTGGCCGTCTGGCCGACGTCGACCGTCTGGCTGGTCGCGAGGACGCTGACCTCGGTGCTGGTCGCCGCGAAGGCGACCCCGGCCGCGCCCGCGGAGACGACGAGCATCGCCGCGAAGACGATGGCCGCGAGTGGTCTGAGGGCCGTTCCGGCCCCTCTGTTTCTTGTCATTTTTGTGTTGTGTCTGTGTTGGCTGTCACGCCGACCCGAGTCGGCGAACCGTTCTCCTGCAGGTGGCCGCCGCGAGCGACGGGTGATGGCGGACCTCTGGAGTCCGTCCGTCGCCGCCGACGACCCGCGAGAACTGCGAGAGCGGTGATCGGCCGCTCCCGGTTGCGGTCGCTCAGCTACTGGTCGCCTCCTGGAACAGGGCCTGGACGTCGCCGACGTTGACCGAGCCGTCGCCGTTGACGTCGAACGCGTCGACGTTGTCCTGGACCGTGCTACCCTCGTAGTTCTGGAAGAACGCCTGGACGTCGCCGACGTCGAACGAGCCGTCGCCGTTGACGTCCTCGTAGACGCCGTCGCCGTCGGTGTCGGTCGGCGGCGAGGTGAACTCGCCCACCGGTCCGGGGCCGTCGTCGCCGACGGCCACTATCTCGATGGCGTTGATCTGCGGGTTCTCGGCGAGACCGTGGAGCAGCTCCACGTCGACGCTGTCGTCGGTCGGCGTGACGGTGAACGACTCCATGCCGCCGGTGTTGTCGCCGTAGGCGACGATGGGGTCGAAGTCGGTCAGGACCTGCTGGCCCTCTACCGAGACGTCGAACACCCGGTCGCCGGGGTCGCTCGTCCCGCTGTAGCCGTCGTGGAAGTACAGCCTGGCCTCGTAGGTCGTCCCGGACTGCGCCGAGAAGCTCCAGAGCATCTCGTCGCCGCTGTCGGGGTCGTACCGTTCGGTCCCGAACACCGCGGTCGGCGTATCCGAGGACACCGACGCGTCGACACCGCCGACCGCGTACGGGAGGCCGCCGGGTATCGACCCGCCGGCGACGAGGTACGGCGACGGACTGCCGCTGGTGTCCGCACTCCAGACCGGCCCGTCGTCGGTCGCGGCCAGTTCGGGACCGCCCACGTTCACGCGGTGGACGACCGTGCCGTCGGCGGGTTCGCCGTCGGCGTCCTCGACGGTCACGGTCACCGTGTCGGTGTCCGAGAACTCGCCGTCGGAGACGCTGACCTGGAAGGTGAGCGTCTGGTCGCCGTCGACGTCGGGAGCGGTGAACGACACCGACTCCGAGTCGAAGAAGTCGAGGCCCGCGTCGGGGCCGTCGAGCTGTGACCAGGTGAACCCGAGCGTGTCCGCGTTCGGGTCGCTGGAGCCGGACGCGTCGAGGGTGACCTGCTGGCCCTCCTCGACGGTGACGTCCGCGCCGGCGTCGGCCACCGGCGGCTGGTTGGCGGGCGGCGTGACGTACTCGACGACGAGGTCGGTCCACGTCGCGTCGAACGTCGACCCCGCGTTGTAGGACGTCGCGACGACGCCCACCGCGAGACCGCTGCCGTCGGCGCTGTCGAGCCAGGACGACGGCACCGTCGTCTCGCCGACGTACGTCTTCTCGCCGCCGGGCGGCGTGTAGTACGCCTTCACCGTCTCGTTGCTCGGGAAGACGGTCAGCGAGAGGTCCGTGTTGCTGCTCGGCCCCGTGACGCTCCCGTCGGTGACGTGCTGGTCGTACTCGCCGAACGAGCCGTCGACCTCCTTGGCGAACTGGATACCACCGTCGCCGCCCTCCGCGGAGAGGATGAGCTTCAGGTAGTTGTCCTGGTCGCCGTTCCCGACGTAGATACCGAGCCCCTGGTAGTTCTGGGGGTCGGCCGGGAAGCCGTTGACCGTCGTCGAGACGGTGAACGGCTGGTCGGGGGCGTCGACACCGCGCTGGAACGCGAACTGCTGGGCGTTCTGGTCGTTGACCGCGTCGCCCGAGGGGACGTTCTCGACCGTCAGGACCTGCGCCGCGCCGCCGACCGTCATCTGGTCGGGGTCGTAGAGGTCCAGGTAGTCGTCCTGCCCGTTGGTCATCAGGCCCGTCCAGCCCTGGCCGTTCGGACCGAACAGCTGGGTCTCGGAGAGGTCCATGGTGACCGGCAGGGACGTCGAGGTGCCGTCGTCGGCGTCGAGCGCGAACGGGTCGGCCGTGTCGGGCGTGCCGTCGTCGTCGTCGTCCGCGTCGTTGACGTTCGAGGTGCCGTCACCGTCGAAGTCCGCGGGCGTCGAGGCCGCCGAACACGGGTCGGTGCCCGCGTCGAGTTCGTCGGCGTTGTCGTAGCCGTCCTCGTCCTCGTCGAGGGCCACGTCGTCGGCCGCGGTACACTGGTTGCCACCGCCGCCGCTACCCTCGTAGTCGGTCGGCTCGAACACCGTGATGCCGCCGCGGGCGGTCCAGACGGTCCCCGGGAAGGGGCCGTCGTCGCCCTGCGCGGCGATGCCGAGCGCGCTGAGGTCGCTGAAGAAGTTGCCGCTCTGTTCGGTGACGCCGGTGCCGTCGGCGGTCAGTTCGACGCGGGTGACGGAGCTGGAGCCCACGACGACCAGCAGGTCGCCCTGCATCTGGCCGCCGAAGTTCGAGGCGGTGTACTCCTCGATACCGCCCGTCCAGCCGAACTCGTCGCCGAGGGAGTTGTCCTCGTTCGCGCCCTGGTAGTCGCACTCGATGGGGTTCACCTTCGAGGCGGGAACGGGGCTGTTCGACTCGGTGATGTCGTAGACGAGGTTCCCCGCCGCGTCGTAGATGTCCGCGCCGGTCGGGTTGCCCCGGATGGGAGCGGGGTGACCGCCGTAGCTCCCCTCGCTGGCGAGGTGGAGCTGGTCACCGTCCCCGGAGCCGGGGTCGTTCGGTTCGTTCGTACAGACCCCGCCCGAACCCTCGCCGATGGGCTGGCCGCCCCAGCCACCGTTCGGGCCGTTGTCGATAGTGTAGAGTCGGTCGTCCTCGGTCAGGACCAGGTCGTACGGGTTCCGGTAGCCCGAGGAGTGGACCTGAACGGGACCGTCCTCGACCCACTTCGCCTGGTTGACGCCGTCGTCGCCGCCGAACGGCAGGTCGTCGCCGTCGGTGGCGTCGTCGGTCTGGATGGTCGGAATCGCGTACAGGAACTCGACGTCCGGGTAGGCGCTGTCGTAGTCCTGCAGGTTCTTCGGCTGGTAGTTCTGGTCGATCTGCTGGAGGTCGACCGAGAGCACCGCGGCCGAGAGCGCGTACTCGGACGTGTGGCCGAAGTTGTTGCTGGGCGCACCCTGGTTCGTGTGGCCGCCCTGCGCGACGAACAGCGTCGTGCCGTCGTCGCTGAGGTCCATCCCGTTCGTGGCGTGGTTCTCCTCGGAGCGGGGGAGGCCGAGGACGAGCACCTCGTGGTCGACCCCGTTCAGGCTCCCGTCGCCGTTCCAGTCGAACGTGAGCCGGGAGATGGCCCCCGAGTTCGTGTCCGTGTCGTCGTCGTCCGTCCCGACGTCGATGGTCGGGTCGGACGAGGAGACGTAGACGACGGGCGTCTCGGCGGTGCCGCCGACCGTCAGGCCGGTGACCTGCCGCGTGTTCTCGCCGGAGACGTAGTTCCCGTTGTCGTCGTGGTTCGGGATGTCCTTGATGGCGTCGACGCTCTCCTGAGAGACCACGTCGTACGAGTTCTCGCCGTCGCGGGTCACCTCCAGCGCGTAGACGTCGCCGTCCTGTTGGGCGACGTAGAGGCGACCGTCGGGGCCGAACTCCAGCGCCGTGAGCGACCCCTGGCCGAAGCCCTGGAGGCCGCTCTTCCCGAAGCCGACCTGCGCCGAACTCGCGCCCTCACCCGAGAGGGCGACGGTCAGCGGCGAGTTGCTCCCGGAGTGGCTCACTTCGAGCGTCGCGCTCTTGGCCTGTGCGTCGGCCGGAATGAACGTCACCGGGATGGTCGCGGACTCGCCGGGGGCCAGCGACCCCTGCGAGGGACCGCCGGCCGCGAACTCGTCGGCGTCGGGTCCCGTGACCGAGACGCCCGAGACGTCGATGCTCGGGTCGCCGCTGCCACCGAGGTTGGTGACGGTCACGGTCTTCGCCTCGCTGTCGCCGGTGAGCACCGACCCGAAGTCGACGGCCGAGGGGCCGCCGAGCGTGTCGGGCTCCGGCTCGGCCGGGACGATCTCGATGGCCGAGACCTTCGCGTTGTCCGTGACGGTCGTGAGTCCGACGGCTATCGTCCCGTCGGTCGGCGTCACGGTGAACGACTTCATCACGGCGGTCTCCGCACCGATGTCGGCGTAGATGTCGTAGCCGTCGAGGACCGTCTCGCCCTGGACGCTCACGTCGAAGACGCGGTCGCCGACCTGACCGTCGCCGCCGTCGTCGTTGTCGGCGTGGCCGTCGACGTGGTATATCTCGGCGAAGTAGAGGCGCACCTCGTACGGCGTCCCGCTCTGGATGCCGTCGTCGAACGTCCACTGCTGGTCGCCGTATATCTCGCTGGTGAACAGGTCGGTCGGTGTCCCCGCCGGAACGGAGCTACCGAGAGAGACCGACGCGCTCGCCGAGTAGGTCGTCCCCCCGCTGAGACTCACCCCTGTCGTACTTCCCGGGGGTGTCCAGTCGGTGCCGCCGTCGGTGGCGGCGACGGTCCCGGACCCGGCGTTCACTCGATAGAGCGCCGGCGTCTCCTCCTGAGCGAACACGCCCGCGACGCCGAACGCGAGTCCGGCCGTCGCGGTGGAGAGCACCATGAGGAACGTGAAAGTTACTGCAATCGTCCGTCGTCGCACGTCGTCAGGTGGTTGCATGCGACGAGACGGTTCGAATTTCGGCGGATAGTTATTCTGAACCAACAGGAACTCCCGCCGCCACGATTGACAGATTCGTTACAGTACCCTGTGGATAGTTGACAACCACCAAAACCGGCAACCGTCGGTTCTGCAATCACGGACTAACTGTCGTAAGAGAGAGTCGACTCGCTTTATTACTCTAGTAATGACTATCTAGATATTATGGTCAGTTGATTGTCTATTCCGGGATGCAGACCAGATAGTATTTCGACTCGTTCGCTCTGACGCAACGACACGAGGGGTGGATGTTTCTCATCTCACGTCGAATCGCTAGCCGGGGTCAGGACGTACACCGATTCGCCGTATTATACTCGAATGTCCAGTTCGCGCGCGGGGACTGTCCGATAGTACGCTGTCTGGTCGAGAACCCGAGTCAACGTTCGACACGGTGGCGATTCAGTGCGTCAGACGCGCGGTTATCGCGGTCGGGCGCACGGTTGTCGCCGTCGAGCGCGCTGCGTCCACGATTCCTCGACGCCCTGCACTCGGTCGGAAGCGAAGCGGCCATACTCCTCGCCTCCCGACTGCGAGTATGGCAACTGCCTCCTCCGGGAGCGTCGTCAAGGAGCACCCGCGTGCGGTGACCGCGGCGCTCTCCGTCGTCGGCTACGCGCTCGTCCTCGGCGCGTTCGCCGGGGTTATCCCGCTGTTCCCCGACCTCTCGCGGGACACGGTCGTCCTGTTCTCGGACCTCATCGCCGTCGTCAACACGCTCGCGTTCACCACCCTCCTCGTCGGCTGGCGGTTCATCCGCCGCGGCGACGTCCGCAAGCACCGCGCGGCGATGCTGACCGCGTTCGGGCTCATCTGCCTGTTCCTCGTCCTCTACCTCTGGAAGGTCGGCGGCGGGTTCGAGAAGTCGTTCGTCGTCCAGGACGGGCAGTTCCTCTCGCAGTACGCGGGCATCGTCGAACCGCTCTACCTCGCCATGCTCGCCATCCACATCCTGCTCTCGGTGCTCGCGGTGCCCGTGGTGCTGTACGCCATCGTCCTCGGACTGACCCACACACCCGCCGAACTCCGGGACACCGCCCACGCGCGCGTCGGCCGCATCGCCGTCGTCTCGTGGTCGCTGAGCCTCTTCCTCGGCGTCGTCACCTACGTCATGCTCAACCACGTCTACTCGTGGGTGCCGCGGGGCCACGAGGCGATGCTCCTCCTGCTGGCCGTCCCGGCGTTCGCCGCGAACCGTGGCGACGACGAGTAGCGTCTCGGCACTCGAACTGTCGCCTCCCACGTCAGTGCGTGCGTGACACCAACTCGCACGCCAGTTATCACTCGCTCTCGCTTACCTCCGGTTAGTCCGCCGAGGGCGGTCGATTCTCGTCGAAGCGTCGCGGCGGCCACACCATGAGCGAGGAGACACGCTATCAGGAGCTGTACCGGACGACCATCCCCTCGGTCGTCTCCATCTACATCGCGGGCAACGGGCGCAGACCGGGCGGTGCGGGGTCCGGGTTCGTCCACGAGACGGCCGACGGCGACCCGGTAGTCGTGACGAACCAGCACGTCGTCGGCCGAGAGACGGCGGTCGACGTGCGATTCGCGGACGGGCAGTGGCGGGTCGGCGAGGTGGTCGGCAGCGACGCGTACACCGACCTCGCCGTCGTCCGCGTCCCGGACCTCCCCGACGACGCCGAACCGCTCGCGTTCGCGCCGGAGAACCCCGTTTCGGGGACGCGCGTCGCCGCCCTCGGCAACCCGATGGGTCTGGAAGGGTCGCTGTCGGTCGGCGTCGTCAGCGGCGCGTCGCGGTCGATGGTCACGCGGTCGGGGTTCGTCATCCCCGATACGGTCCAGACGGACGCCCCCATCAACCCCGGTAACTCGGGTGGGCCGCTGGTCGACCTCGACGGACGAGTCGTCGGCGTCAACCGCGCCCGCGGCGGCGACAACATCGGGTTCGCCGTGAGCGCGGAGGTGGCCGCCCGCGTCGTGCCGTCGCTCGTCCGCGACGGTGAGTACCGCCACCCGTACCTCAAGGTGCGGACGCTCGACGTCTCGCCGAGCGTCGCGCAGGCCAACCGCCTCGACCGGCCGCGGGGCGTCCTCGTCGTCGACGTGGACGACGGGCCGGCCCGAGGCGTCCTCCGGGGCAGTCGGGGAACGCGCCGCGTGCGTGGCCACGACGTGCCGGCGGGCGGCGACGTCGTCGTGAGCATCGACGGCGAACCCGTCGACGCCCACGAGGAACTGATGCGCCACCTGCTCATCGAGACCCGCCCCGGCGACGAGGTGACGCTCGAACTGATTCGGAACGGCGAGCGCGTCGAGGAGCGAGTCCGACTGGACGAACGGCCGATGCCGGAGGCCCGTAGCGGGCGGCGTCCCCGACAGCGAGGGCGAGGGCGACGGCCGAGCGGGCAGGACGTCCCGGTTCGCTGAGGGTGTCCGTGGCGTCGGTCGGTGACGAGCAGTAACACAGAGTTCTCTGGGCCGTCTCCGGGAACGCGAGCTAGTCCGTTCGCGGGAGCGCGAACGCGCCGACGGCGAAGAAGGCGACGGCGAGCACCGTCAGCACGACGAGGTTCAACAGCCACGGGGCGACGGCGGGACCGTGCTGGACGAGGATGCCGCCGTCGGCGTACGCCGCCATCTGCGGCGTCGTGACCTCGCGAACCCCCCGCGAGAAGTACGTCAGCGGCGAGAGGTCGAGGACGGGGACGAACCAGTCTGGCAGTTGCTCGGGCGTCACGAACGTCTCCGAGAGGAACAGCAGCGGGATGGCGATGCCGTTGGCCGCCGCGATGACCCCGTCCTGCGACCCCGCGACGCTGCCGAGGATGGCCCCCACGCCGCAGAACAGCGTGACCGCGAGCGCCACGAACGGGACGAGCGCCAGCAGTTCCGGCCCGACGGCCACTTGCGCGCCCGAGACGAACACGACCAGCGCGAAGATGACGAGCGCCGCCGCGCCGATGATGGCCACGTTGACGGCCGTCTGGGCGAGCAGCCACTCCCAGCGACGCAGCGGCGTCGTCGCCAGCTTCTCGAAGCGGTTGTCGTCGCGGTGACGGGCCACCTCGCTGCCCACGCGAGAGAGCGGCGTGAACAGCACCACGACGCCGATGTAGGCCGGCAGGTAGTAGACGGGCGGTTCGGAGAACAGCCCGCCGCCGGTCGGGTTCGTCTGGACGAGCGCCCCGAAGATGAGGATGATGATGACCGGGAAGAAGAACGTGAAGAAGACGGCCGTCCGACGGCGGAGGAACCCCAGCGCGGCCGCCGTCGTCTCGGCGCGGACGCGACTGACGAACGTCACGCCGCGGCCTCCTCGCGTTCGACCGCTTCACCCGTCTCCGTCACGCCCGTCCCGGTGAGCGCGAGGTAGACCGATTCGAGGTCCGGACGCTCCCAGCGCAGGGCGTGGTACGACACGTCGGCCGCTCCGAGGGCGTCGACGATGGGCGCGATGTCCTCGGGCATCGCGTCCCGGACGACGATACCCCGACCCGTCGTGGCGACGCGGTAGCCCGCTCCCTCGACGGCGCTCGCGGCCGCGTCGGCGACCGCCCCCTCGGTGTCGACGGTCAGCCGCGACTGGCCGCCGTACGCTTCGACGAGTTCGCGGGGCGTCCCCTCGGCGACGAGGTCGCCGTCGGCGAGCAGGCCGACCCGGTCGGCGAGGCGTTCGGCCTCGGCCATCGAGTGGGTCGTCAGGAGCACCGTCGTCCCGCCCGCGACGAGCGAGTCGAGCAGGTCCCAGAGCGACCGGCGACCCGCCGGGTCGATGGCCGTCGTCGGTTCGTCGAGGACCAGCAGGTCCGGGTCGTTGACCAGCGCGACGGCGACGCAGGTGCGACGCTGCTGGCCCCCCGAGAGCTTCTCGTACCACGTGTCGGCGTGCTCGGCCATCCCGACGTCGGCGAGCACCTCGTCGGTCGGCCGGGCGTGGTCGTAGAGGCCGCCGTAGTAGTCGACCAGTTCGCGGGCGGTGAGTCGCTCCGGCGGCGAGAACGACTGCGGGAGCAGGCCGAGGCGCTCGGCGTCGGCCGTCTGCGGGTCGGTCCCGAACAGTTCGACGCGCCCCTCGTAGTCGGTGGTGCCCGTCAGCGCGCGGATGAGCGTCGTCTTCCCCGCGCCGTTCGGCCCGATGAGCGCGTACACCTCGCCGTCGTCGATGGAGAGCGAGACGCCGTCGAGCGCGACGGTGTCGCCGTACTCCCTGCGGACGTCCTCGGCGACGATGACCATGTGGCCGGTCCGGCCGTCCAGCGCCTAAGAGTTCCGGGTTGGACAGGTGTCAGCCGTCGTGTGCGAGACGGCTCGTCACTCCTCGCGGTTCACGTCGAGCGCGACGTCCTCGCGCCGACGTTCGAGTTCGCGGATCTGTCGGAGGTAGTACAGCGCGCCGGCGATGCCCGCGACGGTGAGGATGCCCGCCAGCGCCCCGAAGATGAGCAGGTCCCGGTCGAGGTAGTAGCGCACCGAGACGTCGCGGGAGACGGAGTCCCAGTAGATGTGGATGCGCCCGTCCTCGTCGGTCGTCCTCGTGGGACTCGGGTCGACGCTGGAGAGCAGTGGCACCGCCACGTCCGTCTTCGGCGGCAGCGCCGCCTCGTAGGAGACGCCCTCGATGAACGCCGGGACGCCGAACGACTTGCCGCTCTTCGGCGCGGTGAACGCGAGCGTGCCGTTCGCCTCGGGGACGGTGATGCGCAACTGCTCGCGCCCCTGGTCGACCGTGAAGTTGGCGTGCTGGTCGGTGCTGACGACGGTACCGTTGTCGAAGCGATACCGGAGGCCGCTGATGTCGAGCGGCCGTTCGAGGCCGAACGCGTTGCGGCCGAACACCTGTAACGTCGTGCGGTTCTCGCCCAGGTCGTAGACGGCGCGGTAGTCGTTCGACCGCACGTCGATGTAGACCTGGGCGTCCTGCTGCCAGACGTCGTCGTAGGTGGCGTTCTCGTTCAACTGGTCGTCGCTCACCTCGCCGGGGCCGAAGAGGCTGGTACAGCCCGCGCTCACCGTCAACAGGACGAGCAGACAGAGCGCGAGCGCACGCCTCATGGGACCACGCAGAGCAGTTCGGCTGGGAGGTACTCCCCGACGCTGGCGAGCAGTCCGGGCGGGTCCGTCCCCTCCGTGCAGACGACCGACTGTTCGAGCAACCCGAGACGCTCGACGGTGACGACGTCCCGTGCGTGACCGGCGCGGTTCATCGTCGCCCGCACCTCCGCGCGGGTCGCGCTGTTGACGTTGAGCCGACCGGTGTCGGCGCGGGTCCAGTCGTACAGTCGGTCCCGCTCGCTGTCGGCGAGTCGCGGCGCGTCGTCGTCGTAGACGAACCGGAGCGGGACGTGCTGGACGAGGCCGAACCGTTTGCGAATCTGGGCGGGCGACCCCTGCCCGAGGCCGAGTTCGCTCGCGGGGATACGGACGCGTTCGCCCGCGTCGAGTACGAACCCCTCGTCGTCCCACGACTCCAGGGTGCCGACGTACTCCTCGCCGGCCTCGAAGGTCGGCGTGATGGCACCCCACTCCTCGCGGAGCAGGTTCCGGGCGACCACCTCGTCGTCACCCTCGACGGTCACCGAGGGGAAGCCGTCCTCCCGGACGCCGAGCGTCCACTCGACGTCCAGGTCCGCCAGGTCGTTGGCGACGAGCGAGCGCAGCGAGTCGACCGCACGCTCGCGCGCGTCGCCTTCGACGTAGAGTTTCGTCGCGAGGACGACCATCTACGCCTGGGCCTCGTCGGCCGACTCGACGTTGAGTTCCTCGCGGAGCGCCGCGATGCGCTCGTCCATCGCCCGGATCAACTGGTCGTTGCTCATCGACTCCAGGTCGGCACCGCAGGAGGGACACTCGAAGGTGAACTCCATCGCCTCACCGAACTCGAAGCGGATGGACTCCTCCGGACAGAGGTAGAACTCGTTGTCCGCCTCGTAGTCCTTGCGGGTCTCCAGCGCCTCCAGGAGGTGGTACATCTCCTCTTCGAGAATCTCGGGGACCTGGTCGTACTCGAACGTCCAGAGGTACGTCAGCCACCCGGAGTCCTCGTCGCGGACGCGGCGGTACGACGCGAGGTCGTTCTCGTAGAGGATGAACAGCGCGCGCCGGACGTCGTTGAGTTCCAGTCCGAGGTCCTCGGCGAGTTCCTCGTCTGTCACCTCGCCGTCGGGAGGGGCGGCGGCGACGGGCATCCCCGTCGGTCCAACCAGCTCGTGTAGATACTTCTGGATGACGGGGTCGTTCAGTAGCTCCTCGAAAGCCATTACGGAGTTGTGCGCTAGACTCGTGCCTAAAGGTTGCGCTCTCGCGGCAGAACCCGCCCGGAACAGCGCGTAGCGTCACACCCGGACGGAGTCACTCACCACCCGTCGACGACCCGGCTCGACACCCGTGACGACCAGCCGACGGTTTAGGGTCGTCCATCGTCAACACCTTGCATGGACGACCCGACACCGCCCGACGACCTCCCCGAAGCGGTCGCCAGCACGCTCCAGAGCCTCGACGGGCACGACCTGCGCGGGGCCGTGGTCTACGCCCAGGAACTGCTCCGTGCCCGCCACGAGCCGCTCCCGACCGTCGAGCCGCGGACGGACGAGGAGGTCGTCCGCGTCGAGGAGCGCGACGGCTACCTCGTGGTCCACAAGCGCCAGCGTGACGCGGCCGGCGACTTCGGCGACGTGTACGTCTACCACGTCTCGACGGAACGCCACCCCGACGGCAGCGTCCACCACCACTGGTCGCTCATCGGGCGCGAGGAGTAGCGAGGCCGACTACCGGAGGCCTCGGGAGTCGAACGGTGAGCGCCAGCGAGCGGTGAAAGGGGGATTTCGGAGTTCCCCCGAGCGCTACGGGAGCACGGAAGACGAACCGCGCGGACCGAAGGTCCCGCCGGAATCCGGCGACGCTGTCGTTCACGAGACGAAGCGAATCTTCAGGAGTGAGGGAGTGAACCGACGACCGTCAGGTTTGTAGTCGGTGGCCGACTCCCCAAAGACGTTGAACAACGGCTTCGAGTCGACCCCGTCGTTCGTCGCGTGACGCTCGTGGCGAGTGGGTTCGGCTGGCTCGCCGACTGTGGGCGTTCCGATTCCCGACCGTGAGCGCGGTCGGTGACGGTTCACGTCGGAGCGTCGCGCTGTTCGGTACACGGTTCGCACGCGCCGCGTAGCGTCGCGTCGACCGATGTCCTCGGTGGTTCTCGACGGTCGCGGAGCGTGCTGGCTGTCTCGTTTCCGACCGACCTGAGCCACCGACCCATCGTCGATGCACGAACCACGTCCGACACGACCCGCGGACGACACCCGTCGTCCACAGAACAGCGACAGCTCCACCGACCACGATACCCCCGACCACGAACACCTCGGCCGCGACCACGCAGGAGGGGGCCGATGAACCGCGCGCCCTACAGCCTCGCACTGAAGTCGCGCGTCGCCGACGGTCCGGCGACCTATCGGTTCCAGACGGCCGACGGCGTCCCGTCGAAGGAGTCCTTCCGACCCACCGAACTCCTCCTGCTCGACCACCTCTGGGGGACGGACCCAGGCGTCGTCCTCTGTCCCGAGGCGAACTACGGGGTCGTCGGCACCGTCCTGTCCGGGCGGGCCGACGCCGTCCACCTCACCGAGACGAGCGCCCGCGCCGCTCGCCTCTCCGAGACGAACCTGCGACGGAACGACGCGGAGGCGACGGTCGAGGTTCGCGCCGACCTCGCAGGCCTCGACCGTCGGTTCGACGCCGTCGCACACGCGCCGATGCCGTCCACACCGATACCGGTCGCGAAGCAGCGACTCCGCGACGCCCTGTCGAGACTCCACCCCCACGGCGTCTACTATCTGTCGGCGACGGACCAGTCCGGCCTGCCGAGGTACGCCGACTGCCTCAGGGACCTCGGAGCACGCGTCGAACGCGTTCGAACGGACGGCGCGTGTGCACTGCTCCGCGCGGAGCGCCCCGACACCGTCCCGCCGCGGTCCTACGTGACTCCCCGACGACTCCGCCCGGCCGTGAGCGGGGTCGAACTCCCGCTGGTGTCGGTGCCCGGCACGTTCTCCGTGGGGTCGCTCGACGACGGAACTCGACTGCTCGTCGAGGCGGCGAGCGTCGAGGACGGGGACCGGGTGCTCGACCTCTGCTGTGGGTACGGGGCGATCGGTCTCTACGCTGGGCGGACCGCGGACTGCGACCTCTGGCTCACCGACGACGACCGGGTCGCGACGACCTGTGCCGCCGGTAACCTCCGTGCAGCGGGGGTCGACGGCACCGTCGTCACCGCCGACTGTCTCGACGGTGTCGCCGACCGGGCGTTCGACCGTGTCCTCTGTAACCCGCCGACGCACGCCGGCGACGGCGTTCTCGCAGAGTTGTTCGCCGACGCACACGACGTACTCGCGCCAGAAGGTCTACTGAGCGTCGTCCACCACCGCGCACTCGACCTCCACGAGCACCTGCGCCACTACAGTTCGGTCGAGAAGCGCCGCACGAGAGCCGAGCACGTCGTTCTGGAGGCGAGACTGTAGCGCAGCGGCGTACTCGTCGGTGAGGACGGTCGCCGCACACCGACGAATCGGTATAGCAGATGGCAGTGTATCACGAGGACGAGAGACCGCTGCTCGAAGCCACAGAACCACCGGTAGAAAGCGTTACTCCTCCGAATCGGCCGGGACGACCTTCTTCCCGGTCGCCATCGGGACGACGTGCCGGTCGGCACCCTCCCAGGAGCGGTCGAGCTCCCGCCCCTCGAACAGTCTGTCGAGGAGGACGGCGAGCCCCGCTACCTCCGAGTGCGGCTGGTTCGTCACGCCCACGTTCCAGTCGGCGGCCTCGTAGACGTCGAACGACACCTTCTCCGCGCCGACGACCACCAGCAGCGGTTCGTTCGCGTGCGCGTCTCGGAGTTCTCCCGCTACCTCCTGGACGGGAAGCCCGTACATCGTCAGGTGGACGACGCGGCCGGGGAACTCCCGGACGACGCGCTTCGGTTCGTCGGTCTGTTCGACGGCGAACGGCCCG
The DNA here is from genome assembly GCF_023074835.1 of Halomarina salina. NCBI lineage: Archaea > Methanobacteriati > Methanobacteriota > Halobacteria > Halobacteriales > Natronomonadaceae > Halomarina > Halomarina salina. The sequence continues at coordinate 427,907 of NZ_JALLGW010000002.1, forward strand.
CCGAAGCGGTCGGTGATGTCCTCGATGGTCGCTCGCGACTGGGTGGCGTCGCCCGCCAGCACCACGCGGTCGGCTCCCAGCGCCCGGGCGGTGAGACCGACGTGGGTCGTCATCCGGTTGTCTCGCCCCGGCCGGTGGCCCAGTCGGAGCACCGCGACCTCGTGTTCGTCCATGACGAACCTTCGCGCCGCGCAGTGAAGGGGTTTCGAATCGGCGGCCACTGCGCTCCAGCGGCGAGACGCCGGGCACTGACTGGTCGAGACGAGAGAGGAGTGCCACCCGTCGAACCGTGACCTACCAGCGACGTGGAGGAAGGGGGAGTGTGATCTGGTGGAACCCAGCTCCGTCGGCGCGGCCGCTCACTCGACCGAGAACGTCGTCTCGGCCGTGCAGTCGCCCTCCGGTCGCAACTCGGCGCGGGCGGTGTACTCACCCGGCTCCGGTGGCTCCCACTCGAACCCGTAGCGGAGCGTCTCGCCGGGTTCGACCGTCTCGTGTTCGATGGCCTGCGTGAACATCTGACCGACGGACCACCGCCACACCTCGTCGTCGCCGTCGTAGACAGCGCAGTCCGCGTGGCCACCGTTGCGGAACGTCACCTCTTCCGGGTCCTCACCTGTGTTCTCGACCTCGAAGACGAATCGGACCGTGCCGTCCGTCTCGACCGCCAACTCGCCTGTGAGCATGGGCGGTCGTTGGGTGCGGAGGGGGATAGCGTTACGGCCGGTGAATCGTATGTCGCGATAGCAAATCAGTGGTCGTGCGTCAGAAGACTCGGGGACAAGACGCTCGAGAACGGCCACTCTCGGGGAAACTCCGAGGTTGACCGTCGACGAGCGACTCTCCAGTTCCAGCACCGGAGGCGGAGAAGGCAGACTCGATACCCGATGCCGAGTGAGCGCCGACCGTCGTCGGAATGCGACCGACGAACCGGTGTCAGTCGGAAGCCGAGAGAATGCCGACGTTCTAGCACTCGTATCGGAATGCATTTACATCCAACCAATTAAATACGGAAAAATTTTAGTATCTTTTTCGAGTTCGCTCTGGCGACACTCTCCGAACAATGTTTACAGTTCTTCAATTGACGGAGCTGTCGTACAGTCCGCTGATCACGTTCGTGGTCGGGTTGCTCGCAGTCATCGCGCTGCTCGTGTGGCTCGACCTCCCGGCGTTCATAGGGCTCATCATCGCGGCGTTCTTCGTCGGCGTCGTCAACTCGGTGTTCCTGCCGGAGTTCACGACGGCCGACGCGGCGACCCAGGTCGCCACGGCGTTCGGGAACGGGATGGCGGGAATCGGTATCCCGATCCTCATGGCGGCCGTCATCGGCAAGTCGATGCTCGAGAGCGGGTCCGCCCAGCGGATCGTCAGGGGGTTCCAGAGCCTCCTGGGCAGGGACAACTCCGACATCGCGCTGCTGAGCAGTAGCACCGTGCTGGCGGTGCCGGTGTTCTTCGACAGCGTGTTCTACCTGATGGCGCCGCTGGCGCGCTCGACGCGGGCGCGACTCGGCCGGGACTACACGCTGTTCATCGTCGTCGTCGGGGCGGGTGCTGCGGCCGCGCACGTCTTCGTCCCGCCGACGCCGGGGCCGCTCGCCGTCGCCGACGAGATCGGCAGCAACCTCGGTATCACTATCCTGATCGGACTCATCGTGGCGATTCCGGCCGCGCTCGTCTCCGGTCTCCTCTACGGTCGGTGGATCAACGCCCGACTCGACATCCCGCTCCGGGACACGATGTCGACGACGACGGAGGAACTGGAGTCGGTCGCCCAGAAACCGACGAGCGCGCTGCCGGGCATGGGCGAGTCGCTGCTGCCCATCCTCCTCGCGGTCGTCCTCATCGCGTCGTCGACGTTCGTCAACACGTTCGTCGACGCTCCGTCGGCGCTCGGATTCATCGCCGACATCCTCGGGGAAGCGACCGTCGAGCAGATACTGACGACCGCCCAACCGTACACCGACTTCGTCGGCGACAAGAACGTGGCGCTGACCATCGCGGCGCTCGCGGCCGCGTACACGTTCTACCGGTACACCGGGCTGACCAGTAGCGAGTGGAACGACGAGTTGACCGAGGCGCTGAAGAGCGGTGGCAACATCGCCGCCATCACCGCGGCCGGTGGTGCGTTCGGTGCGCTGCTCGCGGCGTCGGGCATCGGCGACTATATCGCCGGCGGGTTACAGGAGCTCGGTATCCCGCTCATCGTCACGGCGTGGCTCATCGCCGCCATCGTCCGCATCGCCCAGGGGTCGGCGACCGCCGCGATGCTGACCGCCGCGGGCATCATGGCCCCGCTGACGGGTCAGCTCGCTGTCCACCCGGCGTACCTCGTGATGGCCATCGGAGCGGGCGGGAACATCTGCTCGTGGTACAACGACTCCGGGTTCTGGCTCGTGAAGGAGATCGGCGGGCTGACCCTGGGAGAGACGCTGAAGACCTGGACCGCGCTCACGACGCTCATCTCCGTGGCGGGGCTCCTCACGGTGCTGGCCGTCTCGACGGTCATGCCACTCGCGTGAGGGTACGCGCGACCGCTCGGTGAGCGAACCGCGCCGACGCCCGCAGAACCGCTCGGCGTACCGAGCGTTCGACGTCGTTCGTCACCCACCGACTCGCCGAGGGCGAAGGGACGTCCCTCTTCGGCAGGCGACGTACCTTTGAGGCCCCGTCCGGTTAGGAGGGGTACATGCAGCAGCAGGGGTTTTCTATCGAGGACGAACCGGTCGCCGGGGCGATGCCCCAGGCCGACGGCGAGCGGTGGCTCGTCCTCAACCCGACGAGCGGGACGGCAGACCACACGGAGGTGGTGCGAGAGCTGGCGACCGAACGCGGCTACCGAATCGAGGAGACGACGGGTGAGGGCCACGCGACCGAACTCGCCCGCGACGCGGCCGCGAACGACGTGCACCTGCTCGCCGTCGCCGGCGGTGACGGGACGCTCCACGAGGTCGTCGTCGGCCTCGCGGAGGCGGAGGCGCTCGACACGACGACGGTCGCCGTCGTGCCGGTCGGAACCGAGAACATCTTCGCGACGAACATCGGCATCCGCGACGCAGAGCACGCCTTCGAGGTGGTCGAGACGGGCGCACGCCGTCGGGTGGACATCGGCGTCGCGGACGGCGAACCGTTCGTGATGTCCTGTATCGCGGGGTTGCTGGCCGACGCCAGCGTCGCGACGAGCAGCGAGCAGAAAGAGCGGTTCGGGTCGCTCGCGTTCGTCGCGAGCGGGCTGAAGCAGGCCGCCTCCTTCGACGGCCTCCACATCGACCTCACCGCCATCTCCGACGGCGAGACGGTGTCGTGGTCGGGCGACGCGCTCGCGGCGCTCGTCGGAAACTCGCGGCGGTTCGTCGAGGAGGGCGGACAGGCGGAACTGGAAGACGGCCTGCTCGAAGTCGTCGTCATCGAGCGGATGCCCGCCGGTGACATCGTCGCGGAGGCGTTCGCCCAGCGGGTACTCGGCCGGACGACGGACCACGTGTTCCACACACAGGCGAGTCAGCTCAGCATCCGGGGGGCCGACGGCGACCCCATCGACTTCAGCCTCGACGGCGAGCCACGGCGACACGACGAACTCCGCCTCCACACCAGACCGTTCGCGCTCCGGGTCTGCGTCGGCCCGGCGTACGACGTCGAACCGACGAGGTCGTGAGATCGAGTCGGGCGAGACGACGACGAGAACCGGACCACGTATCGTCCCTGCGGAAGTTCCCTCACGGATGACGACCCTCCTGTTCGTCCGTCACGCGCACTCGCCGTGGGTTCCGAACCGCGAAGCCGAGCGGCCACTCTCCACGGCAGGTCGGGTCGCCGCCCAGCGAGTCGCCGACCAGTTGGACGACCGGCGTATCGACGCCGTCGTCTCCAGTCCGTACGAGCGCGCTCGGCAGACGGTCGAACCGCTCGCCGTGCGTCGTGACCTCGACGTGCGAACGGACGACGGGTTCCGCGAACGGGCGCTGGCCGACGGCCCCGTCGAGACGGTCGGCGAGACGTTCGAGAGCGCCGTCGACGCCGTGTGGAGCGACTGGTCGTTCGCGTGGCCGGGTGGCGAGTCCAGCGACGAGGCGCAGGCCCGTGGCGTCGCCGCCGTCGAGCGGATACTGGACCGACACGAGGGAGAGACGGTCGCCGTCGGCACGCACGGCCAACTGCTGACGGCGACGCTGCACCACTACGACGACCGGTTCGACCGCACGTTCTGGCGCGAGGCGTTGACGACGCCGGATGTCTACGAGGCGCGCTTCGAGGGGGCAGAGATGGCGGCGATTCGACGGCTGTACGAACCGGCCGAGTAGCGCGTCAGCCCGCGAACGACTGTAGGTCGAACTCGTGACCCCACTCGTTTCGGACCGTGGCCACCGGCCTCACTTAGCGGTGAACGTCACGTCGGGCATCCCGTCGCCCAGCAGGCCGCCGAACGCCGTCTCGTAGCCCTCGTGGCGGGCGGTCTGTGGCCACGTCGTCACCGAGAGCGTCACGTCGTCGCCCGACTGGAGGCTCTCGACGGGTGCGCCGTAGTGGTAGCCGAGGTCCGGGTCGAACGTTCGGACGAGTTCGCCCTCGAACACCGACTGGCCGTCGCGTGTGACCGCTCCGTCGAGGCCCATCGCGGGGACGACCATCCGGTTGTACGGCGTCCGCGCAGAGACGGCGAGGTACTGGCCGTCACCGTCGACGCCCTCCGGCGGCGCGTCGAGGACGGTGGTGACGAGCACCGCGTCGTTGCTCGTCCCCTGCCCGACCACTCGACCCGGCAGGTCCTCGACGGCGGGGGCGGTGGAGTCGGCGTCCATCATCGAGTTCGGTTCGAGCGCCCCCTTCTCCCCCGCGTCGTCGCGGGTCTCGAACGAGAGGCCGTCCTTGCGCTGGCTGCTGTACTCGAACTCGATGGTCGTGCTCGCGGGGTCGGCGAACCTCTCGGCGAACGACCCCGTCCGGCGCGTCGACATCCCGCCGACGCTGACGTTCACGTCGTACGTGCCGTCGCCCTCCAGCGTGAAGTTCGCGCCGTAGTGGAAGCCCATCACCTGGCTGAGCATCGGGTAGATGGTCTCCTGGGAGACGAACTCCCCGTCCCTGCTGATGTCGACGTCCATCCCGGTCTCCGGCAGTGCGAGCTTCGTCTCCGGGTCCCAGACGACCGCCATCAGGTGGACGGCGTCGTCGCCGCTCGACTCGACGCCGGTCTTCTCCACGTCCCGACCGTTGACGTTCCAGAACCGGTGGGCGAAGCTGTACATCAGCCCGAACTCGTAGTCGCCCGCCGTCCCCATACCGACCGACGCCATCCCCTCCTCGTGGCTGGGGACGTAGACGGCGTCGGGACGGTTCTCGGGGACCGGCGGTATCCCGGCGGGCTGCGTCTCGAACACGCCGAGACACCCGGCCGAAGCGGTCGTCGCGCCGGCAGCCGCGAGACCCAGCCCCGCCCGGAGGAACCTCCGTCGTCGCATACACGTACTCGGGGAGTCCGACGAAAGGGCGTTCTGGTCCGACCGTCGAACGCTCGTGTCCGCACCGGAGAACGTGTGTCGCGGCCACACACGGCTTCGTGAACGATGGGGGGGTCGGATGGTCCGGGACGGATGGGTGGTCGGAAGGCGAGCGGACGGGGGGTCCCGGACAGCGACTCACTCCTCCAGCAGGTGGTCGATGAGTCGGGTGAACCGGTCGACGAGTCTGCCCGGGAGCGACGGCGTCGCCCGGCGGAGCAGTCGGGCGGTCTCCTCGGGGCGGGCGAGTGCCAGCGTGACGCGGTTGCGCGCGTCGCGCTCCTTCCGGACGAGGTCCTGCTCGACGAGTCGGTCGAGGTGCCACTCCAGCGTGCTCCGGGCGATGCCGACTCGCTCGGCGACGGCGCTCGGGCGGGCGGTACCCTCGTCCAGCAGGGCGGCGACGACGTCCGACGCCGTCTCGCGGGAGAGCAGCGCCAGCGCCCGGCGCTCCCACTCGTCGTACGACGGCGGGTAGTAGTGCGTCCGGCCGTAGAGGCGCTGTTCGGCGATGGAGTCGGCCGACCGCAGACGGCCGAGGTGGTACTGGACCTGCCCCGGCGCGAGGTCCAGCGCCCGGACGAGTCCGTTGAAGTGGATACCCGGCGTCTCGCGGACCTGCGCGGCGACCCGGTCGCGCGTCTCGCTCATCGGCGCTCACCCGTGGCTCGCGCGCGGTCCGACCGGACGGAGTAGACGGCGACCAGCAGGAACCCGACCAGCGCCACGTCGAGGACGTGTTCGAGCGTGTGGTGGACGCCGTCGGCGAGGAGTCCGTCGAGCATGAGCAGTCCGGCGACGGTCCGAGCGAGCAGCGTCGCGAGCGCGAGGAGGACGAGCAGGTACGACCGGGAGCGCCGCTGGACGTACGCGACGCCAGCGAGACCGACGAGCAGCAGCGACCCGCCGCCCGCGAGGACCAGCGAGAGCGCGAGTCCCGACCCGTGTCCTGCACCCATTGCTACCGACCGTAGCCGCTCGACCGGCTTTCGGGTTCTGGTTCGCGCGTCGAAACGGTCGGCAGTCGGTGGTTCGCAGTCAGAGGTCGGCGACCATCTCGCTCACGACCTGTAGCTCCTCCTCGTTGACGCCGTGGCCCATCGCCTCGTAGATGCGCTCGTCCACCTCGCCGCCCAGCCCCTCGAATATCTCGCGCGTCTCGTGGACCCGTTCGAGCGGGATGTGCGGGTCCCGGTCCGAACAGCCGAGGAAGACCGGCGTGCCGTCGAGCGACCCGTCGTAGTCCCGCGGCGTGTCGTCCGGGCCGACGACGCCCCCCGACAGTGCGGCGTGCCCGCCGCGACGCTGCGCGTTGCGCGCGAGGAACTCGCTGGAGATGCACGCCCCCTGCGAGAAGCCGACCGTCATCACCTTCTCGGGGGGGACGCCTGCGTCCGTTGCGGTCGCGATGGCGTCGGCGATAGCCTGTAACCCGGAGTCGAGACCGGGCTGGTTCGACTCGGTGGGTTCGAGGAAGGAGTTCGGGTACCAGGTGTTCCGCGCGGCCTGCGGCGCGAGCAGTGCCACGTCGTCTCGCCCCTGGCTCACCTGCCGAGCGAGGTCGAGGATGCTCCGCGCCGTCGCGCCGCGCCCGTGGATGGCGACGACGGCGGCCTCGGCCTCCGCCGGGTCCGCGCCGCCCGTCACGAGCGGCTGGGACTGGTGTGGTCCGTCCACCGGGTCGTCGGGACCGAGCGAACTCATCGGGCGTCCCTCCCGTCGGTCGACCGGTTTCGTAGTTGCATCGATAAACCTGGTTACGAGGCGAACTACTTTAACCGTTCGCGGACGAACGGGACACCAGGTGACATCGATGTCAGGGGAGCAGTACACCGAGGAGGCCTGTGTCGTCATCGACTCCATCGAGCAGATCGGCTCGCAGTGGCGACTGGTCGTCCTGCACGACCTGCAGGAGGGAGAGAAGCGGTTCAACGAACTGAAGCGCTCGACGGGAGCGTCCTCGCGGACGCTCTCGCGGGTGCTCAGCGACCTGCAGGAGACGGGCTTCGTCGACCGCAGACTGGAGGAGGACGCGCCGGTCGCGACGTACTACTCGCTGACGGAGAAGGGCTGTTCGCTCCGCCCCGTGTTCGAGGAGATAGAGTGCTGGGCGAACGACTGGCTCGACGAGAGCGTCGTGGACCCGGAGACGACGCCCGCCGAACCCGAGGCGGACGCGCCCGCCGAGTGACGTCGGGGGGCCCTACTGACGTACTGTTCGTCCCTCAGTCCGGGCGTTCGAGCCTGAACCGGTCCTCTGTCGTGCTGTAGTAGCTCCCCGCGAGGCGACCGACCGCGTCGAGTTTCCTGACGTCCGGTTTCCCGTCCGTGAGCAGGTCGTCGTCGACGTGGGCGTGGACCACCTCGCCGAACACGAGCGTCTGGCGGCCGATCTCCTGCGTGTCGTACAGTTCGCACTCCAGCACGACCGGCACGTCCGCGATTCGTGGTGCATCGACGCGCGTGGCGTCGACGCGTTCGAGGTGCGCGTGCTCGAACTCGTCCTCGCCGGGCGCGAGCGTCGCACTCGTCGCGTTCATCGCTTCGGCGAAGTCACGGGTGACGACGTGGACGGTGAACGTCTCGCTCTCGATGGCGTTGTTCGCGCTGTCCTTGCGGTGTTCGCCGGTGCCGCCGGGGGCGAAGTAGACGACCGGCGGGTCGGGCGAGACGACGTTGAAGAACGAGTACGGCGCGAGGTTCGCCCGGCCCTCGGCGTCGTAGCTTCCGACCCACGCGATTGGTCGGGGGACGACGACACCGCCGAGCAGACGGTACGCCGACCCGAACTCCTCGGGTGCGCCCTCCATTCAGGCCCGCCCCTCGGAGACGTCCGTCCCGGTCGGTGCGTCGGGCAGGTCGTGCTCCTCGACCGGGAGGTCCAGCGCCTCCAGCGCGGTCCGGAGGTCCTCGCCGCGGACGTACTCCGCTTCCGCTTCGACGCGCGCTGCGTGGGCGCGGGCGAGCACCTCGGCGCGGCGGTCGTCCGGAATGGCGAACTTGTCGGCGACGAGTTCGATGGTCAGGCCGTTGTGGTCCCTGGTGTAGAGGCTGTGGAACGCGCCGCGGTCGAACTCCGAGAAGCGCCGCCCCGTCTCCCGCAGGTTCTCGCGGGTCTCGCGGAACTGTTCGGGGTCGAGGCGGAACGCGAGGTGGTGGACCGCGCCGACGTCGGGGTCCTGCCGTTCGACGGAGTCGCGCTCCTCGTCGCAGAAGAACGTGACGAGGCGGCCGTCGCCCGCGTCGAAGAACAGGTGAGTCTCGTCGGTACTGTCGAGGTTCGGCTGGCGCATCACGAGGCGCATGCCGAGGGTGTCGCGGTAGAACGCGACGGTGTCCTCGACGGTCGACCCGACGAGCGTGACGTGGTCGGTCCCCTCGACGTGGAGGGTGCTGTCCGGGCGGTCGGCGGTGACTGGGGGGTCGCTGCTCACGGGGGCGCTACGAGCCGACGGCGTATAGCCTCCCGTGGACGCGGCGGTTAGCGGGTGGCACGAGCGTCACCTGGATGGTGACGAGCGGACGAGTTCACCGCAGCGAACCGCTACCCGAGGTTCAGTATCTCGCGGGTCTCGTCGGGGGTCGCCACGGGTCGACCGAGCGTCTCGGCGACGGAGACCACTCGCTCGACGAGTTGCGCGTTGCTCTCGGCGAGTTCGCCGCGGCGGTAGTAGACGTTGTCCTCCAGGCCGACGCGGACGTGGCCGCCGAACAGCAGCCCCATCGTCGCGAACGGGAGCTGGTGGGGGCCGAACCCGAGCGTGTTGAACGACGCACCGTCGGGAAGGTCGTGGACGAGGGCGAGGAGGTTCTCGGGCGTCGGCCGCGTGAGCGTCCCCGACCCGAAGATGAGCGTCGCGTACACCGGGTCGTCGAGGTCGCGGCGCTCCAGCAGCTCGTAGGTCTCGGTCACCTGCCCGCCGTTGAACAGTTCGAGTTCGGGCTTGATTCCCCGCTCGCGCATCTCGTCGTACAGTCTGTCGATGGTGGCGCGCGTGTTCTCGCTCGTCAGGTGCTGGTAGCGGTTGAGCGGCCCCATGTCGAGGCTCGCCATCTCCGGGGCGGGGTCCGTGCGCAGGGGCTGGAGGCGCGCCTCGTCGGACGCGCCGGTCGCCCCCGTCGAGTGCTGGACGACGAGGTCCGGCGCGCGGGAGCGAATCTCGTCGTCGATGGCCTGGAAGCGCTCGGTCGAGAACGCTCGCTCGCCGTTGTCCGCGCGGGCGTGGACGTGGACGACGCTCGCGCCGGCCTCCCGGCAGGCGGCGGCCGCCTCGCCGATCTCCGCGGGCGTCTCGGGGAGGTTCGGGTTCGCCTCCTTGCCGTGGACGCCGCCGGTGAGCGCGGCGGTGACGATGGCCGGCTCGCCCGCGAGGTAGTCGTCGTAGCTCACTCCTGGTCCTCCGCCGCACGGTAGAACTCGCAGTCCGTCTCGTGGTCGAGGCTCCAGCGGTCGTTACAGATGTCGGCGCGCATCGGCTGGACGAACGCGTCGACGGCGGTGCAGTACGCTCGGTCGGTGTCGAACGACCGCTCCTCGTCCGCGTCGCGGTACTCCAGATACGGGCAGGTCATGGAACGGGGGACGCGCGAGTTCGCCAAAAGCGTTCGCTGATTGCGAGGTCACCGGGGTGTCGGGGACTCGGACGTGAGTAGGGCACCGCAGCCGACCACAGCGCACTTGTCGACGCGTCGAATCGTCCGGGTATCACGTGTCCCTCCGCTCGTGGCCCCACCGCCGGACGGTGCTCGCCTGCTGCGTCGTCGCCTACTTCGGCGTCCGGTTCGCGGAGTACGTCCTCACAATCGTCTACCCGGACGTTCGGGCGGGCGTCGGCGTCTCCGACCTCACGCTCGGCGTCGGCTTCACCGCGAGCACGGTCACCTACGCGCTCGCCCAGTTGCCCAGCGGCGCGCTCGGTGACCGGTTCGGCGCACGACGGGTCGTGCTGGCGGCGCTCCTCGGGACTGCCGTCGCCAGCCTCCTCCTCGCGGGAGCCACCTCGGGGGCCGTGCTCGTCGGCGCGATGGCACTGCTCGGTGCGGTCGGCGGCGCGTACTACAGTCCGGCGACGGCGCTCCTCGCAGACCGGTTCGACGCCACCGGCCGCGCCATCGGCGTCCACCGACTCGGCGCGCAGGTGGTCGGCCTCACCGGCCCGCTGGTCGCGCTCGTCGGCGTGAGATACGGCTGGCGGGTCGCCCTCGCGTCGGGGGCGGCCGTCGCGCTCCCGGCGTTCGTCGGGTTCGCGCTGTTCGTCCGACCCCGTGGTCAGAGCGTGCCTCCGGAGTCGACGACCGCGCTCCGCGAACGACTCGACGCCGGGACGCTCCGGGAACTGCTCTCGCGACGACCCATCGCGGTGACGACGGCCGTCGCCGCCCTCGCGCAGTTCGCCGACACGGCCGCGTTCTCCTACCTCCCCGCCGTCCTGCGTACGTATCACGGGCTCTCGCCGACGCTCGCCGGGACGCTGTTCGCCGGCTACTTCGCCGTCCAGGCGGCCATCCAGGTGCCGACGGGGTGGCTCTCGGACCGGGTCGGTCGCGACCCGGTCGTCGTCGGGACGCTGCTGTCGGGCGTCGCCGGGTTCTGTCTGCTCGTCGTGGGCGACCGGACGGCCGTCGTCACCCTCGGCGTGGGGCTCGTCGGCGTCGGGATGGGATGGAGCCCCGCGGTGCAGTCGCGGTTCCTCGACCACCTCGACGCGGAGGAGTCTGGTCACGGGTTCGGCCTCGTCCGGACCGTCTACATCGGGTTCGCCGCGCTCTGTGGGCTGGTCGTCGGTGGGGCGGTGACCGTCTCCGGGTGGGGACTCGCGCTCTCGACGCTCGCCGGAGCGATGGCGCTGGCGACGCTGGTGGTCGTCGTGAGTCGGGTCGAGAGGAAGTGGTGAGGCTGTCCAGTCAGTTCCCGCGCGCCACCGGGTTGAACCGGTCGGGGTCGACGCGCTGGGTGAACCAGTAGACGCCCGCCGCGAGCACGGCCGCGGCCAGCGCGTCGGTCAGCCAGTGGATACCGAGGTACAGCGTCGACAGCACGATGATGAACGCGAGTGCGCTCACCAGCCGCGAGTACTTCTCGCTCGCGTTCCGCGCGTACAGCGCCGCGAGCACCGAGAGCCCGGTGTGGAGGCTCGGGAACGCCTTGACCAGCGTGTCCGTCGCCATCACGCCGGCGCGGATGATGGGGTTGAAGTCCAGCATCAGCGGCCGCACCTCCAGCAGGTACAGCCCCGGAATGCCGACCGGGAACAGCAGGAAGAACGGCACGGCCAGCAACACGAGGACGATGTACGCCATCGCGTAGCGACGCGCCTGTCCCTCGTCGTGTGCCTTCAGCTTGAAGTACGTGAACAGCACGATGAACGGGAAGCCCACGAGGTACGCGACGGTGAAGAACGCCGTCAGCGCGTACGCCGCCCACTCGGGGACGATAGCAGTCACCGACTGGAACGTGGCGACCGCCGGGCCTTCGAGTTCGTAGACGTAGTTGGTGAACGTTCGGTCGGCGTGGAACCGGTGTGCGAGTTCGTTGACGCAGAACGTCACGACCCACGCGAGACCGATGTACCGCCAGTCAGTTCGGAGGAACTCCCGGACGAACGCCACGGGGCGAAGGTCGGGGAGGAAGACGCGTGCGCCGACGAGGAAGGCGACCAGCGCGGCCGCTGTCATCCCCACGACGTACTGCGTCTCCGGTTGGAGGGGGACCATCATTGCAAGGTGCACGTATCGCTAATGAGGCTAAATATCTTTTCTTCTAGAGTTACTGGCACGTTCGGTGTCACTCCACCGCACGGTCCACGACCACCATCGCACGACCACCACCGGACGGTCACCGCCATCGAGACAGCGTTTTGCACCCCGGAACCGAACGTCGAGGCGTGCAAGTCGTGGGCTACGACCGCTCCGACCCCGCTCTCCGCCTCGCCAGCGACGGCGACCTCTCGCGGCAGGTGCTCGCGCCCGGTACGGACCTCGCGTACACGCTCGGCGAACGACACTGTGCGGGCCGCATCGACTACGAAACCGAGCGCCACGAGTTCTGTGCGAACCCGGCGGCACCCTACTGTCCCACGCACACCGTCCCCTGGTCGGTCCAGTCGAACGCAGACTCGACGGAGGAACACGCCGTCTACCTCGCCGCGTTCGCCCCCGACGTGTTCAAGGTCGGCGTCACTCGCTCGTGGCGACTGGAGACGCGCCTCCGCGAGCAGGGGGCCGACCGCGCCGCGCACATCCACACCGTCAGCGACGGCCGCGTCGCCCGCGACCTGGAGGCCGAGATCGCCCGGGACGTCGGCGACCAGGTCCGCGTGGCGACGAAGGTGGCCGGACTCCACGAACAGGTCGACGAGACGGCGTGGGAGGCACTGCTGGCCGACCACCGCGTCGTCGAGCGCTTCGACTTCGACTACGGCGTCGACCTCGACGCGCGACCGGTCGCCGAGACGCTGCTGACGGGGACGGTCCGCGCGACGAAGGGCCGAATCCTCCTGCTCGACCGCGGCGGCACGACGTACGCCGTCGACCTGCGGGACCTGCTCGGCTACGAGGTGCACGAGGAGGCGGACGGTCGCGCGCTCCAGTCGAGTCTCGGGAGTTTCTGAACGAGGTCGCGAGCGCCGTCGCTCACGACGACTGGAGCGAAAACTGAAAGAACGCGACGACGCGTCAGTTACGCGATTCGAGCGCGTCGGCGATGCGTTCGAGTTCGCGGCGGACGTCGTGGACCTCGTCGCGGACCTTCCGGACCTCGCGGACGAGTTCCTCGTTGGCGCGGTCGTTCTCGCCGCGTTCGCGGGGGTCGGGGCCGCCGCCCATTCCGGGCGGACCGCCGCCCATGCCACCGGGGCCGCCGCCCATGCCGCCACCGCCCATCCCGCCGGGGCCGCCGCCGCCCATCATACCGCCCATCATCTGGGCGAACGGGTTGCCGCCACCGCCCATCCCACCGGGACCACCCTCCTCGCCGCCGAACGCCTCTTCGAGACGCTCCTCGGGCGAGCGGTCGTCGGGGCCGCCCTCGCCCTCGCGCTGTTCGGCGCGCTGCTGTCGGATCTCCTCGACGCGTTCGCGGAACGACTTCTCCTCGCCCGCGTCGTCGCCCGCCTCGTCGTCACCGCTCACGATTGGCTCTTCGTCGGCCGATTCGTCGGACGGCGTCTCCTCCGTCGGGTCGTCGTCACTCATGGGCCGCCCTTCTCGGCCACGTCACAAAAGGATGTGTGACTGGCGTCGGTCGCAAAGTGAGTCGTCAGCGTGGCTACAGTCGACGGACGACCAGCGAGATGCCGACCGCCGCCAGGAGCAGGACGCCGAGGTTGAACGCCGCCTGGTACAGCGGCTGGTAGCGCTCGCTCACCCACACGTCGATGGCGTGGGAGGCGCTGCCGTAGAAGTTCACCGTCGCCACCAGCGCCAGCAGGACGCAGAGACCGAGCGCGCCATAGAGGAGGTACGTCCGCAACTGGTCGGCGTCGAGCGCGGTCCGGGTGCGTGCGCTCGGGCCGTAGTCGGCGTTGGGTCGGTCGACGGCGTCCTCGCCGTCGCGCGTCTCGGAGCTCACGCCGACCGCCTCCGGGCGAGCAGCGCCGTGCCGAGCACCGCGACCAGCGCTACGACGACGCCGAAGCCGGGACCCTGACCGTCGGATTCGTAGGATTGGGTGCGGGCGGGGCGGTCGTCGGTCGGTTCGTCGGAGTCGAAGTCGCTCACCTGGAGGCCGGTGTCGGTGGTGGTCTGGTTCATGGGAATCGTCTTCGTGGGGTCGAGTGCTGCGGGGGCGCGGACGGTGTCGACCACGACGCCGTCGCGCAGCAACACGGCGTCGAGGTAGTAGTTGTACTGCGTCGGGACCGTCAGGTCGAGCGACGCGGTGGCGGTGCGGCCGGGGCGGACCTCGCTGACGTCGACGGTCGACCGGTCGGCGACGATGCCGGAGTCGACCTGCCGGGCCTTGACCAGCAGTTCGACGTCGCCGACCACGTCGTCGCCGGTGTTCGTCAGGAGGGCGTCGACGGCGAGCGTCGTCCGGTCGTCGTCGCTGGCGGCGATTTCGAACTCGACGGCGGGCATCGGCCCGTCGAACCGGTGGAACTGGAGGTCGCTCTCGGCGAACGCGGGCTGGAGCGACCCGACGCCCGAGACCGACCGGCGGGTCTCGACGATTCGGCGCTCGTTCTGGTAGACGATGGACTCGACGCGGTAGTCGCCCGAGCGCGGGACGGTGATGTTCGCGGTGACCGCCCGTTCGCGGTCGCCGTCGACCGTGCCGACCGCGACGGTGCGCTCGGTCTCGACGAGGCCGGACGCGGCGTCGACGGCGCGGACGCGGAGGGTGACGTTGTCGGCCGCGCCGCCGCGGTGTTTCAGTCGGGTCTCGACGCGGAGGGTCGCCGTCTCGCCGGTGACCGCGCCGGTGCCGATGGCGAGGTCGCTCACGGCGAGCCTGCTGGGTGGTTCGGGGTCCTGCTGGGGGGCCGCGAGGACGCCCGGGACGGCCACCATCCCGACGGCCGAGACGAGGACCACCAGCGCGACGCCGGCAGCGAGGACCAGATTCCTATCCATGCACCGACACTCGGGAGGTAGATGATATGCTTTGTGTTCAACAGGTCACGACGAGGAACCATCCGGACGAGCGGCGCGAGGTCTCGTAGCGACCGACTCGTCCGGAGACCGGTGGCGAGCGTCGCCCGAATCGGCGGGGTTTATCCGGTCGCTCCACGAGCGATGCGTATGGAAGCGTCAGTCGGGTCCGATATGGGCCTCGGCCTCGGACTGCTGTTCGGTGCGCTCGGCGTCGGCGGCGCGCTCGTGATGCTCGTCGCCGCGTTCGACGAGATGCAGGTGCTCGCGGGGATGGGGTTCGCCGCCGCGATGGTCGCCGGGACCGTCCTCATCGCCGCGTTGCATCTCGCCGAGCAACCCCGGTGACCAGCGACCGCAGGCCGTAACCGTTAATCCGCGCAATCGCCTAGCGATGGCTATGGCAGAGTTGAGCGAGGAAGACCAGCAGATCCTCGAGTACCTTCGCGACAGCGTCGCGAACGGTAACCAGTACTTCCGCGCCAAACGCATCGCGAAGGGAGTCGGTCTCACCGCGAAGCAGGTCGGTGCCAGACTGCCCCGACTCGCCGACAGCGCCGACGACGTCGACATCGAGAAGTGGGGTCGCGCCAAGTCCACCACGTGGCGAGTAACCCCCGGTGCCTGACCGGAACCCCACGGTAATTTTCCGCTGCGGTTCGTAGTACCCCCATGACCGTACGCGTCGAACGGACGTTCGACCTCGACGCCTCCCCCGAGGAGGTCTGGGCGTTCATCTCCGACCCGCGCAAGCGCGCCGCACCCATCAGCGTCGTCGACGAGTTCGAAGAGACGGGGGAAGGGACCGCCGTCTGGCACGTGAAACTCCCCATCCCGCTGCTCAAACGGACCGCGTCCATCGAGACGGAGGAGACCGACGTCCGACCGCCGGAGTACGTCCGGTTCGTCGGGCGCTCGAAGGTGATGCGCGTCGTCGGCGAACACGAACTCACGCCCCACGGCGACGGCACGCGACTCACGAACCGCTTCACCGTCGACGGGAAGCTCCCCGGCGTCGAGAAGTACTTCGAGCGCAACCTCGACGGCGAACTCGACAACCTGGAGGACGCGCTCCGCCGCGACCTGGCGACCGCCTGAGTATCCATGCGACTCGCCCTCGCGCAACTCGACGTCGAACCGACCGACGTGACGGAGAACGTCGACCGCGCGGTGGCCGCCGTCGACCGGGCGAGCGACCGCGGCGCGGACCTCGTCGTCCTCCCGGAACTGTTCACCGTCGGCTACTTCGCGTTCGACAGCTACGCCCGCAGCGCCGAGTCCCTCGACGGACCGACGCTCACCCGCCTCGCGGAGGCCGCCCGCGACCACGAGGTGGGCATCGTCGCGGGGAGCATCGTCGAGGACCTCGCGACGACCGACGGCGGCCCCGCCGAGGAGGGCCTCGCCAACACCTCCGTCTTCCTCGACCGGGCGGGCGACCGCCGCGCCGTCTACCGCAAGCGCCACCTGTTCGGCTACGACTCCGCGGAGTCCGACCTGCTCGTCGCGGGCGAGTCGCTGCCCACCGTGGACTTCGACGGGTTCACCGTCGCCACGACGACCTGTTACGACCTGCGCTTCCCCGAACTGTACCGCCGCCTCGTCGACGACGGAGCCAGCTGCCACGACTGCATTCGGTCCGATTTCGACACCGGGAGCGATTACAGCGCCTGCACCGACGAACGCCCCGTCGTGGAGAATAATTCGCTCGAACACATCGTCGCGGAGTTCCATACCGTCTTCACCGAGATCGTGCGTGACCCCCACGATACTGCAGTTTGGACCGACCTGTACTTCGTCACCGATCTCGGCGTTTTCGACGAAACAGCCTGCGTTGATGTCAACGCTATCGCCCACGTGGCACTTCTTGAGCGATGTCCGCTCGTAGATGCCACAGTCGTCTCCTACCGTGGAGTCATGAACGGTCACGTATTCACGAACCATCGATTCACCGATTTCAGACTCTACGACCCGTGTCGAGTCGTCAACATCACGTGCCATACACTTGACGCAAATTCCCTCCGCTAATCAGTACCGGTTACTCACTGCTGATAGCCGAGAACGCTGTTCACCCTCGACGCTGCCGTTCAGGCCTCGACGTACTCCAGGTCGTCCACGTCCTCGCCGCGGACCACGGCGACGAACTCGCCGGGGTGTTCGTAGTGAGGCAGGAGCAGAGCGTCGTCGAACACGACGAGTCGGGCGTCCGCGGCCTCGGCCAGGTCGTGCCCGCGTTCGACCGGGAGCATGTCGGTGGCGTTCCGTCCCCAGACGAGCGTGACGGGGATATCCAGGTCGGCGAGCGTCGCCTCCAGGTCGGCGTCCGAGTCGAGGAAGCCGCCGACGAACGACGCGGGCGCGAACCGCGCGCCGGGCTGGTGGGCCAACTGCCAGCGGTACTCCGTCCACTCCGGGTCGGCGTGGCTGGTGTCGTAGAAGCCGTGGTCGGCCTGGAAGTACTGTAACGAGCGCTTGCTCGCCAGCAGGTTGAACAGGCCCTCGCCGACGAGCGGTGCGCGCAGCAGCGACCGGAGCCACGTGCGCCGCCCCGGTACCGTCGTCGTCGTGGGGCTGACGAGGACGAGTTCGCGCACGTCGAGGTCGCCCTCCGCCACCGAACGAGCGACGTACGCCGAGGAAAGCGACGACCCGACGACGGTGGCGTCCTCGCTGGTGTCTCGCAGGAAGTCGGCGACGAACGTCTCGTACAGCGACGCGGAGTACATCAGCGGTGGCCGGTCCGAGAGGCCGAACCCCGGCAGGTCGGGTGCGAGGACGTGGTACTCCTCGGCCAGCGCGTCGAACACCGGGACGAACTCGGCCGACGAGGCGGCGGCGTTGACGCCGTGGAACAGGACGAGGTCCGGGTCGTCCGGGTCGCCCGCCTCGGTGTACGAGACGTCGAACCCGCGCCAGCGGTACGTCTGGGTCGCTCGGCCCAGCGGCGTGTGCGGCGTCGACGCCCGGTCCGACAGCAGTCGGTTGGCGACGGCTGTCCCCCCGAGGCCGGCGACCGCACCGACGAGAAGCTTACGAATGCGCATGGTCTCCGTAGGACGGTCGGGCGCTTAATCCCTGTCCACGCGGTGTCAGTTCCCTCGCCGCACGTGACCGTCTCGCTCGCTCCGACGTCGCCTCGACCCAGGTCGCCTCGGCCGAGTCTTCTCAGTCGAAGCCACCTCGACCGTACTCGCCTCAGCCGTCGCGTTCGGCGTCGACGCACTCCTCGATGGGCGTGACGAGTTCGTCCGCGACGGCGTACGGGTCGGTCTCGCGGGCCAGCACGCGCTCGACGTACTCCTCGATTCCGCCGCGGGCGGCGAGTTCGCCCGCGACGAGCTGGTTGACGTCCTCGCGGAGGAGCGTGCGTATCTCCTCGGCGTAGCGCTGGCGCGCCCGCTCCTCGCCGGTCCCCGACTCCTCCAGGTATCGGGCGTGGTCCGCGAGCGTCTCGACGAGTTCCTCGACGCCGGTTCCCTCCTCGGCGACCGTCTCCAGGACGACCGGCTCCCAGCCCTCCTCGTCCGCCTCGCTCTGGGTGACGCGCTCCATCGCGGCCGCCGCGTCGCCCCCGTGGTGCTCGGCGGTCTCGGTGTAGTCGTTCCGGGTGTCGATCATCTCCCGGAGTTCCATCACGGTGCGGTCCGAGCCGGGCAGGTCGGCCTTGTTGACGACGAACACGTCGCCGATTTCGAGGATGCCCGCTTTGAGCATCTGCACGTCGTCGCCGCTGCCGGGCGGGACGAGGACGGCGACCGTGTCGGCGGTCTTCACGATGTCTATCTCGTTCTGCCCCGCGCCGACCGTCTCGACGATGACCTTGTCCTTGCCGAACGCGTCGAGGGCCTTGACGGCGTCCGCGGTGGCCGTCGAGAGGCCGCCGAGGCTGCCGCGAGCGCTCATCGACCGGAAGAACACGTCCATGTCGCCCGAGACGCTCGCCATCCGGATTCGGTCACCCAGGACGGAGCCGCCGGTGAACGGCGAGGAGGGGTCGATGGCGATGACGCCGACGGTGAGACCCTCGTCGCGGTAGTGCTTCGCGAGTTTGTCGACGAGCGTCGACTTCCCCGCGCCCGGCGACCCGGTGACGCCGATGACGTCGGCGTCCCCCGTGTGCTGGTACAGTTCGCTGACGAGGTCGCGGTAGCCCGGCGTGCGGTTCTCTATACGTGTGATGGCGCGGGCGAGCGCTCGGTGCTTCCCCGCGAGCAGGTCGTCGATGAGGTCGCCCATCAGTCGCGCTGGGGAGCGTTCTCGCGGACGAACTCGACCGCCTCCTCCATCGACGCGCCGGGGCCGAAGATACCGCCGACGCCCGCCTCCTTCAGTTCGGGCCGGTCGTCTTCGGGGATGATGCCGCCGACGACGACGAGCGTGTCGTCCAGCGCGTCGTACTCCTCGAGCCCCTCGAGAATCTTCGGGACGAGCGTGTTGTGCGCCCCCGAGAGGATGGAGATGCCCAGCACGTCGACGTCCTCCTGGACGGCGGCCTGGACGACCTCGTCGGGCGACCGGTGGAGCCCCGAGTAGATGACTTCGAACCCGGCGTCGCGGAACGCCCGCGCGATGACGTGTGCCCCCCGGTCGTGACCGTCCAGCCCGACTTTCGCTACCAGACAGCGGATGGTCCGCTGGTCCGTATCTGCGCTCATGACCCCCGCTTCACGGGGTGGCACATTGACTCTAACGAACTGTCTAAGGAGACCGGAGCGGGGCGACCGGACCGACTAGGACCTACCGGTCGGACTGCGACTGCTCTGTACGGACGTCTCGGTCGTGTGACGTCGAGTCGGTCGAAAAAGTGACGCCTGCGGGGCCGGTGGGACCGACCCGACCACGTGGTTCTGCGGATTACGCGGGCGCGCTCGCGTCGACCTCGTCGCCGTCGGGCAACTCGACGGTGAGGGAGTACTCGCCGGGGCCGAACGTCCCGGTGGACGCGTCGACCATCTCCTGCGAGACGCCCCGGTCGAAGCCAGCGCCGGGCTTCTCGTAGCTCACGAGGCTCAGCGTGAGTTCACAGCCGTCGTCGACGGCGAACGATATCGTCGCCGTGCCGTCTTCGACCTGGACGTAGCCCGCGTCGAGGCAGGCCGCCGCGTCGTCGGCGAGCGTCGGTGTCGACCCGCTGCGGGTCGTCCGGTCGTCGACGCCGTGCGCGTACCGGACGAGGCGCTGCTCGTCGCTGTAGAACCCGTCGTCGGGTCCGACGTGCGATTTCGGTTCGCCGACGACGAAGTCGACCTGGAAGTAGGTCGACTCGCCGTCGTCACCATCGTCGCCGTCCGTACCGTCATCGGGTGTCTCCGTCGGCTGTTCGGTGGGCTGCTCGGTGGGTTCTTCCGTCGGCTCCTCGGTGGTCGACGGTGGCTCCTCAGTCGTCGCCGGCGGTTCGTCGGTCGTCGCCGGGGGTTCTTCCGTGGTCGTTGGCGGCTCCTCCGTGGTCGTTGGCGGTTGCTCCGTAGTGGTCGGCGGTTGCTCCGTGGTCGCCGGTGGCTGTTCGGTCGTCGCTGGCGGTTCTTCCGTGGTGGCCGGCGGTTCGTCGGTCGTCGCCGGTGGCTGTTCGGTCGGTTCGTCGGTGGTCACCGGCGGCTCGTCCGTGGTCGCTGGTGGCTCCTCCGTGGGCTGGTCCGTCGACGACCCGACGGTGAGCGACGAGTCGCTCACGCTGGTGACGGCGAGACTCGCGCCCGCGGCGTCGCCCGCGGCGACGTCGAAGAGGTCGATGCCGGTCTGGCCGTCGGCGGTGCCCACGACGGTCACCGTCGCGACGACGACGCTGCTCCCGGTGAGCGGGTCGTTGCCGTAGATGGCCTCGAACGCGGCCGAGTCACCGTCGGCCGCGACGCGGGCACTCTCCAGTGCCGGCGACCCGCCCAGCGAGACGGCGGTTATCTCGGCGACCGAGGGGTTCGTCAGCGCGACGTCGCCCTCGATGGCTCCGACGGTGTCCGCGCCCTCGACGACGACGTCGAAGGTGACGCTCTCGCCGTTCGCTATCGTCGGGTTCGCGGGCGACGCGGCGACGGTCACTCCGTCCTCCTGAGCGAGGGCGATGGGGGTCATCGCCCCGACGAGGAGCAGGAGTACTCCCAGTATCGCCAGTGTCTGCGTGCGGTACGTCGGTCGGGTCCTGTGTTTCGGTGTCATCGGTTGGTGTGTCGTCTATCGCTGTGTGCTGGTCGTCGGCTGTGCTGTGGTGTGGTCTCAGTCACTGGTCTGGGCGAAGAGGTTCTGGACGTCGACGACGTTGAACTGGCCGTCGCCGTTGTAGTCGAACAGGAGCGGGTCGCCGGTGACGACGCCGGAGTCGCGGTTGACGAACAGCGCCTGCACGTCGCTGGCGGTCAGTTCGCCGTCACCGTTGACGTCCTCGTAGACGCCGTCGCCGTCGAGGTCCTGTGGCGGTCCGGCGTAGCTGTCGTCGATGAGCGCGAGAGTGACCGCGACGGTCCCGGTCGCCTCGTCGTCGACGGTGAACACGCCGTAGTCGTACTCGCCTGGCGCGAGGGAGTCGGGAATCGCGGCGCTGAGCGGGACCGAGTCGGTCACGCCGGCACCGAGGGTGACGGGCGCGGACGCGACGGTCTCGCCGGGCGCGAGCGTCCCGTCGCCGTTCAGGTCGAAGCGGAGCGAGACGGTCTTGGTCGTCTCCAGGCTCCCGTCGTTCGTGACGTCGGCCGTCACGGTGAGCGACTCGCCGCGGACGACGCTGTCGGGGCCGTCGAGGTTCGAGACGAGGAACTCCGCCGGGACGACGGACAGCGTCGCGTCGGACGTGCCGGTCACGTCGTAGGTCTCGACGCCGTCTTCGGTCCCGAGGACCGCCGAGGAGACGGAGAGCGTCGTCGAGTCGACGCTCGCCCCTTCGACGGTCACCGTCGCCACCGTCACCGCGCCGGTGTCGGCCGTGTCCATTCCGACGGCGGCGATGGACGCCGAGGAGCCGTCGCCGGCCACGCTCGCGTCCTCGAAGCCGGTCGCCGGCGAGTCGATGCCGACGATCTCCGCCGTGGCGGTGTCGCCGATTGCCACGTCCAGGTCGATGGCACCGACGCCGCCGTCGGCGTTCTCGACGACCACGTCGAAGGTGGCCGTGCCGCCGACGCCGACGGTCTGCTCGGACGGCGAGAGGCTCACGGCCGTCGCCGGCCCGTCGCCGCCACCGCCGGAGGACGCGGCGACGCTCAGTGCGGCCGTCGCGCTGTCGTCGTCGCTGTACACGCCGTGGGTGTAGCTGCCCGCGCTGGCGCTGCCGGGGACGGTCACGTCGAACGTGACGGCCTGGGACTGCCCGGCGTCGAGCGTCACCTGCTCGGAGTCGAGCGTCTGCCCGTCGAACTGGTAGACGACGGTCTGGGTCCCGCTCTCGCCGCCGTCGTTCGTGACGGTCGCCGAGACGGAGATGGACTCGCCCGCGTCGGCGCTTCCCGGTGCCTGCAGGTTCGAGACCTGGAAGTCTGCCGGGTCCACCGCGACCGGTTCGACGGTCAGCGTCGCGCCGTTCGTGCCGGTCACGTCGTAGGAGTTGCCGGGCAGGTCACTGAGGTCGGCGTCGGTGATGCTGAGGCCGGTCGACCCCTCGGCGACACCCTCGACGGTGACGGTCGCTATCGTCGGACTCGCCCCCGCGATGGGGTTGTTGCCGTAGACGGCCTGGAAGCCGGCCGACGACCCGTCGGCGGCGACGTCGGTGTTCACGAAGCCGGGGCTGCCGGCGACGCTGACGGCCGTGATCTCCGCCACTGACGGATCCGTCAGTTCGAGGTCGACGTCGGACGCCCCGACGTCGCCGTCGGTGGTCTCGACGACCACGTCGAACGTCGTCGTCTGGCCGACGGTGACGGTCTGGCTGTTCGGTGCGATGCTGACTTCGGTGCTCGTCGCGCCCATGGCGACGCCCGGGACGCCCGCCGCGGCGACGAGCATCGTCGCGAGTACGAGGGCCGCGACCGCCCTGAGTGTCGATGTATCGTGGTTCATTCGTCTTCTGTCGTGGTCGTTCGCGCTGCTGGTCGAGTCGTGTCCGTTCGGCGGCCGAACGGGGTCGATGGGGCGACGTGGCGGGGAGAGGTTGACCTCTGGAGTCCGGCCGCCGGTCGCGCATCGGAGCGGTGATCGGCCGCTCCGTGGCTGTGGCGCTGGCTCACGAGTTTCCTCCCTGGAGTGCGACGAACAGCGCCTGCACGTCCGAGATGGTCACCGAGCCGTCGCCGTTGACGTCGAAGGCGTCCTCGTTGGCCTGGACGACGCCGTCCTCGAAGTTCTGGAAGAACGCTTGCACGTCGGAGACGGTGAACGAACCGTCGCCGTTGACGTCCTCGTAGACGCCGTCACCGTCGGGGTCGGTCGGCGGCGAGGTGAACTCGCCCACCGGTCCGGGACCGTCGTCGCCCGTGCTGGACGGGTCGTACCGGAGGACGACGTAGTTCGAGGCGAATCCGGGGTCGCCGTCGCCGTCCTCGACGGCCGCGACGAAGTAGTTCAGGCCGCCGTCGGCCGAGGAGTTGGTCAGGTCGACCGCGACGGTCGCCTGGCCGGTCGCGTCGGTCGTGGTCGAGTAGTACTCGACGACGACCGCCTTGTTGGCCTCGTAGTCCTCCACGTCGTACGGCGTCGGGACGTCGCTCAGGTCGAGGACGCCCTCGACGCGCACGAGCGTGACCGGCGCGTTCGCCGGACCGCTGACCGTGACGGTCTGGGCCTGTTCGTTCACCGTCGCGCCGGCGTGGCGCGCGGAGAGTATCGAGTCGTCGAGGGAGACGCCGTCGACGCCGATGGTCGGCGCCGGGGCGACGTCACCGTCGAGGGACGCCTCGGCCCCGCCGGCGCTCCCGTCGCCGACGAGGTCGGCGGTAGTCGCGCCCGCCTCGTTGGCGACCGTGACGGTCGCCCCCGAGAGCTCCAGTCCGGAGACCGGACCGGCGGCCTGCGAGCCGAGCGGCGTGCTGCTGATGCTGGTCGGGTCGTTGTCGACCGAGAACGTCATCGTCTCGCCGGGGTCGAACCCGTCGAGCGTGACGACCAGCGAGTCGTAGCCCGCCGTGTCGTCGACGCCGTTGTGGAAGTCGGCGTACTCGACGTTCGTGACGGTGACCGCACCGCCGTCGAGGCTGAACTCCTTCCCGACGTTGTCGCCGGCGGTGTTGTACGGGTCGAACACCATGTCCGGCAGCATCGTCGGCGCGAGGTCGAGCGTGAGCGTCTCGATGGCCGACTCGCCGGTGTTGGTCACCTGGAACGACCCACCCGTGTACGTGGTCGCGTCGACGCCCGAGTCGGGGGTGACGGCCACCGACGCGTTGGGTGCGACGGGTCCGCCGCCGCTGCCGTCCTCGACGGAGCGTACGACGATGGCGCTGACCTTCGCGTTGTCCGCGCTGGCGCTGAACTCGACGTTCAGTTCGCCGTCGGTCACCTCGACGGTGTACGTCCGCTCGGTCGCGGAGAGCGGACCGACGTCCGCGTAGATGTCGTAGTCCACCAGTTCGACCGCACCGCCCTCGACGTTCGCGCTGAACACGCGGTCGCCGATCTGGTCCGTGTCGCCGTCGTTCGGCGAGACGCCCTGGTAGATCTCGGCGAACTGCAGGGTCACCTCGTAGACGCCGTTCTCGACGGGCACGTCGTAGCTGAACGGGTCGCCGTAGCGCTCGGTGTGGTAGAGCGCGTCGTCGTCCGTGTTCGCGACGTCCGGCGCGCCGGAGACGCTGTACGTGCTCCCGCCGCCGAAGTTCGTGTCCGCCGCGTACTCCGTGCCGTCGGTGGCCGTGTACTGGTTCCCGCCGGCGTTCACCGCGAACACCACCTCACCGTCGGACGGTCCCGACGGAGCGTCCGAGTCGTACTCCAGAATCACCGTCTGGGAGGTGCGACCGGAGTTCTCGCCCGCGACCGCCGCGAGGAAGTAGTCGTAGTCGCCCTCCGAGAGGGAGACCGCGACCGTCGCGCTCCCGTCGGAGCCGAGCGCGACCGTCTGCGTGGAGACGCTCGCGGCCATGTTCGCCTCGTAGTCGTCGACGTCGTAGCCGGCGGCGGGTGCCGGCGTCCCGACGACGTGGAGCAGGGTGACGCTCTCGCCGGCCGGTCCGTCGACGGTGAGCGTCTGGCTCTGGTCGCCGACCGTCGCGGCCGCGTGGGCCGGGAAGTCGGTCCCGCCCAGCGTGACGCCCTGAACGCCGAGCGTGGGCGCTGCGGCGACGTCGCCGTTCGCGGTCGCCTGGGCGCCGCCGGCGCTTCCGTCGGTGAACAGGTCGTTCGTGACGCTCCCGTCGGCCGAGGTGACGGTGACGGTGCTGCCCGCGAGTTCGAGGCCGGAGACCGACCCGGCCCCGCCCGAACTGTCGACGTCCTTGATGCTCGTCGGGTCGATGTCGACCGAGAACGTCAGCGTCTCGCCGGGCTGGAAGTCGTCGAACGCGATGGTCAGCACGTCGTAGCCGTCCTCGCCGTCCACGCCGTTGTGGGGGGCCGAGAACGTGCCGTCGACGAGACCGGTCGCGCTCGCGCCGCCGTCGGGGCTGAACCCCTTGGCGACCGCGTCGCCGGCGGTCCCGTCGGGGTCGAACACGACGTCGGGCACGACGCTCTCCGAGAGGTCGATGGTGACCGACTCGACGTCGGTCTCGCCGTCGTTGGTGATGGCGAACGAGCCGCCGCCGTAGGTGCTCGCCGCGATGCCCTCGCCGTCGTTGGCGGTGACGGTCGCGCTGGTGGCATCGTCGCTGCCCTCGACGGTCAGCGTCGCGCCGTTGGTCGCCGTGACGTCGTAGCCCGACCCCGCGTCGTCGAAGACGAGGAACTCGGCGAGGTCGACGCCGGTCTGCCCGGCGGCGGTCCCCTCGACGGTCACGGTCAGGACCGTGACGCTCGGGCCGTCACCCGCGAGGGAGTTCGACCCGTAGAACGCCGCGAAGGTGGCCGAGCCACCGTCCGAGGCGACGTCCACGTTCGTGCTCGCCGGACTACCGGCGTAGCTCACGTCGGTTATCTGGGCGACCGAGGAGTCGGTGAGCGTCACCTCCCCTTCCGCCGCCCCGACGTCGCCGTCGGTGTTCTCGACGACGACCTCGAACGTGGCCGTCTGGCCGACGTCGACCGTCTGGCTGGTCGCGAGGACGCTGACCTCGGTGCTGGTCGCCGCGAAGGCGACCCCGGCCGCGCCCGCGGAGACGACGAGCATCGCCGCGAAGACGATGGCCGCGAGTGGTCTGAGGGCCGTTCCGGCCCCTCTGTTTCTTGTCATTTTTGTGTTGTGTCTGTGTTGGCTGTCACGCCGACCCGAGTCGGCGAACCGTTCTCCTGCAGGTGGCCGCCGCGAGCGACGGGTGATGGCGGACCTCTGGAGTCCGTCCGTCGCCGCCGACGACCCGCGAGAACTGCGAGAGCGGTGATCGGCCGCTCCCGGTTGCGGTCGCTCAGCTACTGGTCGCCTCCTGGAACAGGGCCTGGACGTCGCCGACGTTGACCGAGCCGTCGCCGTTGACGTCGAACGCGTCGACGTTGTCCTGGACCGTGCTACCCTCGTAGTTCTGGAAGAACGCCTGGACGTCGCCGACGTCGAACGAGCCGTCGCCGTTGACGTCCTCGTAGACGCCGTCGCCGTCGGTGTCGGTCGGCGGCGAGGTGAACTCGCCCACCGGTCCGGGGCCGTCGTCGCCGACGGCCACTATCTCGATGGCGTTGATCTGCGGGTTCTCGGCGAGACCGTGGAGCAGCTCCACGTCGACGCTGTCGTCGGTCGGCGTGACGGTGAACGACTCCATGCCGCCGGTGTTGTCGCCGTAGGCGACGATGGGGTCGAAGTCGGTCAGGACCTGCTGGCCCTCTACCGAGACGTCGAACACCCGGTCGCCGGGGTCGCTCGTCCCGCTGTAGCCGTCGTGGAAGTACAGCCTGGCCTCGTAGGTCGTCCCGGACTGCGCCGAGAAGCTCCAGAGCATCTCGTCGCCGCTGTCGGGGTCGTACCGTTCGGTCCCGAACACCGCGGTCGGCGTATCCGAGGACACCGACGCGTCGACACCGCCGACCGCGTACGGGAGGCCGCCGGGTATCGACCCGCCGGCGACGAGGTACGGCGACGGACTGCCGCTGGTGTCCGCACTCCAGACCGGCCCGTCGTCGGTCGCGGCCAGTTCGGGACCGCCCACGTTCACGCGGTGGACGACCGTGCCGTCGGCGGGTTCGCCGTCGGCGTCCTCGACGGTCACGGTCACCGTGTCGGTGTCCGAGAACTCGCCGTCGGAGACGCTGACCTGGAAGGTGAGCGTCTGGTCGCCGTCGACGTCGGGAGCGGTGAACGACACCGACTCCGAGTCGAAGAAGTCGAGGCCCGCGTCGGGGCCGTCGAGCTGTGACCAGGTGAACCCGAGCGTGTCCGCGTTCGGGTCGCTGGAGCCGGACGCGTCGAGGGTGACCTGCTGGCCCTCCTCGACGGTGACGTCCGCGCCGGCGTCGGCCACCGGCGGCTGGTTGGCGGGCGGCGTGACGTACTCGACGACGAGGTCGGTCCACGTCGCGTCGAACGTCGACCCCGCGTTGTAGGACGTCGCGACGACGCCCACCGCGAGACCGCTGCCGTCGGCGCTGTCGAGCCAGGACGACGGCACCGTCGTCTCGCCGACGTACGTCTTCTCGCCGCCGGGCGGCGTGTAGTACGCCTTCACCGTCTCGTTGCTCGGGAAGACGGTCAGCGAGAGGTCCGTGTTGCTGCTCGGCCCCGTGACGCTCCCGTCGGTGACGTGCTGGTCGTACTCGCCGAACGAGCCGTCGACCTCCTTGGCGAACTGGATACCACCGTCGCCGCCCTCCGCGGAGAGGATGAGCTTCAGGTAGTTGTCCTGGTCGCCGTTCCCGACGTAGATACCGAGCCCCTGGTAGTTCTGGGGGTCGGCCGGGAAGCCGTTGACCGTCGTCGAGACGGTGAACGGCTGGTCGGGGGCGTCGACACCGCGCTGGAACGCGAACTGCTGGGCGTTCTGGTCGTTGACCGCGTCGCCCGAGGGGACGTTCTCGACCGTCAGGACCTGCGCCGCGCCGCCGACCGTCATCTGGTCGGGGTCGTAGAGGTCCAGGTAGTCGTCCTGCCCGTTGGTCATCAGGCCCGTCCAGCCCTGGCCGTTCGGACCGAACAGCTGGGTCTCGGAGAGGTCCATGGTGACCGGCAGGGACGTCGAGGTGCCGTCGTCGGCGTCGAGCGCGAACGGGTCGGCCGTGTCGGGCGTGCCGTCGTCGTCGTCGTCCGCGTCGTTGACGTTCGAGGTGCCGTCACCGTCGAAGTCCGCGGGCGTCGAGGCCGCCGAACACGGGTCGGTGCCCGCGTCGAGTTCGTCGGCGTTGTCGTAGCCGTCCTCGTCCTCGTCGAGGGCCACGTCGTCGGCCGCGGTACACTGGTTGCCACCGCCGCCGCTACCCTCGTAGTCGGTCGGCTCGAACACCGTGATGCCGCCGCGGGCGGTCCAGACGGTCCCCGGGAAGGGGCCGTCGTCGCCCTGCGCGGCGATGCCGAGCGCGCTGAGGTCGCTGAAGAAGTTGCCGCTCTGTTCGGTGACGCCGGTGCCGTCGGCGGTCAGTTCGACGCGGGTGACGGAGCTGGAGCCCACGACGACCAGCAGGTCGCCCTGCATCTGGCCGCCGAAGTTCGAGGCGGTGTACTCCTCGATACCGCCCGTCCAGCCGAACTCGTCGCCGAGGGAGTTGTCCTCGTTCGCGCCCTGGTAGTCGCACTCGATGGGGTTCACCTTCGAGGCGGGAACGGGGCTGTTCGACTCGGTGATGTCGTAGACGAGGTTCCCCGCCGCGTCGTAGATGTCCGCGCCGGTCGGGTTGCCCCGGATGGGAGCGGGGTGACCGCCGTAGCTCCCCTCGCTGGCGAGGTGGAGCTGGTCACCGTCCCCGGAGCCGGGGTCGTTCGGTTCGTTCGTACAGACCCCGCCCGAACCCTCGCCGATGGGCTGGCCGCCCCAGCCACCGTTCGGGCCGTTGTCGATAGTGTAGAGTCGGTCGTCCTCGGTCAGGACCAGGTCGTACGGGTTCCGGTAGCCCGAGGAGTGGACCTGAACGGGACCGTCCTCGACCCACTTCGCCTGGTTGACGCCGTCGTCGCCGCCGAACGGCAGGTCGTCGCCGTCGGTGGCGTCGTCGGTCTGGATGGTCGGAATCGCGTACAGGAACTCGACGTCCGGGTAGGCGCTGTCGTAGTCCTGCAGGTTCTTCGGCTGGTAGTTCTGGTCGATCTGCTGGAGGTCGACCGAGAGCACCGCGGCCGAGAGCGCGTACTCGGACGTGTGGCCGAAGTTGTTGCTGGGCGCACCCTGGTTCGTGTGGCCGCCCTGCGCGACGAACAGCGTCGTGCCGTCGTCGCTGAGGTCCATCCCGTTCGTGGCGTGGTTCTCCTCGGAGCGGGGGAGGCCGAGGACGAGCACCTCGTGGTCGACCCCGTTCAGGCTCCCGTCGCCGTTCCAGTCGAACGTGAGCCGGGAGATGGCCCCCGAGTTCGTGTCCGTGTCGTCGTCGTCCGTCCCGACGTCGATGGTCGGGTCGGACGAGGAGACGTAGACGACGGGCGTCTCGGCGGTGCCGCCGACCGTCAGGCCGGTGACCTGCCGCGTGTTCTCGCCGGAGACGTAGTTCCCGTTGTCGTCGTGGTTCGGGATGTCCTTGATGGCGTCGACGCTCTCCTGAGAGACCACGTCGTACGAGTTCTCGCCGTCGCGGGTCACCTCCAGCGCGTAGACGTCGCCGTCCTGTTGGGCGACGTAGAGGCGACCGTCGGGGCCGAACTCCAGCGCCGTGAGCGACCCCTGGCCGAAGCCCTGGAGGCCGCTCTTCCCGAAGCCGACCTGCGCCGAACTCGCGCCCTCACCCGAGAGGGCGACGGTCAGCGGCGAGTTGCTCCCGGAGTGGCTCACTTCGAGCGTCGCGCTCTTGGCCTGTGCGTCGGCCGGAATGAACGTCACCGGGATGGTCGCGGACTCGCCGGGGGCCAGCGACCCCTGCGAGGGACCGCCGGCCGCGAACTCGTCGGCGTCGGGTCCCGTGACCGAGACGCCCGAGACGTCGATGCTCGGGTCGCCGCTGCCACCGAGGTTGGTGACGGTCACGGTCTTCGCCTCGCTGTCGCCGGTGAGCACCGACCCGAAGTCGACGGCCGAGGGGCCGCCGAGCGTGTCGGGCTCCGGCTCGGCCGGGACGATCTCGATGGCCGAGACCTTCGCGTTGTCCGTGACGGTCGTGAGTCCGACGGCTATCGTCCCGTCGGTCGGCGTCACGGTGAACGACTTCATCACGGCGGTCTCCGCACCGATGTCGGCGTAGATGTCGTAGCCGTCGAGGACCGTCTCGCCCTGGACGCTCACGTCGAAGACGCGGTCGCCGACCTGACCGTCGCCGCCGTCGTCGTTGTCGGCGTGGCCGTCGACGTGGTATATCTCGGCGAAGTAGAGGCGCACCTCGTACGGCGTCCCGCTCTGGATGCCGTCGTCGAACGTCCACTGCTGGTCGCCGTATATCTCGCTGGTGAACAGGTCGGTCGGTGTCCCCGCCGGAACGGAGCTACCGAGAGAGACCGACGCGCTCGCCGAGTAGGTCGTCCCCCCGCTGAGACTCACCCCTGTCGTACTTCCCGGGGGTGTCCAGTCGGTGCCGCCGTCGGTGGCGGCGACGGTCCCGGACCCGGCGTTCACTCGATAGAGCGCCGGCGTCTCCTCCTGAGCGAACACGCCCGCGACGCCGAACGCGAGTCCGGCCGTCGCGGTGGAGAGCACCATGAGGAACGTGAAAGTTACTGCAATCGTCCGTCGTCGCACGTCGTCAGGTGGTTGCATGCGACGAGACGGTTCGAATTTCGGCGGATAGTTATTCTGAACCAACAGGAACTCCCGCCGCCACGATTGACAGATTCGTTACAGTACCCTGTGGATAGTTGACAACCACCAAAACCGGCAACCGTCGGTTCTGCAATCACGGACTAACTGTCGTAAGAGAGAGTCGACTCGCTTTATTACTCTAGTAATGACTATCTAGATATTATGGTCAGTTGATTGTCTATTCCGGGATGCAGACCAGATAGTATTTCGACTCGTTCGCTCTGACGCAACGACACGAGGGGTGGATGTTTCTCATCTCACGTCGAATCGCTAGCCGGGGTCAGGACGTACACCGATTCGCCGTATTATACTCGAATGTCCAGTTCGCGCGCGGGGACTGTCCGATAGTACGCTGTCTGGTCGAGAACCCGAGTCAACGTTCGACACGGTGGCGATTCAGTGCGTCAGACGCGCGGTTATCGCGGTCGGGCGCACGGTTGTCGCCGTCGAGCGCGCTGCGTCCACGATTCCTCGACGCCCTGCACTCGGTCGGAAGCGAAGCGGCCATACTCCTCGCCTCCCGACTGCGAGTATGGCAACTGCCTCCTCCGGGAGCGTCGTCAAGGAGCACCCGCGTGCGGTGACCGCGGCGCTCTCCGTCGTCGGCTACGCGCTCGTCCTCGGCGCGTTCGCCGGGGTTATCCCGCTGTTCCCCGACCTCTCGCGGGACACGGTCGTCCTGTTCTCGGACCTCATCGCCGTCGTCAACACGCTCGCGTTCACCACCCTCCTCGTCGGCTGGCGGTTCATCCGCCGCGGCGACGTCCGCAAGCACCGCGCGGCGATGCTGACCGCGTTCGGGCTCATCTGCCTGTTCCTCGTCCTCTACCTCTGGAAGGTCGGCGGCGGGTTCGAGAAGTCGTTCGTCGTCCAGGACGGGCAGTTCCTCTCGCAGTACGCGGGCATCGTCGAACCGCTCTACCTCGCCATGCTCGCCATCCACATCCTGCTCTCGGTGCTCGCGGTGCCCGTGGTGCTGTACGCCATCGTCCTCGGACTGACCCACACACCCGCCGAACTCCGGGACACCGCCCACGCGCGCGTCGGCCGCATCGCCGTCGTCTCGTGGTCGCTGAGCCTCTTCCTCGGCGTCGTCACCTACGTCATGCTCAACCACGTCTACTCGTGGGTGCCGCGGGGCCACGAGGCGATGCTCCTCCTGCTGGCCGTCCCGGCGTTCGCCGCGAACCGTGGCGACGACGAGTAGCGTCTCGGCACTCGAACTGTCGCCTCCCACGTCAGTGCGTGCGTGACACCAACTCGCACGCCAGTTATCACTCGCTCTCGCTTACCTCCGGTTAGTCCGCCGAGGGCGGTCGATTCTCGTCGAAGCGTCGCGGCGGCCACACCATGAGCGAGGAGACACGCTATCAGGAGCTGTACCGGACGACCATCCCCTCGGTCGTCTCCATCTACATCGCGGGCAACGGGCGCAGACCGGGCGGTGCGGGGTCCGGGTTCGTCCACGAGACGGCCGACGGCGACCCGGTAGTCGTGACGAACCAGCACGTCGTCGGCCGAGAGACGGCGGTCGACGTGCGATTCGCGGACGGGCAGTGGCGGGTCGGCGAGGTGGTCGGCAGCGACGCGTACACCGACCTCGCCGTCGTCCGCGTCCCGGACCTCCCCGACGACGCCGAACCGCTCGCGTTCGCGCCGGAGAACCCCGTTTCGGGGACGCGCGTCGCCGCCCTCGGCAACCCGATGGGTCTGGAAGGGTCGCTGTCGGTCGGCGTCGTCAGCGGCGCGTCGCGGTCGATGGTCACGCGGTCGGGGTTCGTCATCCCCGATACGGTCCAGACGGACGCCCCCATCAACCCCGGTAACTCGGGTGGGCCGCTGGTCGACCTCGACGGACGAGTCGTCGGCGTCAACCGCGCCCGCGGCGGCGACAACATCGGGTTCGCCGTGAGCGCGGAGGTGGCCGCCCGCGTCGTGCCGTCGCTCGTCCGCGACGGTGAGTACCGCCACCCGTACCTCAAGGTGCGGACGCTCGACGTCTCGCCGAGCGTCGCGCAGGCCAACCGCCTCGACCGGCCGCGGGGCGTCCTCGTCGTCGACGTGGACGACGGGCCGGCCCGAGGCGTCCTCCGGGGCAGTCGGGGAACGCGCCGCGTGCGTGGCCACGACGTGCCGGCGGGCGGCGACGTCGTCGTGAGCATCGACGGCGAACCCGTCGACGCCCACGAGGAACTGATGCGCCACCTGCTCATCGAGACCCGCCCCGGCGACGAGGTGACGCTCGAACTGATTCGGAACGGCGAGCGCGTCGAGGAGCGAGTCCGACTGGACGAACGGCCGATGCCGGAGGCCCGTAGCGGGCGGCGTCCCCGACAGCGAGGGCGAGGGCGACGGCCGAGCGGGCAGGACGTCCCGGTTCGCTGAGGGTGTCCGTGGCGTCGGTCGGTGACGAGCAGTAACACAGAGTTCTCTGGGCCGTCTCCGGGAACGCGAGCTAGTCCGTTCGCGGGAGCGCGAACGCGCCGACGGCGAAGAAGGCGACGGCGAGCACCGTCAGCACGACGAGGTTCAACAGCCACGGGGCGACGGCGGGACCGTGCTGGACGAGGATGCCGCCGTCGGCGTACGCCGCCATCTGCGGCGTCGTGACCTCGCGAACCCCCCGCGAGAAGTACGTCAGCGGCGAGAGGTCGAGGACGGGGACGAACCAGTCTGGCAGTTGCTCGGGCGTCACGAACGTCTCCGAGAGGAACAGCAGCGGGATGGCGATGCCGTTGGCCGCCGCGATGACCCCGTCCTGCGACCCCGCGACGCTGCCGAGGATGGCCCCCACGCCGCAGAACAGCGTGACCGCGAGCGCCACGAACGGGACGAGCGCCAGCAGTTCCGGCCCGACGGCCACTTGCGCGCCCGAGACGAACACGACCAGCGCGAAGATGACGAGCGCCGCCGCGCCGATGATGGCCACGTTGACGGCCGTCTGGGCGAGCAGCCACTCCCAGCGACGCAGCGGCGTCGTCGCCAGCTTCTCGAAGCGGTTGTCGTCGCGGTGACGGGCCACCTCGCTGCCCACGCGAGAGAGCGGCGTGAACAGCACCACGACGCCGATGTAGGCCGGCAGGTAGTAGACGGGCGGTTCGGAGAACAGCCCGCCGCCGGTCGGGTTCGTCTGGACGAGCGCCCCGAAGATGAGGATGATGATGACCGGGAAGAAGAACGTGAAGAAGACGGCCGTCCGACGGCGGAGGAACCCCAGCGCGGCCGCCGTCGTCTCGGCGCGGACGCGACTGACGAACGTCACGCCGCGGCCTCCTCGCGTTCGACCGCTTCACCCGTCTCCGTCACGCCCGTCCCGGTGAGCGCGAGGTAGACCGATTCGAGGTCCGGACGCTCCCAGCGCAGGGCGTGGTACGACACGTCGGCCGCTCCGAGGGCGTCGACGATGGGCGCGATGTCCTCGGGCATCGCGTCCCGGACGACGATACCCCGACCCGTCGTGGCGACGCGGTAGCCCGCTCCCTCGACGGCGCTCGCGGCCGCGTCGGCGACCGCCCCCTCGGTGTCGACGGTCAGCCGCGACTGGCCGCCGTACGCTTCGACGAGTTCGCGGGGCGTCCCCTCGGCGACGAGGTCGCCGTCGGCGAGCAGGCCGACCCGGTCGGCGAGGCGTTCGGCCTCGGCCATCGAGTGGGTCGTCAGGAGCACCGTCGTCCCGCCCGCGACGAGCGAGTCGAGCAGGTCCCAGAGCGACCGGCGACCCGCCGGGTCGATGGCCGTCGTCGGTTCGTCGAGGACCAGCAGGTCCGGGTCGTTGACCAGCGCGACGGCGACGCAGGTGCGACGCTGCTGGCCCCCCGAGAGCTTCTCGTACCACGTGTCGGCGTGCTCGGCCATCCCGACGTCGGCGAGCACCTCGTCGGTCGGCCGGGCGTGGTCGTAGAGGCCGCCGTAGTAGTCGACCAGTTCGCGGGCGGTGAGTCGCTCCGGCGGCGAGAACGACTGCGGGAGCAGGCCGAGGCGCTCGGCGTCGGCCGTCTGCGGGTCGGTCCCGAACAGTTCGACGCGCCCCTCGTAGTCGGTGGTGCCCGTCAGCGCGCGGATGAGCGTCGTCTTCCCCGCGCCGTTCGGCCCGATGAGCGCGTACACCTCGCCGTCGTCGATGGAGAGCGAGACGCCGTCGAGCGCGACGGTGTCGCCGTACTCCCTGCGGACGTCCTCGGCGACGATGACCATGTGGCCGGTCCGGCCGTCCAGCGCCTAAGAGTTCCGGGTTGGACAGGTGTCAGCCGTCGTGTGCGAGACGGCTCGTCACTCCTCGCGGTTCACGTCGAGCGCGACGTCCTCGCGCCGACGTTCGAGTTCGCGGATCTGTCGGAGGTAGTACAGCGCGCCGGCGATGCCCGCGACGGTGAGGATGCCCGCCAGCGCCCCGAAGATGAGCAGGTCCCGGTCGAGGTAGTAGCGCACCGAGACGTCGCGGGAGACGGAGTCCCAGTAGATGTGGATGCGCCCGTCCTCGTCGGTCGTCCTCGTGGGACTCGGGTCGACGCTGGAGAGCAGTGGCACCGCCACGTCCGTCTTCGGCGGCAGCGCCGCCTCGTAGGAGACGCCCTCGATGAACGCCGGGACGCCGAACGACTTGCCGCTCTTCGGCGCGGTGAACGCGAGCGTGCCGTTCGCCT
This sequence comes from Halomarina salina, assembly GCF_023074835.1. Taxonomy (NCBI): domain Archaea; kingdom Methanobacteriati; phylum Methanobacteriota; class Halobacteria; order Halobacteriales; family Natronomonadaceae; genus Halomarina; species Halomarina salina. The sequence goes on from NZ_JALLGW010000002.1 coordinate 463,507, forward strand.
CGGGGACGGTGATGCGCAACTGCTCGCGCCCCTGGTCGACCGTGAAGTTGGCGTGCTGGTCGGTGCTGACGACGGTACCGTTGTCGAAGCGATACCGGAGGCCGCTGATGTCGAGCGGCCGTTCGAGGCCGAACGCGTTGCGGCCGAACACCTGTAACGTCGTGCGGTTCTCGCCCAGGTCGTAGACGGCGCGGTAGTCGTTCGACCGCACGTCGATGTAGACCTGGGCGTCCTGCTGCCAGACGTCGTCGTAGGTGGCGTTCTCGTTCAACTGGTCGTCGCTCACCTCGCCGGGGCCGAAGAGGCTGGTACAGCCCGCGCTCACCGTCAACAGGACGAGCAGACAGAGCGCGAGCGCACGCCTCATGGGACCACGCAGAGCAGTTCGGCTGGGAGGTACTCCCCGACGCTGGCGAGCAGTCCGGGCGGGTCCGTCCCCTCCGTGCAGACGACCGACTGTTCGAGCAACCCGAGACGCTCGACGGTGACGACGTCCCGTGCGTGACCGGCGCGGTTCATCGTCGCCCGCACCTCCGCGCGGGTCGCGCTGTTGACGTTGAGCCGACCGGTGTCGGCGCGGGTCCAGTCGTACAGTCGGTCCCGCTCGCTGTCGGCGAGTCGCGGCGCGTCGTCGTCGTAGACGAACCGGAGCGGGACGTGCTGGACGAGGCCGAACCGTTTGCGAATCTGGGCGGGCGACCCCTGCCCGAGGCCGAGTTCGCTCGCGGGGATACGGACGCGTTCGCCCGCGTCGAGTACGAACCCCTCGTCGTCCCACGACTCCAGGGTGCCGACGTACTCCTCGCCGGCCTCGAAGGTCGGCGTGATGGCACCCCACTCCTCGCGGAGCAGGTTCCGGGCGACCACCTCGTCGTCACCCTCGACGGTCACCGAGGGGAAGCCGTCCTCCCGGACGCCGAGCGTCCACTCGACGTCCAGGTCCGCCAGGTCGTTGGCGACGAGCGAGCGCAGCGAGTCGACCGCACGCTCGCGCGCGTCGCCTTCGACGTAGAGTTTCGTCGCGAGGACGACCATCTACGCCTGGGCCTCGTCGGCCGACTCGACGTTGAGTTCCTCGCGGAGCGCCGCGATGCGCTCGTCCATCGCCCGGATCAACTGGTCGTTGCTCATCGACTCCAGGTCGGCACCGCAGGAGGGACACTCGAAGGTGAACTCCATCGCCTCACCGAACTCGAAGCGGATGGACTCCTCCGGACAGAGGTAGAACTCGTTGTCCGCCTCGTAGTCCTTGCGGGTCTCCAGCGCCTCCAGGAGGTGGTACATCTCCTCTTCGAGAATCTCGGGGACCTGGTCGTACTCGAACGTCCAGAGGTACGTCAGCCACCCGGAGTCCTCGTCGCGGACGCGGCGGTACGACGCGAGGTCGTTCTCGTAGAGGATGAACAGCGCGCGCCGGACGTCGTTGAGTTCCAGTCCGAGGTCCTCGGCGAGTTCCTCGTCTGTCACCTCGCCGTCGGGAGGGGCGGCGGCGACGGGCATCCCCGTCGGTCCAACCAGCTCGTGTAGATACTTCTGGATGACGGGGTCGTTCAGTAGCTCCTCGAAAGCCATTACGGAGTTGTGCGCTAGACTCGTGCCTAAAGGTTGCGCTCTCGCGGCAGAACCCGCCCGGAACAGCGCGTAGCGTCACACCCGGACGGAGTCACTCACCACCCGTCGACGACCCGGCTCGACACCCGTGACGACCAGCCGACGGTTTAGGGTCGTCCATCGTCAACACCTTGCATGGACGACCCGACACCGCCCGACGACCTCCCCGAAGCGGTCGCCAGCACGCTCCAGAGCCTCGACGGGCACGACCTGCGCGGGGCCGTGGTCTACGCCCAGGAACTGCTCCGTGCCCGCCACGAGCCGCTCCCGACCGTCGAGCCGCGGACGGACGAGGAGGTCGTCCGCGTCGAGGAGCGCGACGGCTACCTCGTGGTCCACAAGCGCCAGCGTGACGCGGCCGGCGACTTCGGCGACGTGTACGTCTACCACGTCTCGACGGAACGCCACCCCGACGGCAGCGTCCACCACCACTGGTCGCTCATCGGGCGCGAGGAGTAGCGAGGCCGACTACCGGAGGCCTCGGGAGTCGAACGGTGAGCGCCAGCGAGCGGTGAAAGGGGGATTTCGGAGTTCCCCCGAGCGCTACGGGAGCACGGAAGACGAACCGCGCGGACCGAAGGTCCCGCCGGAATCCGGCGACGCTGTCGTTCACGAGACGAAGCGAATCTTCAGGAGTGAGGGAGTGAACCGACGACCGTCAGGTTTGTAGTCGGTGGCCGACTCCCCAAAGACGTTGAACAACGGCTTCGAGTCGACCCCGTCGTTCGTCGCGTGACGCTCGTGGCGAGTGGGTTCGGCTGGCTCGCCGACTGTGGGCGTTCCGATTCCCGACCGTGAGCGCGGTCGGTGACGGTTCACGTCGGAGCGTCGCGCTGTTCGGTACACGGTTCGCACGCGCCGCGTAGCGTCGCGTCGACCGATGTCCTCGGTGGTTCTCGACGGTCGCGGAGCGTGCTGGCTGTCTCGTTTCCGACCGACCTGAGCCACCGACCCATCGTCGATGCACGAACCACGTCCGACACGACCCGCGGACGACACCCGTCGTCCACAGAACAGCGACAGCTCCACCGACCACGATACCCCCGACCACGAACACCTCGGCCGCGACCACGCAGGAGGGGGCCGATGAACCGCGCGCCCTACAGCCTCGCACTGAAGTCGCGCGTCGCCGACGGTCCGGCGACCTATCGGTTCCAGACGGCCGACGGCGTCCCGTCGAAGGAGTCCTTCCGACCCACCGAACTCCTCCTGCTCGACCACCTCTGGGGGACGGACCCAGGCGTCGTCCTCTGTCCCGAGGCGAACTACGGGGTCGTCGGCACCGTCCTGTCCGGGCGGGCCGACGCCGTCCACCTCACCGAGACGAGCGCCCGCGCCGCTCGCCTCTCCGAGACGAACCTGCGACGGAACGACGCGGAGGCGACGGTCGAGGTTCGCGCCGACCTCGCAGGCCTCGACCGTCGGTTCGACGCCGTCGCACACGCGCCGATGCCGTCCACACCGATACCGGTCGCGAAGCAGCGACTCCGCGACGCCCTGTCGAGACTCCACCCCCACGGCGTCTACTATCTGTCGGCGACGGACCAGTCCGGCCTGCCGAGGTACGCCGACTGCCTCAGGGACCTCGGAGCACGCGTCGAACGCGTTCGAACGGACGGCGCGTGTGCACTGCTCCGCGCGGAGCGCCCCGACACCGTCCCGCCGCGGTCCTACGTGACTCCCCGACGACTCCGCCCGGCCGTGAGCGGGGTCGAACTCCCGCTGGTGTCGGTGCCCGGCACGTTCTCCGTGGGGTCGCTCGACGACGGAACTCGACTGCTCGTCGAGGCGGCGAGCGTCGAGGACGGGGACCGGGTGCTCGACCTCTGCTGTGGGTACGGGGCGATCGGTCTCTACGCTGGGCGGACCGCGGACTGCGACCTCTGGCTCACCGACGACGACCGGGTCGCGACGACCTGTGCCGCCGGTAACCTCCGTGCAGCGGGGGTCGACGGCACCGTCGTCACCGCCGACTGTCTCGACGGTGTCGCCGACCGGGCGTTCGACCGTGTCCTCTGTAACCCGCCGACGCACGCCGGCGACGGCGTTCTCGCAGAGTTGTTCGCCGACGCACACGACGTACTCGCGCCAGAAGGTCTACTGAGCGTCGTCCACCACCGCGCACTCGACCTCCACGAGCACCTGCGCCACTACAGTTCGGTCGAGAAGCGCCGCACGAGAGCCGAGCACGTCGTTCTGGAGGCGAGACTGTAGCGCAGCGGCGTACTCGTCGGTGAGGACGGTCGCCGCACACCGACGAATCGGTATAGCAGATGGCAGTGTATCACGAGGACGAGAGACCGCTGCTCGAAGCCACAGAACCACCGGTAGAAAGCGTTACTCCTCCGAATCGGCCGGGACGACCTTCTTCCCGGTCGCCATCGGGACGACGTGCCGGTCGGCACCCTCCCAGGAGCGGTCGAGCTCCCGCCCCTCGAACAGTCTGTCGAGGAGGACGGCGAGCCCCGCTACCTCCGAGTGCGGCTGGTTCGTCACGCCCACGTTCCAGTCGGCGGCCTCGTAGACGTCGAACGACACCTTCTCCGCGCCGACGACCACCAGCAGCGGTTCGTTCGCGTGCGCGTCTCGGAGTTCTCCCGCTACCTCCTGGACGGGAAGCCCGTACATCGTCAGGTGGACGACGCGGCCGGGGAACTCCCGGACGACGCGCTTCGGTTCGTCGGTCTGTTCGACGGCGAACGGCCCGCCGAAGCGGTCGGTGATGTCCTCGATGGTCGCTCGCGACTGGGTGGCGTCGCCCGCCAGCACCACGCGGTCGGCTCCCAGCGCCCGGGCGGTGAGACCGACGTGGGTCGTCATCCGGTTGTCTCGCCCCGGCCGGTGGCCCAGTCGGAGCACCGCGACCTCGTGTTCGTCCATGACGAACCTTCGCGCCGCGCAGTGAAGGGGTTTCGAATCGGCGGCCACTGCGCTCCAGCGGCGAGACGCCGGGCACTGACTGGTCGAGACGAGAGAGGAGTGCCACCCGTCGAACCGTGACCTACCAGCGACGTGGAGGAAGGGGGAGTGTGATCTGGTGGAACCCAGCTCCGTCGGCGCGGCCGCTCACTCGACCGAGAACGTCGTCTCGGCCGTGCAGTCGCCCTCCGGTCGCAACTCGGCGCGGGCGGTGTACTCACCCGGCTCCGGTGGCTCCCACTCGAACCCGTAGCGGAGCGTCTCGCCGGGTTCGACCGTCTCGTGTTCGATGGCCTGCGTGAACATCTGACCGACGGACCACCGCCACACCTCGTCGTCGCCGTCGTAGACAGCGCAGTCCGCGTGGCCACCGTTGCGGAACGTCACCTCTTCCGGGTCCTCACCTGTGTTCTCGACCTCGAAGACGAATCGGACCGTGCCGTCCGTCTCGACCGCCAACTCGCCTGTGAGCATGGGCGGTCGTTGGGTGCGGAGGGGGATAGCGTTACGGCCGGTGAATCGTATGTCGCGATAGCAAATCAGTGGTCGTGCGTCAGAAGACTCGGGGACAAGACGCTCGAGAACGGCCACTCTCGGGGAAACTCCGAGGTTGACCGTCGACGAGCGACTCTCCAGTTCCAGCACCGGAGGCGGAGAAGGCAGACTCGATACCCGATGCCGAGTGAGCGCCGACCGTCGTCGGAATGCGACCGACGAACCGGTGTCAGTCGGAAGCCGAGAGAATGCCGACGTTCTAGCACTCGTATCGGAATGCATTTACATCCAACCAATTAAATACGGAAAAATTTTAGTATCTTTTTCGAGTTCGCTCTGGCGACACTCTCCGAACAATGTTTACAGTTCTTCAATTGACGGAGCTGTCGTACAGTCCGCTGATCACGTTCGTGGTCGGGTTGCTCGCAGTCATCGCGCTGCTCGTGTGGCTCGACCTCCCGGCGTTCATAGGGCTCATCATCGCGGCGTTCTTCGTCGGCGTCGTCAACTCGGTGTTCCTGCCGGAGTTCACGACGGCCGACGCGGCGACCCAGGTCGCCACGGCGTTCGGGAACGGGATGGCGGGAATCGGTATCCCGATCCTCATGGCGGCCGTCATCGGCAAGTCGATGCTCGAGAGCGGGTCCGCCCAGCGGATCGTCAGGGGGTTCCAGAGCCTCCTGGGCAGGGACAACTCCGACATCGCGCTGCTGAGCAGTAGCACCGTGCTGGCGGTGCCGGTGTTCTTCGACAGCGTGTTCTACCTGATGGCGCCGCTGGCGCGCTCGACGCGGGCGCGACTCGGCCGGGACTACACGCTGTTCATCGTCGTCGTCGGGGCGGGTGCTGCGGCCGCGCACGTCTTCGTCCCGCCGACGCCGGGGCCGCTCGCCGTCGCCGACGAGATCGGCAGCAACCTCGGTATCACTATCCTGATCGGACTCATCGTGGCGATTCCGGCCGCGCTCGTCTCCGGTCTCCTCTACGGTCGGTGGATCAACGCCCGACTCGACATCCCGCTCCGGGACACGATGTCGACGACGACGGAGGAACTGGAGTCGGTCGCCCAGAAACCGACGAGCGCGCTGCCGGGCATGGGCGAGTCGCTGCTGCCCATCCTCCTCGCGGTCGTCCTCATCGCGTCGTCGACGTTCGTCAACACGTTCGTCGACGCTCCGTCGGCGCTCGGATTCATCGCCGACATCCTCGGGGAAGCGACCGTCGAGCAGATACTGACGACCGCCCAACCGTACACCGACTTCGTCGGCGACAAGAACGTGGCGCTGACCATCGCGGCGCTCGCGGCCGCGTACACGTTCTACCGGTACACCGGGCTGACCAGTAGCGAGTGGAACGACGAGTTGACCGAGGCGCTGAAGAGCGGTGGCAACATCGCCGCCATCACCGCGGCCGGTGGTGCGTTCGGTGCGCTGCTCGCGGCGTCGGGCATCGGCGACTATATCGCCGGCGGGTTACAGGAGCTCGGTATCCCGCTCATCGTCACGGCGTGGCTCATCGCCGCCATCGTCCGCATCGCCCAGGGGTCGGCGACCGCCGCGATGCTGACCGCCGCGGGCATCATGGCCCCGCTGACGGGTCAGCTCGCTGTCCACCCGGCGTACCTCGTGATGGCCATCGGAGCGGGCGGGAACATCTGCTCGTGGTACAACGACTCCGGGTTCTGGCTCGTGAAGGAGATCGGCGGGCTGACCCTGGGAGAGACGCTGAAGACCTGGACCGCGCTCACGACGCTCATCTCCGTGGCGGGGCTCCTCACGGTGCTGGCCGTCTCGACGGTCATGCCACTCGCGTGAGGGTACGCGCGACCGCTCGGTGAGCGAACCGCGCCGACGCCCGCAGAACCGCTCGGCGTACCGAGCGTTCGACGTCGTTCGTCACCCACCGACTCGCCGAGGGCGAAGGGACGTCCCTCTTCGGCAGGCGACGTACCTTTGAGGCCCCGTCCGGTTAGGAGGGGTACATGCAGCAGCAGGGGTTTTCTATCGAGGACGAACCGGTCGCCGGGGCGATGCCCCAGGCCGACGGCGAGCGGTGGCTCGTCCTCAACCCGACGAGCGGGACGGCAGACCACACGGAGGTGGTGCGAGAGCTGGCGACCGAACGCGGCTACCGAATCGAGGAGACGACGGGTGAGGGCCACGCGACCGAACTCGCCCGCGACGCGGCCGCGAACGACGTGCACCTGCTCGCCGTCGCCGGCGGTGACGGGACGCTCCACGAGGTCGTCGTCGGCCTCGCGGAGGCGGAGGCGCTCGACACGACGACGGTCGCCGTCGTGCCGGTCGGAACCGAGAACATCTTCGCGACGAACATCGGCATCCGCGACGCAGAGCACGCCTTCGAGGTGGTCGAGACGGGCGCACGCCGTCGGGTGGACATCGGCGTCGCGGACGGCGAACCGTTCGTGATGTCCTGTATCGCGGGGTTGCTGGCCGACGCCAGCGTCGCGACGAGCAGCGAGCAGAAAGAGCGGTTCGGGTCGCTCGCGTTCGTCGCGAGCGGGCTGAAGCAGGCCGCCTCCTTCGACGGCCTCCACATCGACCTCACCGCCATCTCCGACGGCGAGACGGTGTCGTGGTCGGGCGACGCGCTCGCGGCGCTCGTCGGAAACTCGCGGCGGTTCGTCGAGGAGGGCGGACAGGCGGAACTGGAAGACGGCCTGCTCGAAGTCGTCGTCATCGAGCGGATGCCCGCCGGTGACATCGTCGCGGAGGCGTTCGCCCAGCGGGTACTCGGCCGGACGACGGACCACGTGTTCCACACACAGGCGAGTCAGCTCAGCATCCGGGGGGCCGACGGCGACCCCATCGACTTCAGCCTCGACGGCGAGCCACGGCGACACGACGAACTCCGCCTCCACACCAGACCGTTCGCGCTCCGGGTCTGCGTCGGCCCGGCGTACGACGTCGAACCGACGAGGTCGTGAGATCGAGTCGGGCGAGACGACGACGAGAACCGGACCACGTATCGTCCCTGCGGAAGTTCCCTCACGGATGACGACCCTCCTGTTCGTCCGTCACGCGCACTCGCCGTGGGTTCCGAACCGCGAAGCCGAGCGGCCACTCTCCACGGCAGGTCGGGTCGCCGCCCAGCGAGTCGCCGACCAGTTGGACGACCGGCGTATCGACGCCGTCGTCTCCAGTCCGTACGAGCGCGCTCGGCAGACGGTCGAACCGCTCGCCGTGCGTCGTGACCTCGACGTGCGAACGGACGACGGGTTCCGCGAACGGGCGCTGGCCGACGGCCCCGTCGAGACGGTCGGCGAGACGTTCGAGAGCGCCGTCGACGCCGTGTGGAGCGACTGGTCGTTCGCGTGGCCGGGTGGCGAGTCCAGCGACGAGGCGCAGGCCCGTGGCGTCGCCGCCGTCGAGCGGATACTGGACCGACACGAGGGAGAGACGGTCGCCGTCGGCACGCACGGCCAACTGCTGACGGCGACGCTGCACCACTACGACGACCGGTTCGACCGCACGTTCTGGCGCGAGGCGTTGACGACGCCGGATGTCTACGAGGCGCGCTTCGAGGGGGCAGAGATGGCGGCGATTCGACGGCTGTACGAACCGGCCGAGTAGCGCGTCAGCCCGCGAACGACTGTAGGTCGAACTCGTGACCCCACTCGTTTCGGACCGTGGCCACCGGCCTCACTTAGCGGTGAACGTCACGTCGGGCATCCCGTCGCCCAGCAGGCCGCCGAACGCCGTCTCGTAGCCCTCGTGGCGGGCGGTCTGTGGCCACGTCGTCACCGAGAGCGTCACGTCGTCGCCCGACTGGAGGCTCTCGACGGGTGCGCCGTAGTGGTAGCCGAGGTCCGGGTCGAACGTTCGGACGAGTTCGCCCTCGAACACCGACTGGCCGTCGCGTGTGACCGCTCCGTCGAGGCCCATCGCGGGGACGACCATCCGGTTGTACGGCGTCCGCGCAGAGACGGCGAGGTACTGGCCGTCACCGTCGACGCCCTCCGGCGGCGCGTCGAGGACGGTGGTGACGAGCACCGCGTCGTTGCTCGTCCCCTGCCCGACCACTCGACCCGGCAGGTCCTCGACGGCGGGGGCGGTGGAGTCGGCGTCCATCATCGAGTTCGGTTCGAGCGCCCCCTTCTCCCCCGCGTCGTCGCGGGTCTCGAACGAGAGGCCGTCCTTGCGCTGGCTGCTGTACTCGAACTCGATGGTCGTGCTCGCGGGGTCGGCGAACCTCTCGGCGAACGACCCCGTCCGGCGCGTCGACATCCCGCCGACGCTGACGTTCACGTCGTACGTGCCGTCGCCCTCCAGCGTGAAGTTCGCGCCGTAGTGGAAGCCCATCACCTGGCTGAGCATCGGGTAGATGGTCTCCTGGGAGACGAACTCCCCGTCCCTGCTGATGTCGACGTCCATCCCGGTCTCCGGCAGTGCGAGCTTCGTCTCCGGGTCCCAGACGACCGCCATCAGGTGGACGGCGTCGTCGCCGCTCGACTCGACGCCGGTCTTCTCCACGTCCCGACCGTTGACGTTCCAGAACCGGTGGGCGAAGCTGTACATCAGCCCGAACTCGTAGTCGCCCGCCGTCCCCATACCGACCGACGCCATCCCCTCCTCGTGGCTGGGGACGTAGACGGCGTCGGGACGGTTCTCGGGGACCGGCGGTATCCCGGCGGGCTGCGTCTCGAACACGCCGAGACACCCGGCCGAAGCGGTCGTCGCGCCGGCAGCCGCGAGACCCAGCCCCGCCCGGAGGAACCTCCGTCGTCGCATACACGTACTCGGGGAGTCCGACGAAAGGGCGTTCTGGTCCGACCGTCGAACGCTCGTGTCCGCACCGGAGAACGTGTGTCGCGGCCACACACGGCTTCGTGAACGATGGGGGGGTCGGATGGTCCGGGACGGATGGGTGGTCGGAAGGCGAGCGGACGGGGGGTCCCGGACAGCGACTCACTCCTCCAGCAGGTGGTCGATGAGTCGGGTGAACCGGTCGACGAGTCTGCCCGGGAGCGACGGCGTCGCCCGGCGGAGCAGTCGGGCGGTCTCCTCGGGGCGGGCGAGTGCCAGCGTGACGCGGTTGCGCGCGTCGCGCTCCTTCCGGACGAGGTCCTGCTCGACGAGTCGGTCGAGGTGCCACTCCAGCGTGCTCCGGGCGATGCCGACTCGCTCGGCGACGGCGCTCGGGCGGGCGGTACCCTCGTCCAGCAGGGCGGCGACGACGTCCGACGCCGTCTCGCGGGAGAGCAGCGCCAGCGCCCGGCGCTCCCACTCGTCGTACGACGGCGGGTAGTAGTGCGTCCGGCCGTAGAGGCGCTGTTCGGCGATGGAGTCGGCCGACCGCAGACGGCCGAGGTGGTACTGGACCTGCCCCGGCGCGAGGTCCAGCGCCCGGACGAGTCCGTTGAAGTGGATACCCGGCGTCTCGCGGACCTGCGCGGCGACCCGGTCGCGCGTCTCGCTCATCGGCGCTCACCCGTGGCTCGCGCGCGGTCCGACCGGACGGAGTAGACGGCGACCAGCAGGAACCCGACCAGCGCCACGTCGAGGACGTGTTCGAGCGTGTGGTGGACGCCGTCGGCGAGGAGTCCGTCGAGCATGAGCAGTCCGGCGACGGTCCGAGCGAGCAGCGTCGCGAGCGCGAGGAGGACGAGCAGGTACGACCGGGAGCGCCGCTGGACGTACGCGACGCCAGCGAGACCGACGAGCAGCAGCGACCCGCCGCCCGCGAGGACCAGCGAGAGCGCGAGTCCCGACCCGTGTCCTGCACCCATTGCTACCGACCGTAGCCGCTCGACCGGCTTTCGGGTTCTGGTTCGCGCGTCGAAACGGTCGGCAGTCGGTGGTTCGCAGTCAGAGGTCGGCGACCATCTCGCTCACGACCTGTAGCTCCTCCTCGTTGACGCCGTGGCCCATCGCCTCGTAGATGCGCTCGTCCACCTCGCCGCCCAGCCCCTCGAATATCTCGCGCGTCTCGTGGACCCGTTCGAGCGGGATGTGCGGGTCCCGGTCCGAACAGCCGAGGAAGACCGGCGTGCCGTCGAGCGACCCGTCGTAGTCCCGCGGCGTGTCGTCCGGGCCGACGACGCCCCCCGACAGTGCGGCGTGCCCGCCGCGACGCTGCGCGTTGCGCGCGAGGAACTCGCTGGAGATGCACGCCCCCTGCGAGAAGCCGACCGTCATCACCTTCTCGGGGGGGACGCCTGCGTCCGTTGCGGTCGCGATGGCGTCGGCGATAGCCTGTAACCCGGAGTCGAGACCGGGCTGGTTCGACTCGGTGGGTTCGAGGAAGGAGTTCGGGTACCAGGTGTTCCGCGCGGCCTGCGGCGCGAGCAGTGCCACGTCGTCTCGCCCCTGGCTCACCTGCCGAGCGAGGTCGAGGATGCTCCGCGCCGTCGCGCCGCGCCCGTGGATGGCGACGACGGCGGCCTCGGCCTCCGCCGGGTCCGCGCCGCCCGTCACGAGCGGCTGGGACTGGTGTGGTCCGTCCACCGGGTCGTCGGGACCGAGCGAACTCATCGGGCGTCCCTCCCGTCGGTCGACCGGTTTCGTAGTTGCATCGATAAACCTGGTTACGAGGCGAACTACTTTAACCGTTCGCGGACGAACGGGACACCAGGTGACATCGATGTCAGGGGAGCAGTACACCGAGGAGGCCTGTGTCGTCATCGACTCCATCGAGCAGATCGGCTCGCAGTGGCGACTGGTCGTCCTGCACGACCTGCAGGAGGGAGAGAAGCGGTTCAACGAACTGAAGCGCTCGACGGGAGCGTCCTCGCGGACGCTCTCGCGGGTGCTCAGCGACCTGCAGGAGACGGGCTTCGTCGACCGCAGACTGGAGGAGGACGCGCCGGTCGCGACGTACTACTCGCTGACGGAGAAGGGCTGTTCGCTCCGCCCCGTGTTCGAGGAGATAGAGTGCTGGGCGAACGACTGGCTCGACGAGAGCGTCGTGGACCCGGAGACGACGCCCGCCGAACCCGAGGCGGACGCGCCCGCCGAGTGACGTCGGGGGGCCCTACTGACGTACTGTTCGTCCCTCAGTCCGGGCGTTCGAGCCTGAACCGGTCCTCTGTCGTGCTGTAGTAGCTCCCCGCGAGGCGACCGACCGCGTCGAGTTTCCTGACGTCCGGTTTCCCGTCCGTGAGCAGGTCGTCGTCGACGTGGGCGTGGACCACCTCGCCGAACACGAGCGTCTGGCGGCCGATCTCCTGCGTGTCGTACAGTTCGCACTCCAGCACGACCGGCACGTCCGCGATTCGTGGTGCATCGACGCGCGTGGCGTCGACGCGTTCGAGGTGCGCGTGCTCGAACTCGTCCTCGCCGGGCGCGAGCGTCGCACTCGTCGCGTTCATCGCTTCGGCGAAGTCACGGGTGACGACGTGGACGGTGAACGTCTCGCTCTCGATGGCGTTGTTCGCGCTGTCCTTGCGGTGTTCGCCGGTGCCGCCGGGGGCGAAGTAGACGACCGGCGGGTCGGGCGAGACGACGTTGAAGAACGAGTACGGCGCGAGGTTCGCCCGGCCCTCGGCGTCGTAGCTTCCGACCCACGCGATTGGTCGGGGGACGACGACACCGCCGAGCAGACGGTACGCCGACCCGAACTCCTCGGGTGCGCCCTCCATTCAGGCCCGCCCCTCGGAGACGTCCGTCCCGGTCGGTGCGTCGGGCAGGTCGTGCTCCTCGACCGGGAGGTCCAGCGCCTCCAGCGCGGTCCGGAGGTCCTCGCCGCGGACGTACTCCGCTTCCGCTTCGACGCGCGCTGCGTGGGCGCGGGCGAGCACCTCGGCGCGGCGGTCGTCCGGAATGGCGAACTTGTCGGCGACGAGTTCGATGGTCAGGCCGTTGTGGTCCCTGGTGTAGAGGCTGTGGAACGCGCCGCGGTCGAACTCCGAGAAGCGCCGCCCCGTCTCCCGCAGGTTCTCGCGGGTCTCGCGGAACTGTTCGGGGTCGAGGCGGAACGCGAGGTGGTGGACCGCGCCGACGTCGGGGTCCTGCCGTTCGACGGAGTCGCGCTCCTCGTCGCAGAAGAACGTGACGAGGCGGCCGTCGCCCGCGTCGAAGAACAGGTGAGTCTCGTCGGTACTGTCGAGGTTCGGCTGGCGCATCACGAGGCGCATGCCGAGGGTGTCGCGGTAGAACGCGACGGTGTCCTCGACGGTCGACCCGACGAGCGTGACGTGGTCGGTCCCCTCGACGTGGAGGGTGCTGTCCGGGCGGTCGGCGGTGACTGGGGGGTCGCTGCTCACGGGGGCGCTACGAGCCGACGGCGTATAGCCTCCCGTGGACGCGGCGGTTAGCGGGTGGCACGAGCGTCACCTGGATGGTGACGAGCGGACGAGTTCACCGCAGCGAACCGCTACCCGAGGTTCAGTATCTCGCGGGTCTCGTCGGGGGTCGCCACGGGTCGACCGAGCGTCTCGGCGACGGAGACCACTCGCTCGACGAGTTGCGCGTTGCTCTCGGCGAGTTCGCCGCGGCGGTAGTAGACGTTGTCCTCCAGGCCGACGCGGACGTGGCCGCCGAACAGCAGCCCCATCGTCGCGAACGGGAGCTGGTGGGGGCCGAACCCGAGCGTGTTGAACGACGCACCGTCGGGAAGGTCGTGGACGAGGGCGAGGAGGTTCTCGGGCGTCGGCCGCGTGAGCGTCCCCGACCCGAAGATGAGCGTCGCGTACACCGGGTCGTCGAGGTCGCGGCGCTCCAGCAGCTCGTAGGTCTCGGTCACCTGCCCGCCGTTGAACAGTTCGAGTTCGGGCTTGATTCCCCGCTCGCGCATCTCGTCGTACAGTCTGTCGATGGTGGCGCGCGTGTTCTCGCTCGTCAGGTGCTGGTAGCGGTTGAGCGGCCCCATGTCGAGGCTCGCCATCTCCGGGGCGGGGTCCGTGCGCAGGGGCTGGAGGCGCGCCTCGTCGGACGCGCCGGTCGCCCCCGTCGAGTGCTGGACGACGAGGTCCGGCGCGCGGGAGCGAATCTCGTCGTCGATGGCCTGGAAGCGCTCGGTCGAGAACGCTCGCTCGCCGTTGTCCGCGCGGGCGTGGACGTGGACGACGCTCGCGCCGGCCTCCCGGCAGGCGGCGGCCGCCTCGCCGATCTCCGCGGGCGTCTCGGGGAGGTTCGGGTTCGCCTCCTTGCCGTGGACGCCGCCGGTGAGCGCGGCGGTGACGATGGCCGGCTCGCCCGCGAGGTAGTCGTCGTAGCTCACTCCTGGTCCTCCGCCGCACGGTAGAACTCGCAGTCCGTCTCGTGGTCGAGGCTCCAGCGGTCGTTACAGATGTCGGCGCGCATCGGCTGGACGAACGCGTCGACGGCGGTGCAGTACGCTCGGTCGGTGTCGAACGACCGCTCCTCGTCCGCGTCGCGGTACTCCAGATACGGGCAGGTCATGGAACGGGGGACGCGCGAGTTCGCCAAAAGCGTTCGCTGATTGCGAGGTCACCGGGGTGTCGGGGACTCGGACGTGAGTAGGGCACCGCAGCCGACCACAGCGCACTTGTCGACGCGTCGAATCGTCCGGGTATCACGTGTCCCTCCGCTCGTGGCCCCACCGCCGGACGGTGCTCGCCTGCTGCGTCGTCGCCTACTTCGGCGTCCGGTTCGCGGAGTACGTCCTCACAATCGTCTACCCGGACGTTCGGGCGGGCGTCGGCGTCTCCGACCTCACGCTCGGCGTCGGCTTCACCGCGAGCACGGTCACCTACGCGCTCGCCCAGTTGCCCAGCGGCGCGCTCGGTGACCGGTTCGGCGCACGACGGGTCGTGCTGGCGGCGCTCCTCGGGACTGCCGTCGCCAGCCTCCTCCTCGCGGGAGCCACCTCGGGGGCCGTGCTCGTCGGCGCGATGGCACTGCTCGGTGCGGTCGGCGGCGCGTACTACAGTCCGGCGACGGCGCTCCTCGCAGACCGGTTCGACGCCACCGGCCGCGCCATCGGCGTCCACCGACTCGGCGCGCAGGTGGTCGGCCTCACCGGCCCGCTGGTCGCGCTCGTCGGCGTGAGATACGGCTGGCGGGTCGCCCTCGCGTCGGGGGCGGCCGTCGCGCTCCCGGCGTTCGTCGGGTTCGCGCTGTTCGTCCGACCCCGTGGTCAGAGCGTGCCTCCGGAGTCGACGACCGCGCTCCGCGAACGACTCGACGCCGGGACGCTCCGGGAACTGCTCTCGCGACGACCCATCGCGGTGACGACGGCCGTCGCCGCCCTCGCGCAGTTCGCCGACACGGCCGCGTTCTCCTACCTCCCCGCCGTCCTGCGTACGTATCACGGGCTCTCGCCGACGCTCGCCGGGACGCTGTTCGCCGGCTACTTCGCCGTCCAGGCGGCCATCCAGGTGCCGACGGGGTGGCTCTCGGACCGGGTCGGTCGCGACCCGGTCGTCGTCGGGACGCTGCTGTCGGGCGTCGCCGGGTTCTGTCTGCTCGTCGTGGGCGACCGGACGGCCGTCGTCACCCTCGGCGTGGGGCTCGTCGGCGTCGGGATGGGATGGAGCCCCGCGGTGCAGTCGCGGTTCCTCGACCACCTCGACGCGGAGGAGTCTGGTCACGGGTTCGGCCTCGTCCGGACCGTCTACATCGGGTTCGCCGCGCTCTGTGGGCTGGTCGTCGGTGGGGCGGTGACCGTCTCCGGGTGGGGACTCGCGCTCTCGACGCTCGCCGGAGCGATGGCGCTGGCGACGCTGGTGGTCGTCGTGAGTCGGGTCGAGAGGAAGTGGTGAGGCTGTCCAGTCAGTTCCCGCGCGCCACCGGGTTGAACCGGTCGGGGTCGACGCGCTGGGTGAACCAGTAGACGCCCGCCGCGAGCACGGCCGCGGCCAGCGCGTCGGTCAGCCAGTGGATACCGAGGTACAGCGTCGACAGCACGATGATGAACGCGAGTGCGCTCACCAGCCGCGAGTACTTCTCGCTCGCGTTCCGCGCGTACAGCGCCGCGAGCACCGAGAGCCCGGTGTGGAGGCTCGGGAACGCCTTGACCAGCGTGTCCGTCGCCATCACGCCGGCGCGGATGATGGGGTTGAAGTCCAGCATCAGCGGCCGCACCTCCAGCAGGTACAGCCCCGGAATGCCGACCGGGAACAGCAGGAAGAACGGCACGGCCAGCAACACGAGGACGATGTACGCCATCGCGTAGCGACGCGCCTGTCCCTCGTCGTGTGCCTTCAGCTTGAAGTACGTGAACAGCACGATGAACGGGAAGCCCACGAGGTACGCGACGGTGAAGAACGCCGTCAGCGCGTACGCCGCCCACTCGGGGACGATAGCAGTCACCGACTGGAACGTGGCGACCGCCGGGCCTTCGAGTTCGTAGACGTAGTTGGTGAACGTTCGGTCGGCGTGGAACCGGTGTGCGAGTTCGTTGACGCAGAACGTCACGACCCACGCGAGACCGATGTACCGCCAGTCAGTTCGGAGGAACTCCCGGACGAACGCCACGGGGCGAAGGTCGGGGAGGAAGACGCGTGCGCCGACGAGGAAGGCGACCAGCGCGGCCGCTGTCATCCCCACGACGTACTGCGTCTCCGGTTGGAGGGGGACCATCATTGCAAGGTGCACGTATCGCTAATGAGGCTAAATATCTTTTCTTCTAGAGTTACTGGCACGTTCGGTGTCACTCCACCGCACGGTCCACGACCACCATCGCACGACCACCACCGGACGGTCACCGCCATCGAGACAGCGTTTTGCACCCCGGAACCGAACGTCGAGGCGTGCAAGTCGTGGGCTACGACCGCTCCGACCCCGCTCTCCGCCTCGCCAGCGACGGCGACCTCTCGCGGCAGGTGCTCGCGCCCGGTACGGACCTCGCGTACACGCTCGGCGAACGACACTGTGCGGGCCGCATCGACTACGAAACCGAGCGCCACGAGTTCTGTGCGAACCCGGCGGCACCCTACTGTCCCACGCACACCGTCCCCTGGTCGGTCCAGTCGAACGCAGACTCGACGGAGGAACACGCCGTCTACCTCGCCGCGTTCGCCCCCGACGTGTTCAAGGTCGGCGTCACTCGCTCGTGGCGACTGGAGACGCGCCTCCGCGAGCAGGGGGCCGACCGCGCCGCGCACATCCACACCGTCAGCGACGGCCGCGTCGCCCGCGACCTGGAGGCCGAGATCGCCCGGGACGTCGGCGACCAGGTCCGCGTGGCGACGAAGGTGGCCGGACTCCACGAACAGGTCGACGAGACGGCGTGGGAGGCACTGCTGGCCGACCACCGCGTCGTCGAGCGCTTCGACTTCGACTACGGCGTCGACCTCGACGCGCGACCGGTCGCCGAGACGCTGCTGACGGGGACGGTCCGCGCGACGAAGGGCCGAATCCTCCTGCTCGACCGCGGCGGCACGACGTACGCCGTCGACCTGCGGGACCTGCTCGGCTACGAGGTGCACGAGGAGGCGGACGGTCGCGCGCTCCAGTCGAGTCTCGGGAGTTTCTGAACGAGGTCGCGAGCGCCGTCGCTCACGACGACTGGAGCGAAAACTGAAAGAACGCGACGACGCGTCAGTTACGCGATTCGAGCGCGTCGGCGATGCGTTCGAGTTCGCGGCGGACGTCGTGGACCTCGTCGCGGACCTTCCGGACCTCGCGGACGAGTTCCTCGTTGGCGCGGTCGTTCTCGCCGCGTTCGCGGGGGTCGGGGCCGCCGCCCATTCCGGGCGGACCGCCGCCCATGCCACCGGGGCCGCCGCCCATGCCGCCACCGCCCATCCCGCCGGGGCCGCCGCCGCCCATCATACCGCCCATCATCTGGGCGAACGGGTTGCCGCCACCGCCCATCCCACCGGGACCACCCTCCTCGCCGCCGAACGCCTCTTCGAGACGCTCCTCGGGCGAGCGGTCGTCGGGGCCGCCCTCGCCCTCGCGCTGTTCGGCGCGCTGCTGTCGGATCTCCTCGACGCGTTCGCGGAACGACTTCTCCTCGCCCGCGTCGTCGCCCGCCTCGTCGTCACCGCTCACGATTGGCTCTTCGTCGGCCGATTCGTCGGACGGCGTCTCCTCCGTCGGGTCGTCGTCACTCATGGGCCGCCCTTCTCGGCCACGTCACAAAAGGATGTGTGACTGGCGTCGGTCGCAAAGTGAGTCGTCAGCGTGGCTACAGTCGACGGACGACCAGCGAGATGCCGACCGCCGCCAGGAGCAGGACGCCGAGGTTGAACGCCGCCTGGTACAGCGGCTGGTAGCGCTCGCTCACCCACACGTCGATGGCGTGGGAGGCGCTGCCGTAGAAGTTCACCGTCGCCACCAGCGCCAGCAGGACGCAGAGACCGAGCGCGCCATAGAGGAGGTACGTCCGCAACTGGTCGGCGTCGAGCGCGGTCCGGGTGCGTGCGCTCGGGCCGTAGTCGGCGTTGGGTCGGTCGACGGCGTCCTCGCCGTCGCGCGTCTCGGAGCTCACGCCGACCGCCTCCGGGCGAGCAGCGCCGTGCCGAGCACCGCGACCAGCGCTACGACGACGCCGAAGCCGGGACCCTGACCGTCGGATTCGTAGGATTGGGTGCGGGCGGGGCGGTCGTCGGTCGGTTCGTCGGAGTCGAAGTCGCTCACCTGGAGGCCGGTGTCGGTGGTGGTCTGGTTCATGGGAATCGTCTTCGTGGGGTCGAGTGCTGCGGGGGCGCGGACGGTGTCGACCACGACGCCGTCGCGCAGCAACACGGCGTCGAGGTAGTAGTTGTACTGCGTCGGGACCGTCAGGTCGAGCGACGCGGTGGCGGTGCGGCCGGGGCGGACCTCGCTGACGTCGACGGTCGACCGGTCGGCGACGATGCCGGAGTCGACCTGCCGGGCCTTGACCAGCAGTTCGACGTCGCCGACCACGTCGTCGCCGGTGTTCGTCAGGAGGGCGTCGACGGCGAGCGTCGTCCGGTCGTCGTCGCTGGCGGCGATTTCGAACTCGACGGCGGGCATCGGCCCGTCGAACCGGTGGAACTGGAGGTCGCTCTCGGCGAACGCGGGCTGGAGCGACCCGACGCCCGAGACCGACCGGCGGGTCTCGACGATTCGGCGCTCGTTCTGGTAGACGATGGACTCGACGCGGTAGTCGCCCGAGCGCGGGACGGTGATGTTCGCGGTGACCGCCCGTTCGCGGTCGCCGTCGACCGTGCCGACCGCGACGGTGCGCTCGGTCTCGACGAGGCCGGACGCGGCGTCGACGGCGCGGACGCGGAGGGTGACGTTGTCGGCCGCGCCGCCGCGGTGTTTCAGTCGGGTCTCGACGCGGAGGGTCGCCGTCTCGCCGGTGACCGCGCCGGTGCCGATGGCGAGGTCGCTCACGGCGAGCCTGCTGGGTGGTTCGGGGTCCTGCTGGGGGGCCGCGAGGACGCCCGGGACGGCCACCATCCCGACGGCCGAGACGAGGACCACCAGCGCGACGCCGGCAGCGAGGACCAGATTCCTATCCATGCACCGACACTCGGGAGGTAGATGATATGCTTTGTGTTCAACAGGTCACGACGAGGAACCATCCGGACGAGCGGCGCGAGGTCTCGTAGCGACCGACTCGTCCGGAGACCGGTGGCGAGCGTCGCCCGAATCGGCGGGGTTTATCCGGTCGCTCCACGAGCGATGCGTATGGAAGCGTCAGTCGGGTCCGATATGGGCCTCGGCCTCGGACTGCTGTTCGGTGCGCTCGGCGTCGGCGGCGCGCTCGTGATGCTCGTCGCCGCGTTCGACGAGATGCAGGTGCTCGCGGGGATGGGGTTCGCCGCCGCGATGGTCGCCGGGACCGTCCTCATCGCCGCGTTGCATCTCGCCGAGCAACCCCGGTGACCAGCGACCGCAGGCCGTAACCGTTAATCCGCGCAATCGCCTAGCGATGGCTATGGCAGAGTTGAGCGAGGAAGACCAGCAGATCCTCGAGTACCTTCGCGACAGCGTCGCGAACGGTAACCAGTACTTCCGCGCCAAACGCATCGCGAAGGGAGTCGGTCTCACCGCGAAGCAGGTCGGTGCCAGACTGCCCCGACTCGCCGACAGCGCCGACGACGTCGACATCGAGAAGTGGGGTCGCGCCAAGTCCACCACGTGGCGAGTAACCCCCGGTGCCTGACCGGAACCCCACGGTAATTTTCCGCTGCGGTTCGT
This sequence comes from Halomarina salina, assembly GCF_023074835.1. Classification (NCBI taxonomy): domain Archaea; kingdom Methanobacteriati; phylum Methanobacteriota; class Halobacteria; order Halobacteriales; family Natronomonadaceae; genus Halomarina; species Halomarina salina. Next base: position 483,576 of record NZ_JALLGW010000002.1, read on the forward strand.
AGTACCCCCATGACCGTACGCGTCGAACGGACGTTCGACCTCGACGCCTCCCCCGAGGAGGTCTGGGCGTTCATCTCCGACCCGCGCAAGCGCGCCGCACCCATCAGCGTCGTCGACGAGTTCGAAGAGACGGGGGAAGGGACCGCCGTCTGGCACGTGAAACTCCCCATCCCGCTGCTCAAACGGACCGCGTCCATCGAGACGGAGGAGACCGACGTCCGACCGCCGGAGTACGTCCGGTTCGTCGGGCGCTCGAAGGTGATGCGCGTCGTCGGCGAACACGAACTCACGCCCCACGGCGACGGCACGCGACTCACGAACCGCTTCACCGTCGACGGGAAGCTCCCCGGCGTCGAGAAGTACTTCGAGCGCAACCTCGACGGCGAACTCGACAACCTGGAGGACGCGCTCCGCCGCGACCTGGCGACCGCCTGAGTATCCATGCGACTCGCCCTCGCGCAACTCGACGTCGAACCGACCGACGTGACGGAGAACGTCGACCGCGCGGTGGCCGCCGTCGACCGGGCGAGCGACCGCGGCGCGGACCTCGTCGTCCTCCCGGAACTGTTCACCGTCGGCTACTTCGCGTTCGACAGCTACGCCCGCAGCGCCGAGTCCCTCGACGGACCGACGCTCACCCGCCTCGCGGAGGCCGCCCGCGACCACGAGGTGGGCATCGTCGCGGGGAGCATCGTCGAGGACCTCGCGACGACCGACGGCGGCCCCGCCGAGGAGGGCCTCGCCAACACCTCCGTCTTCCTCGACCGGGCGGGCGACCGCCGCGCCGTCTACCGCAAGCGCCACCTGTTCGGCTACGACTCCGCGGAGTCCGACCTGCTCGTCGCGGGCGAGTCGCTGCCCACCGTGGACTTCGACGGGTTCACCGTCGCCACGACGACCTGTTACGACCTGCGCTTCCCCGAACTGTACCGCCGCCTCGTCGACGACGGCACCACCCTGGTCTGCGTCCCGAGCGCGTGGCCCTACCCGCGCGTCGAGCACTGGCGACTGCTCCCGCGAGTGCGGGCCGTCGAGAACCTGCTGTACGTCGGCGCGGCCAACGGCGTCGGGACGTTCGAGGACGCCAGCCTCTGCGGTCGCTCGACGGTGTACGACCCGTGGGGGACGACGCTCGCCTCCTCCGACGACGACCCGACGCTCGTCGTCACGGACTGCGACCCCGCAGAGATAGCGCGAGTTCGCGAGGAGTTTCCCGCGCTCAGGGACCGCGAGTTGTAGAGCGAGGTCTGGGACGCTGTCGGAGTTCTCTCGGCTACCGACTAGTCACGAGCGTCTCGTGCCCACCACCCCTCAACCTCGCGCTCGATGATGAGGAAGGCGAGGAAGTAGACCAGACAGGCGGCCAGCCCGCCGAGTCCCAGACTCTTCAGCGTAGCAGCCGAGACGCTCTCGGTCAGACTCACCGTCCACAGGACCACGGCGAACGCGACGATGAGCGCCACTCGCCCGCCGACACCGATGGTCCGGAACCACGCCCCGAACCGCTCGCCCGCGGTGGTGGCGCTCGCCGGCCCCATCGCCAGGATGAAGACGGCGAACCCGACCCCGAACCACCTCCAGACGAGCGTCCCGGTGTACGCAGTGATGGCGACCTGACCGATAGCACCCAGGCCGAGGAGCACCTCCAGCCAGGTCGGCGACCGGTCGGGGAACCAGCGCGTCGCTCGTCGCTGCATCGTTCGCCCCGAGAGACATGTTCGAGCGACAAGTAGGTTCGGTGACTACAGTTCGACGCGCTCGCCGGTCGCCGCCGATTCGAGGACGCCTGCGAGCGCCCGCACGTCGGTCAGTCCGTCCTGTCCGTCCGGTTCTATCTCCCCGTCGGTGGCGACCTGGTGGGCGAAGTAGTCGAACTCCTCGCGCATCTCGTCGGTCGCCTCCGGGGTCAGTTCGACCGTCCCCTCGTCGCGTTCGACCGTGACGTGGCGCGCCTCCTTCGGCAGGAAGGCGTTCTCGACGTGGATACGGCCCTCGGAGCCGACGACGGTGAGCGTCGCGCCGGCCTGGCCGCTGAAGTTCGCCGTGAACGACCCGGTGCAGTCGGGCCAGTCGACGCGGAACGCGACGTGCCGGTCGGCCGCGCGGTACGCGCCGTCGTCGTCGCGCCGCGGGGTGCCGTCGTAGGGGTCGTCGCCGCGCGTCCGACCGGAGACGGCGACGGGGTCCTCGCCGAGCAGGAACCGGGCGGTGTTGAGCGGGTAGACGCCGACGTCGTACAGCGCGCCGCCGCCCGCCAGGTCGGGGTCGATGCGCCACTGGTCCGGGCCGCGCGACCCGCTCATGACCTCGAACGTGAAGTCGCTGTGGACGGCGTTTACGTCCCCGACGAGGTCCGGGAGGGAGTCGCGGAGCCGGCGCATCACGGGGTCGAGCTGCATCCGGTAGGCCGTCATCAGCGGGACGCCCGCCCGCTCGCAGGTCTCGACCGCAGCCTCGGCGTTCGCCACGGTGTCGGCGATGGGCTTCTCCGAGACGACGCCCTTCCCGAGGTCGGCGGCCGCCTCGACGTGCTCGCGGTGGAGCGCGTTCGGCGTCGCGACGTACACCGCGTCGTACGCGTCGCTCGCCTCGCCCGCCGCGTACGCCTCGTAGTCGACGACGCGCTCGATATCGTGCTCGGCCGCGAGGTCCTGTACCTCGTCGGCCGACCCGGTCACGAACACCGTCGGGTCGCAGTAGTCGGCGTCGGCCAGCGACGGGAGGGCGGCACCGCGCGCGAATCCGCCGAGACCGACGAGTGCGACGCGGAGCGTCGTGTCGACGTCGGTGTCCCAGTCTCGCTCGCCCAGCGTCCGGAGGTCGTCTACGAACTGCATACCGGCACCACGACCACCAGCGGGATAGGTCATCGGGCGAGCCGAACCCCACTACATTTATATGGACGAGAACGAAGTACCGTCTGCCGGCACGACGCTTTTCTCGTCAACACCGGCAAGCAAATTCGGCCGCCACCGCGACGCCGTCGGGTTTGGCCCGGAACCCGACGGCAATCCGCGTGCGGACCGTCGCGCCACACTACTTCCGTCCGTCCCCACCTCAGACAGCGGCGCGACCGCCTCCCACTTCAGTTGCCGCTCCAGTCGGTCGGAGGTCTGGGGGGACTCGCGGTCACCGTCTGGTCGTCGACCGGCGACACGACTCCGCGGTCGGATACGATACCGTGAAAAACGCGTACCCGTCTCGACCCGCGTCCCGACCGGGAGTCGGAACCGGACCGTCGAGGACGACGCTCCGGCCGTCTCGACTACCGGAACCGGAACGTCTCGAGGTTCTTCGGCGCGAACGTCCGCATGTTGAACTCGTGGTACAGCGCGCTGGAGAGGTCCTGCACCGACGACTCGTCGCCGTGGACGCAGAGCACCTTCTCCGGGCGCGGGTTCATCGTCCGGACGAAGTTCATCAGCCCCTGCCGGTCGGCGTGACCGGAGAAGCCGTCGACCGTCTCGACGTCCATCTTCAGCTTCAGCGTGTTCGAGCGGCCGCCGCGGCCGTTGATGGGGATCTCGTCCCAGCCGTTCTGGATGCGACGGCCGAGCGTCCCCTGGGCCTGGTAGCCGACGAACACCATCCGCGACTGCTCGTCGGGGCCGAGGTGTTCGAGCCAGGACATGATGGGGCCGCCGGTGACCATCCCGGACGTCGAGAGGATGATGCAGGGGTCGCCGTCGGCGACCTCCTGTCGCTCCTCCTCGCCGCCGTCGATATGGTTGAACTGCGGCGCGAGGAACGGGTTGGCGTCCTCGTGGAAGATGCGGTCGCGCAGTTCGTCGCGGAGGTACTCGGGGTAGGTGGTGTGGATGGCCGTCGCCTCCCAGATCATCCCGTCGAGGTGGACGGGCATCTCCGGTATCTTCCCCTCGCGCATCGCCTCTTCGAGGACGAGCATGATCTCCTGCGACCGACCGACGGCGAACGCCGGGATGACGACCTTCCCGCCCTTGTCGTAGGTCTCGTTGATGACCTCGACGAGGTTGCGCTCGGAGTCCTCCTGGTCGGTCTGGTAGTCGTTGCGCCCGCCGTAGGTCGACTCCATGACGAGCGTCTCGACGCGCGGGAACTCGTTGACCGCGCCGTTGAACAGGCGCGTGTCGTCGTAGTGGATGTCGCCCGAGAACGCGACGTTGTAGAGGCCGTCGCCGATGTGGAAGTGCGAGACGGCGCTCCCGAGGATGTGCCCCGCGTTGTGGAAGGTGAGCTTGATGTCCGGCGCGATGTCCGTGACGTCGCCGTACTCCAGCGGGATGGTGTGCTTGATGGCCTCGCGGACCATCTCGGACTCGTAGGGCGGTGCGCGCCCCTCCTTCGCGGCCACGTCGAGGTAGTCGAGCGTCAGCAGACCCATCAGGTCGCGCGTCGGTTCGGTGCAGTAGATGGGGCCGTCGTAGCCGTACTTGAACAGCAGCGGGATGAGCGCCGAGTGGTCGAGGTGGGCGTGCGTGAGGACGACGGCGTCGATGTTCTGCGCGCCAGCGCCGAGCGCTTCGGGCACCTGCAGGTACGGCACCTCGCCGTCCGCGCCGGGCTTGTCGCCGCAGTCGATGAGGATGCGCGTCTCGGGCGTGTTGAGGACGAACGAGGCGCGTCCGACCTCCCGGCAGCAGCCGAGGGTGGAGATGCGGACCCACTCGTCGTCGGACATCTCCTTGCGGTGGATCTGTCGCCCGACGCGTTCGAGGATGTCGCGGCGGTCCTCGCGTTCCTGCTTGAGGAAGTTCCGGACGTTCGAGACCGTCGAGGACTCGATGGGCGGCGTGCGGACGACTTCGGGCGTCCAGCCGACCTTCTGGGTTATCTCGCGCAGCGTCGACCCGTGGCGGCCGATGACCATACCAGGTTTCTGGGCCTCGATGACCACCTCGCCGGTGTCGGCGTGGAAGTCGAGGTCCGTGACGCCGGCCTCCTCGGGGATGACGCTTCGAATCTGCTTCTCGGCGTCGGTCGGGCGGGAGAGGACGTCCGGGTCGGGGCGGACGGTGATGCGCTTTCGGAGGCGGCCCGCGAGGGTGCGGATGAGGTCGCCGTTCTGCGCGAACTTCTTCGGGTCGCGCGTGTAGATGACCAGTTCCGGCCCCTCGTAACTCACGTCGGAGATGGAGATGTCGTCGGGAACCTCTTCTGTGATCTGTGCTTTCAGGTCGTCGAGTTGCTTCTCTACCGTGCTCATAGCTAGCGGAAACGGGCGGGGTTCCGTGACGCGAGCGCGCCGGACGGACCTCCTGAGGTCCGGGGCGTCGCCCGCGTCGGGATGAAGCAGTACGTCATGCTAGGGAGTCGTGACCGTTGGAACGGCCCGGAAAACCCGCGTTATCTGAGGGTATACCTGCACGATTATAAAAGCCTTCGCAAAGCCGACGTAGGTCGGTCGCCAGTGAGGGGTATGGACATTACCCCCGTCCGGGTCCGTTCGGAGTACAAGTTCGTCCGCGAGCGCCCGATAGCGCCGCTCATCACCGAGGTCCGCGACGCGCTCGGCGACCTGTTCGACACCGACGTGGCGGCCGTCACGACCGAACAGTACCGCGGCGAGGTCGACGCCGTCTTCGCCGACGGCGACCGCGCGGTCAACGTCGCGGCGCTCGTCGCTATCCTCCGCGAACTCGACGTAGAGGGCGACTATCCGGGGTTCGTCGTCGACGAGCGACTCGGGCGCACGCTCGCCGCGACGCTCGCGGGCGGCGAACCGCTGACGACGCTCGCGGAGGCGACGTTCCACTACGCCGACGTGCACGTCCACGGCGACGAGGACGAACGCGCGGGGCTCGACGACCTCGACGCGGCGCTCGCGGCGGGGTTCCAGACGCGACTGCCGGGGTGGGAGTGGCAGGAGCGCGAGAGCCCCTTCGCCGTCTCCGCGCCGGCGGACGAGTAGCACCGACGAACCGACGCGCGCTCGACGAGTTCGACCGAGCGGCGCTCGACGCACCCGAGGGCACCGCGGGACGTTCCGCGGTCGGTCCGTCTACGGTGGTGGCGACCCGGCGGACGTGACGGTGGAGACTGGCGTCCCGCCCCACCCGGACGAGACGCTCGGGTGATGGGGCCCGACGACAGACTGGGACCGACAGGTCGAACCGCGAAACCGAACCGGGTTTCCGTGGACCCGTCACCTCTCCGGTATGGACCGTCGCCGTTCCGTGCTCGCTGGCGTCCGCGACGTGGCCCCGTTCCTGCTCGGCATCGTCCCGTTCGGGTTGATCGCCGGGGCGGCGGTCGTCGCCGCCGACCTCCCGCCGGAACTCGCGGTCGGACTGTCGGTGCTGGTGTTCGCGGGGGCGTCGCAACTCGCCGCCATCGACCTGCTGGGTGCGGACGCGAACGCGGCCGTCGTCGTCCTCACCGTCCTCGTCATCAACCTCCGGATGATGATGTACTCGGCGTCGCTCGCGCCGTACCTCGACCGCCTGTCGCTCCGCGAGCGCGTCCCCGTCGCGTACCTGCTGACCGACCAGGCGTTCGCGCTCTCGGTGACGCGCTTCGAGGAGTCCGCCGACGTGACCCGCACGTGGTACTACCTCGGCGTCGCGCTCTCCCTGTGGACCGTCTGGCAGGTGTGCACCGTCGTCGGCGTCGCCGTCGGGACGAGCGTCCCCGAGGACGTCCCGCTGACGTTCGCGGTCCCGCTGACGTTCCTCGCGTTGCTCGTCCCCGCGGTGAAGAACCGCGCTTCGGCGGGCGCCGCGCTCGTCGGCGGTGGCGTGGCGCTGGCCCTCGTCACCGCACCGTTCAACCTCGGTCTCCTCGCGGGCGCTCTGGCCGGCGTCGTCGCCGGACTGGTCGCCGAACGATTCGTCGGGGTCACACCCACGGAGGCGGAAGACGGCCGTGCGTGAGTCGACCGTCTGGCTCGTCGTCCTCGCGGCGGGCCTCGGGACGTTCGCCATCCGGTTCTCGTTCCTCGCGGTGTTCGAGCGCACCGGGACCGTCCCGCCGCGACTCAGGCGGCCGCTCCGCTACGTCCCACCGGCCGTCTTCGCGGCGCTGGTGGTCCCGGCGCTCGTCTTCGGCGGCGAGGGCTCCGGCGCGGCGGCGTTCACGCCGCTCCGACTGGTCGCGGGGAGCGTCGCGGCGGTGGTCGCCTGGCGCACGGAGTCCGTGCTCTGGACCATCGTCTCGGGCGTGCTGGCGCTCGTCGCACTGGAGGCGCTGGTGCACAGCGGCGTCGTCTAACCCGAGTAGCCGCGGGGGGACACCGACCGGCGTCAGAGATAGCGTCCGAGGTGGTCGTTCGTGTCCCGTCCGTCGACTCGACGACGCCGCAACCCGCTTTCCGAACCTCTTTGCCGTGGTCCGCCCTCACACACGCCGTGCACGACATCGAGCGCTATCTCAACATCCGCAGCGCCTACGGCGCGTCGCTCTCCGAGGGGGGACAGCTCGCCTTCCTGATGAACACGACCGGCACCGCGCAGGTCTGGACGCTGGACGAACCGCGCGGCTGGCCCGAACAGCGCACGTTCTACGACGAGTCGGTCGGCTTCTGCACGTTCTCGCCCGAGCGGGAGGAACTCGTCTTCGGGATGGACGAGGGCGGCGACGAGCGGACGCAGTTCTACCGGCTCGACCTGGCGGGCGACACGGAGGGCGAGATAACCGCCCTCACCGGGATGCCCGACGCGAAGCACCTCTGGGGCGGGTGGAGCCACGACGGCGAGCGGTTCGCGTTCGCGTCGAACCGCCGCGACGAGGGCGTCTTCGACGTCTACGTGCAGGGCCGCGACGAGACGGGCGACGACGCCGAACTCGTCTACGAGTCCGACGGCTGGTACTCGCCCGGCGGGTTCTCGCCGGACGACTCGCGACTGCTCGTCACGCAGGCCACCTCGCTGCTCGACCAGGACGTCTACGTGCTGGACCTCGAATCGGGCGACCTGGAGCACCTGACGCCCCACGACGGGTTCGTGCGCCACCAGAGCGCGACCTGGGGACCGGACGGTGAGTACCTCTACGTCTCGACGGACCACGACTCGGACACGCTCGACCCGTACCGCCTGTCGCTCGACGGCGAGCGAGAGCGGGTAGCGCTGCCCGACGACGAGGAGAACGGCGACTGGAACGTCGGCGGGTTCGGCATCGACGACGAGACCGGTCGCGTCGTCTACTCGCGGAACGTCGACGGCTACACCGAACTCCGGGTCGGCGACCTCTCGGCGGACGGACTGGGAGTCGAGAACGTGACCGAGGTCGACCTGCCGAAGGGCGTCGCGGGCGGCGTCTCGTTCGACGAGGACGCCGAGCAGTTCGCGGTCACCATCACCGGGAGCACCCAGAACACGAACGTCCACGTCGGTGACGTCGCGTCGGGCGACACCGAGCGCTGGACGCTCGCCTCGACGGCTGGCATCCCCGACTCGACGTTCGTCGAACCCGACCTCGTCCGGTTCGAGTCGTTCGATACCCGTGAGATTCCGGCGTACTTCTCGCTCCCCCAGGAGGTGCCCGAGGGCGGCGCGCCGGTCGTCGTCGACATCCACGGCGGCCCCGAGAGCCAGCGTCGGCCGTCGTTCAACCCGCTGAAGCAGTACTTCCTGCGCTCGGGCTACGCCGTCTTCGAACCGAACGTCCGCGGGTCGACGGGCTACGGGAAGGCGTACTCACACCTCGACGACGTGGAGAAGCGCATGGACTCGGTGAAGGACATCGAGGCCGCTGCGGGGTGGCTGAAGAGCCACGAGGCCGTCGACGGCGACCGCCTCGTCGCCTACGGTGGCTCCTACGGCGGATTCATGGTGCTCGCCGCGATGACGGAGTACCCGGACCTGTGGGCCGCCGGCGTCGACGTCGTCGGCATCGCCAACTTCGTCACGTTCCTGGAGAACACCGGCGAGTGGCGGCGCGAACTGCGCGAGGCCGAGTACGGCAGTCTCGCCGACGACCGCGAGTTCCTCGAGTCCATCTCGCCCATCAACAACATCGACGCCATCCGCGCACCGCTGTTCGTCATCCACGGCGCGAACGACCCGCGCGTCCCCCTCGGCGAGGCGGAACAGGTCGCCGAGCAGGCCGCCGAGCACGTCCCCGTCGAGACCCTGATATTCGACGACGAGGGCCACGGCCTCTCGAAACTGGAGAACCGCATCGAGGCGTACTCGGCCGTGGTCGAGTTCCTCGACGACCACGTCTGAGGCGTCGGGACGCGACGCTCGACCCACCTTCACCACTGATGGTTCGGAGGTAGTCACGGCAGAGTAAGCACAGATTGCACGCGGCGTATCCTCTGCTTACCTGCTACGGTCGGTGATTCTTTTCTTCGGTTCAGTCACCCCTGAAGACACTCCGTTCGGGGTGTACTCACGACGTACCGACACTCTTCGCCGAGGAACGGTCACAGGGGTTTATACGCGATGCTGGTAACGGTCGGGGTATGTCTCGGGGGGAGACCTACGACCGTGTTCGCTCCATCCTCTCGTCGCTGCGCGGGACGTACGGCCACTGCCCGGTCCGGCAGACGACCATATCGGTTCCGACGACGACCTACGACCGACTCCGGGGGCTCGCCGAGCGGAGCGTCGTCGACGTCGGCGTCCGCGTCAACAACGCCCGCGGCGAGTCGCTGGTCGTCCGCAACGAGGGCGGCTGGACCGACCCATGCGGTCACGTCGAGGACGGCGAGTCCATCGAGGCGGGGGCCTGTCGCGTGTTCCACGAGACGGCCGACTTCACCTGCGACATCGAGGGACTGCTCGGCATCACCATCCTCTGTCTCACGGACGCGAGCGACGCCGCCCGTGCCCCCATCTACCGCCTCGGCGCGCTGTTCGACGGCGGCCGGACCGAGGGCACAGGCTGCGAGGAGTGTCAGTGGCGGCCGGTGAAATCGGGGCCGTTCGTCGGGGCCTACTAGCCCACCTTTTATCCACGACTGGGGGCTCGCTCGCTACCGCTCGCTCACCCCCAGAGGGTAAAAGCTGGACCGAAAGGACTCCTTCACCCCCTCAGTCGCTCGTTTCACTCGCTTCTTCGGAGGTTCAGTCGCCCCGCTCGCTCACTTCGTTCGCTCGCGGTACAGTGCGTGAGCGTTCCGCACAGCTACCGAACGCCTTTGTCGGGGTACTGACTTCATCGAGCTATGCCCGGCGCACGAGTCGCACGTGGTGAGCGTGTGACGCTCCGAACGACCGAGAAAGAGGACCTCCCACTGCTCCAGCGGATGCGGACCAACCCCGAACTCCGATACCCGCTCGCGACCAGACTGACGAGCCGCGACGAGATGGCGGCTGAGTGGCCACACGACGATGACACCGACCGATTCACCGTCTGTCTCGACGGGGAGGGCGCGGGCCCGGGGACGCCCGGCGAGGACGACACGCGGGCCATCGGGTTCGTCAACGTCGAGGACGCGTCGTGGCGACGCCCCGAACTCGGCTACGGTCTCGTCGGGGAGGTCCACGGCGAGGGCTACGGGAAGGAGGCCGTCGCGCTGGCCGTCGACTACACCTTCCGGACGTACGAGCACCCGGCGGTCGGTGCTGGCGCGTTCGCGTTCAACGACGCCTCTCGTGGCCTGCTCGAATCGCTCGGGTTCACCGAGGAAGGCCGTACTCGACGGGACATGTTCGTCGACGGCGAGTACCGCGACATGGTGCAGTACAGCCTGCTCCGTGAGGAGTGGGAGGAGCGGTGAGCGCGGTCGTATCTATATGACGCCCGTTACAGTCGCCGCCTCGATGGCGGCCTCCTCGCTGACGCCGTTCCCGAGGATGGTGTAGCGGTCGCGAATCTCGTGGGCGGTCGTCATCGCCTCGACGAAGTCCTCCGCGGAGTGGCCGAGTTCCTCCGCGTTCGTGGGGGCGCCGATGGCCGCGAGTGCGTCGTGGACGTTCTGCCAGCGGCCCATGTCCCCCGAGTGGAGGTACTCCGTGACGACGCTGGCGACGCCGACCTGGTGGCCGTGGAGCGCCGTTCCGGGCGCGATGCGGTCTAACTGGTGGCTGATGAGGTGTTCGGCACCGCTGGCGGGGCGAGAGGACCCGGCGATGGACATGGCGACGCCGGAGGAGACGAGGGCCTTGACGACGAGCCACGCCGACTCCTCCAGACCGGGGCGGATGGAGTCGGCGTTGTCGACGAGCATCTCGGCGGTCATCCGGGAGAGCGCGCCGGCGTACTCGCTGTACTCGACGTTCTTCAGGCGGTGGGCGAGCTCCCAGTCCTTGACCGCGGTGTAGTTCGAGATGATGTCCGCACAGCCGGCGGTCGTCAGTCGCCACGGCGCGTCGGCGATGATGCCCGTGTCCGCGACGACGACCAGCGGCGGTTCGGCGGCGACGGAGTGACGCGTGTCGCCCTCCGGGACGGAGCCGCGACCCGAGACGATGCCGTCGTGGCTCGCGGCCGTCGGGACGCTCACGAACCCCATGTCGAGTTCGTCGCTCGCCATCTTCGCGATGTCGATGACCTTCCCGCCGCCGACGCCGACGAGGAAGCTCGCCTCGCTGTCCTCCACTTCGTCCATGACGCGCTCTACCTCGGAGAAACTGGCCTCGTCGACCGTGACCACGGGTGCGCCGTCGAACTGCTCGGCGACGGACTCGGCGGCGAGCTCCTTCGGCGTCGGACTCGTGACGACGAGCGGCGTCCCTCCGAGGTGGAGTTCGCCGACCGCCGCCGCAGTCTCCGAGAGCACGCCGTGACCGACGACGACGTTGCGCGGGAGCCGAATCCACGCGCGTTTGTCGAACATACCTCAACTGGCCCGTCGCGCCGTATAACGGTTCGTACTGCCCAGCGGGCGACCCGGAGTCGTGCCGGTTGGCCACCCCGAAGACGAGGGTCACGCCTCGCGACGCTCGACCGAACCAGCCCCTCCATCGTCGGCACCGTCTCGCCGTCGCCGGTCGTCGTCGTCACGCCGGTGCGAGTCTGACTCATCGACGGGTCGGAGTCGTGGTGGCCTGCGTCGGCACCTCGACGCGGACCGAGAGCGTGTCGCCGGGTCTGACGGGGGCGTGCCAGCGCAGGTCGTCCATTCCGCGACCGCTGAGACTGGCGGTCTCGTTCATGTACCCCTCGACGAGCAGGCGCGCCGAGAGCGCTGCGGTGTGCCACCCGCTGGCGATGAGCCCGCCGTACATCGACTCGGCGGCCGCCTCCGGGTCGGTGTGGATGGGCTGCGGGTCGAACTGCTCAGCGAACGACAGCAGTTCCTCGCAACTCACGGTGACGCTGCCGCAGTCGCGGCTGTGCCCGACCTCGATGTCCTCGAAGTACAGTGTCACGGTAGACCACACCGGCCAGCGGCTGAAGACGCTTTCCCGACCTCAGAACGTGTCCAGTACGCCAAGCATCCGCTCTTCGGTCTCGCGGTCCGGACCGTTCTCGCGGCCCTCGCCGTCGGGGTGGGCGGCGACCGTCTCCGCGACGGACTCGGCGACGGCCGTCGGCTCCCAGCCCAGCGCTTCGAGTTTGTCGGTCGGGAGGACGTGCGGGTAGTCGAGGTACAGCGGGAACTCGTCGGGCGCGAGGTCGACGGCGTCGAGTTCCCGGTCGCCGACGCGGACGGTCTCCACGTCGCGGCCGACCGCCTCGGCGATGGCGTCTATCCACTCGGTCAACAGCGGGAGCGTGTGCGTCCCGACGTTGTACGCCTCGCCCGCCTCGCCCGCCTCGGCGATAACCCGCAGCGCGCTCGCGACGTCCTCGACGTAGACGAGGTGGCGCAGTTCGGAGTACGGGACGAGCAGCCGGTCGTGGTTCTTCACGCGGTCGATCCAGTAGTCGAAGCGGCGCGTGTAGTCGTGCGGACCGAACACGATGGGTGGGCGGATGGACATCGCCCGGACGCCCCGGTCGGCGGCGGCGAAGACGGCGCGGTCGCCCTCGGCCTTCCGCGGGCCGTAGGTCTCGTCCTCGTCGCTGGTCGCCTGGTCGGGCGTGCAGTCGTGGAGCGGCGTGTCGTCCTCGCGTTTCGGCGCTTCGTCGACGCCGTACGCCGCGCCCGAGGAGATGTAGACGTAGGCGTCGCAGTCGGCGAAGATCTGGGTCGCGGCGCGGACGTCCTTCGGGTAGTAGGCGACGCAGTCGACCACCACGTCGGGGTCGACCTCCATTTTGGCGCGTTCGAGCGCCGAGTCGGTCGTGCGGTCGCCCTCGACGTGGCGCACGTCGTCGTTCTCGGCGAACGGGTTCTCGTGGCTCCCCCGATTGAAGATGGTCACGTCGTAGCCGTGGTCGAGGAACTCCTCGACGGTGGGGCGGCCGATGAAGCGCGTGCCGCCGATGATGAGCACCGAGTCCATGCGTGGCGGTGCACCGGACGCGGGAAACGTGTAGCGATTCCGGGGGTCCAGACCGGCGGGAGACTCCCCACCTAGTCCGTCAGCGCGGCGATGACCTGCTCCTCGCGGTCGCGGCCGGGGTCGTACTCCTCGCCGGTCAGGCCACGCTCGCGGTGAGACCGTGCGGTCTCGCGGACCGCCGCCTCGGGCGGCGTCGAGTCCCAGCCTAACGCGTGGAGCTTCCCGGTCGCGGCGAGCGCCGGCGACGGCGTGTAGAGCGGGAAGTCGTCGGGTGCGAGGTCGCTGCGCGCGAGGTCGTGTTCGCTGGCGTGGACCACCTCGACGTCCGCGTCGAGCGCCTCGGCCGCCAGGTCGAGCGAGCGTTCGAGCGTCATCGCGTCGCGGTCGGCGACGTTCGTGAGAGCGAAGCTCTCACGAGCCAACCGGAACGCGGAGCGTTCCGGTGACGTTGTACGCCTCGCCCGGCTCCCCCTCCTCGGCGACGATGCGGAGCGCACGGGCCACGTCGCCGACGTACGCTCGGTGGAACAGGCCCCCGCCGTCCCCGGGCACGAGCACGCGGTCGTACTCCGCGACGCGGTCCACCCAGTAGGCGTAGCGCTCGGTGTAGTCGTGGGGGCCGTAGACGAGCATCGGCCGGACGGCCATCGCGTTCACGCCGTCGGCCGCGGCCTCGAAGACGGCGCGGTCGCCCTCGGCCTTCCGCGGGCCGTACGTCTCCATCGACTCGTCGTCTGCCTGCTCGTCGGTGCAGTCGTGCAGGGGCGTCTCGTCCTCGCGGAGCGGGACGTCCCCCGCTGCGTAGGCGCTGCCGCTGGAGACGTAGACGTAGGCGTCGCAGTCGGCGAACGCCTCGGTCGCCGCGCGGACCTGTCGCGGGTGGTACGCACAGAGGTCAATGACGACGTCCGGGTCGGCCGTCTCGCGGGCACGGTCGAGCGTCTCGCGGTCGTTCCGGTCGCCCTGGACGTTCGAGACGCGCTCCTCCTCGGCGAACGGGTCGTCGCTCTCGCCACGGGTGACGGTCGTCACGTCGTAGCCGCTGGCGAGCAGTTGCGCGACGGTGTGGCGGCCGATGAACCGCGTCCCGCCGACGGTGAGTGCGGTGGGCATGGACGGAGCGTGGCGGGGCGCGGAGAAAAGTGTGCGAGTCGTCGCGTCCGCGTCCCACCGACGACGGCCTACCGGTCGGCGAACTCGTCGTAGTCCATCTCGGTGAGGTCCGAGGCCGTCTGCTGGTCGACGGTCTCCGTCGCGCCGTCGAGCGCGTCGACGCCGTCCGTGAGCGCCGACGCACCCGCGTCGGCCCGTTCCGCCGCGCCCGCTTCGAGCAGTCGCTGGACGGCCGCCGGCGCGTACTCGGTGAGACCGAGCAGCGTCTCCGCCGAGACGACGTCGGTGCTGTCGAGGACGCCCGCACCGAGACCCGCCAGCAGACCGACGTACGGCAGCGCAGCCCCGAACGGGACGTACCGGCCGTACGTGCCGCCGTACTCGAACCCGCGTTTCCCGAAGCGGTAGGTCTCCTCGATGTCGACGGTCTGGACGAGACCGAGCGCCCGGACGCCGAACGCGCGCGCTGCCGGTCCGAGCTCGGCGGGGTCGGTCAGCAGACGGTCGGTCGGAATCGAGTACGACCGCGCCGTCGCGGCGAGGGTCGCCGGGTCCGGTGCCTCCTCGGGGAGTCGGGCGGGCACCTCGTCGGCCGCGCGGTTGCGAGCGGTCGTCGCGGCCGCCTTCGCCGCCGCGGCCGTCTCCGCCGCCGCGACCGACGCGTCGGCGGCACCCGCCGAGAGGGACTCCCGCGCCTCGGCGGCCCGGTCGCTCGCCGATTCCGTCACTCCCGAGAGCGAGTCTGGCAGTTCCATCACCAGTAGGTGTCGGACGCGAGGAATACGCTCCGTGCTTGCGCAGTCACCGGCGACGTCCCCGCCGGACGCCTCGACCGGGCTACAGCTCGACCGTCTCGCCGTCGTCGGGTATCGTCACCTGTTCGGCGTGGTCCGCCTCCGCGAGCGCGTCGGTCAGGTCGTCGCGGGTCAGCAGGCAGTGGTTGATGGCCTCCATGTGGACGGCGACGATGGGTGCGTCGGTATGGTCACACACCTCGGCGACGTCCTCTGCGGCCATCGTGATGGGCCTGCTCTCGGTGAACTGCGCCGCGCCCGCGTTGACGACGACGGCCGTCGGGTCGTGGTCGTCGAGGGTCGCCTCTACGGCGTCGTACCAGACGGTGTCGCCAGCGAGGTACACCCGCTCGTCGTCCGTACCGACGACGAACCCGCAGACGGGAGCCATCCGCTCGGCCCACTCGCCGTGGCCGTGCCGGGCGGGCGTCCGGGTGAGGGTGAGGCCGTCGAACGACGCCTCTTCTTCGACCACGCGCACGTCGTCGAACGTCTCCGCGAGGCTCGACTCGTCCTCCGGCTGGCAGAACACCGGCAGGTCGGCGTCGCCGAACCGCTCGCGGGCGGGGTCGTCGAGGTGGTCCTGGTGGAGGTGCGTGACGACCATCGCGTCGACGTCCTCGAACTCGCCGTCCCAGTCGGTGTCCGCGGGCAGGTCGACCAGCGGGTTCCGCCGGTCGTTCGACGACCCCTCGATAGGTGGGTTCGCACCCGCGTCGCTCAGCATCGGGTCCACGAGCAGTCGAGTGCCGTCGACGTCGAGAAGCAGTGTCGCGTGTCGGACGAGTGTGACCGAGGCCATGCTCTCGTCTCGCACGCCGGGAGGAAACCGGTTGTGACGGCGGCAGAGTGGACGAGTGGACGGGCGGACGGGCGGAGACGACGGCAGGGCTGTCGCCCGCTCGACCTTCAGTCGGACGCGCCGCTCAGTGCCTGCCGGTTCTCGCTGCCGGACGTCGCGGCGGCGGGCATCTCGCGGCGGACGTCGAACTCCTCGTTCTCCGCGACCACGTCCGCGTACGGGTCGGGGACGACCTTCACGAAGTCGGCGAGCGCGGCGTCCCAGTCCGCCAGCAGCTCCTCGGCGCGCGCCGAGTCGGTGTACGTGCGGTGGTTCTCCACCAGCCGGCGGAGCAGCTGTTCGTCGCGCTCGTCGAGCGACCGCTCGCAGGTGACCATCCCGGGGTTGACGTCGTCGGTGAAGGTCCCGTCGGGGTCGTAGACGTACGCCAGGCCGCCGGACATCCCGGCGGCGAAGTTCCGACCCGTCTCCCCGAGGACGGCGACGACGCCGCCGGTCATGTACTCACAGCCGTGGTCGCCGACGCCCTCTACGACCGCGGTCGCGCCGGAGTTCCGGACGGCGAACCGCTCGCCGGCGACGCCGTTGACGTACAGCGAGCCGTCGGTCGCTCCGTAGAGTGCGACGTTGCCGATGGCGACGCCCTCGGTCGGGTTGTACGCCGCGTCGTGGGGCGTCTCGACGACGATGCGGCCGCCCGAGAGCCCCTTCCCGACGTAGTCGTTCGCGGTACCGGTGAGGTGCAGCGAGAGGCCGCTGGCGAGGAACGCCCCGAAGCTCTGTCCCGCGACGCCGTGCAGGTCCACGTCGACGGTCCCGTCGGGCAGTCCCTCGGGACCGTGCTGCTTCGCGACGTGGTACGAGAGCGTCGACCCGACGGCGCGGTCGGTGTTCGCCACCTCGCGGTCGATGGTGACGTTCTCGGCCCGGTCGAGCGCGGGTCGCATCTGGGGGAGCAGGTCGTCGTCGAACCGCTCGTCCTCGAACTGCTCGGTCGTCTTGCGGCGCGGGCCCGAGGACTCGGCGAGCAGCGCCGAGCAGTCGAGCGCCGCGCGGTTGTCGACCTGCTGGTCCTCGCGCTGTTTCAGTAGGTCGACCCGGCCGACGAGTTCGTCGACGCTCCGCAGGCCGAGGTCCGCGAGGTACTGCCGGAGGTCCTCCGCGATGAACGTCATGTAGTTGACGACGTGGTCCGGGTGACCGGGGAACCGCGCCCGCAGTTCCTCGCGCTGGGTTGCGACGCCGACCGGACAGGTGTTGGCGTGGCACTTCCGGGCCATCACGCAGCCCGCGGTGACGAGCGACGCGGTTCCGAACACGTACTCCTCGGCCCCGAGTGCGGCGGCGACGGCCACGTCGCGACCGGTCTTCAGCCCGCCGTCCGTCGAGACGCGGATGCGGTCGCGCAGGCCGGTGTGCCGGAGCATCTGGTTCGCCTCGGCGACGCCGAGTTCCCACGGCAGGCCGGCGTGCTTGATGCTCGTCTTCGGCGACGCGCCGGTCCCCCCGGAGTGTCCCGAGATGTGAACCGAGTCCGCGCCGGCCTTCGCGACGCCCGCCGCGATGGTGCCGATGCCCGACCCGGCGACGAGTTTCACGTTGACGTCCGCCTCCGGGTTGATGGCCTTCAGGTCGAAGATG
The DNA here is from genome assembly GCF_023074835.1 of Halomarina salina. Lineage (NCBI taxonomy): Archaea > Methanobacteriati > Methanobacteriota > Halobacteria > Halobacteriales > Natronomonadaceae > Halomarina > Halomarina salina. The sequence goes on from NZ_JALLGW010000002.1 coordinate 501,182, forward strand.
AGCTGTTTCAGGTCCTCGATGGAGTAGATGTCGTGGAGCGGCGGCGGCGAGATGAGGCCGACGCCCGGCGTCGAACACCGGACGTGGGCGATGTACTCGTTGACCTTCGAGCCCGGTAGCTGACCGCCCTCGCCGGGTTTCGACCCCTGGGCCATCTTGATCTGTATCTCCTCGGCGTTCGCGAGGTACGCCGCAGTGACGCCGAAGCGGCCGGAGGCGACCTGCTTCACGTTGCACTCGCGGGGCGTGTCGAACCGCTCGGGCGGTTCGCCGCCCTCGCCGGTGTTGGACTTCCCGCCGAGCCAGTTCATCGCGATGGCGTTCGTCTCGTGCATCTCCGGCGAGAGGCTGCCGAGGCTCATCGCGGCCGTCGAGAACCGCTGGACGATGTCCGCGACGGGTTCGACCTCCTCGACCGGAATCGGGTCGTTCTCGCCGTCGAACGCCAGTCGGCCGCGGAGCGTCCCGCGTTCCGCGTCGCGGTCGGCCAGGTCGGCGAACTCCGCGTACTGCTCCTCGTCGCCGTTCCGTACGGCCTGCTGGAGCGTGCCGACCGTCTCGGGGTTCCAGTCGTGGCGCATCCCCGTCTTGCGGTGGGCGAACTCGCCCTGCCGCTCCAGTTCCGGTTCGGTGACGGCCAGGTCGTGTCGTTCCCGGACCTGCTCCTCGACGTCCGTCAGGTCGAAGCCGCCCGTGCGAGCGGGCGTCCCCTCGAAGTACTCGGCGACGAAGCCGCCGTCGAGACCGACCGCCTCGAACGTCTGCGCGCCGCGGTAGCTCTCGACCGTCGAGATGCCGAGGCGGGCCATCGTCTTCATCAGGCCGTGTTCCAGCGCGTGGTGGTACGCCTCGACCGCCTCCTCGGGGTCCGCGCCGTCCGGCCCCGCGACGATGTCCTCGACCGTCTGGGCGGCGAGGTACGGGCAGACCGCGCCCGCCCCGTGACCGATGAGCGTCGCGAACTGGTGGACGGTGCGCACGTCGCCGGACTCGACGACGAGGCCGACGTGTTCGCGCGTCCCCTCCCGGACGAGGTGGTGGTGGACCGCGCTGGTCGCGAGCAGACTGGGAATCGCGACGCGGTCCGCCCCCACGGAGCGGTCCGAGAGCACGACGACGTCGGCGTCGTCGGTGGCGGCCGTCGCCCGCTCGCGGAGGTCCGCGACGGCCGTCTCCAGGTCGGTCCCGACGTCGAACGTCGTGTCGAGCACCTCGGTCGTGAGGTCACCGTCGAGTCCCTTCAGGTCGGCCAGTTCGGCGTCCGAGAGCACCGGCGAGTCGAGGACGACCTGCCGGGCGTGTTCGCGCGTCTCCGCCAGCAGGTTGCGCTGGTGGCCGAGCCGACACTCCAGCGAGGTGACGAGGTCCTCGCGGAGGTAGTCCAGCGGCGGGTTGGTGACCTGCGCGAACCCCTGTCGGAAGTGGCTCGCCAGCGGTCGGTCCTCGTTCTCCAGGCCGACGAGCGGCGTGTCGTCGCCCATCGACCCGACCGGGTCCTTCCCGTCGCGGGCCATCGGTTCGATCAGTTCGTCGAGTTCGTCCTGGCTGTAGCCGTGGAGCGTCTGGTGGGTGCGCAGGTCGTCGACGGGGTCGAGGCTCGTCACCGTCTCGCCCTCGGGGAGGTGGACCTGCTCGTCGCGGACCCACTCGCCGTAGCGGTCGTCGACGAGGTCCGCGAACGCCTCCTCGTCGGGGACGACGCGGCCCTCGTTCGGGTCGGCGAGGAACAGCTGTCCCGGCGAGAGACGGCCGCGCTCCTTCACCTCGCTGGCGGGGTAGTCGAGCGCGCCCACCTCGCTCGCGAGGACGAGTCGGTCGTTCTCCAGCACGTCGTAGCGACACGGGCGCAGACCGTTGCGGTCGAGCACCGCCCCGACCCGTTCGCCGTCCGTCGCGGCGACGAACGCCGGGCCGTCCCACGGCTCCATGATGGAGGCGTGGTAGTCGTACCAGTCCCGTCGGTCGCCGGTGACGCCGGTCTCCTCGTTGCGCCACGCCTCGGGGACGAGCATCCGCAGGGCGTGGGGGAGGTCGCGGCCGCCTTCGAGCAGGAGTTCGAGCGACGCGTCGAGACACGCCGTGTCCGACGCCTCGGGGTCGACGACGGGTCGGAGTTCGTCCACCTCGTCGTCGGAGAAGTCGGGGTGTTCGATGTTGGCCTCCCGCGCCCGCATCCAGTTGACGTTCCCCTGGAGCGTGTTGAACTCGCCGTTGTGGATGACCCGTCGATGGGGGTGCGCGAGGTGCCACTTCCCGAGGGTGTTCGTCGAGAAGCGGGCGTGGACCATCGCGAAGTTCGAGACGACCTGCTCGTCGCGCAGGTCGGGGTAGTAGCCGCGGAGTCCCTCCGCGGTGAGCATCCCCTTGTAGACGACGACCTGCCGGTCGAGCGAGCAGACGTAACAGCGTTCGGTGTCGAGCGAGGTGTCGTCGACCCGCCCCTCGAACGCGTTCCGGGCGACGTAGAGGCGGCGGTCGAACGCGGCGTCGTCCACCTCGTCGACGGCGGCGACCGCGGCCTGCCACACCGACGGTTCCGAGTTCAGCGCCGTCTCGCCGATACCCTCGTTCTCGGTCGGTACCTCGCGCCAGTCGACGACGGAGAGGCCGTGGGCCGCGACGCTCTCCTCGAACAGCGTCCGGGCGCGCGCTCGGTCCTCGTCGCTCTTCGGCAGGAACAGCGTGCCGACTGCGGACTGCTCGGGGAGTCCGCCGAACGCGTCGTCGAAGAACGCGCGCGGCGTCTGGAGCATGATGCCCGCCCCGTCGCCGGTGTCGTCGGCCGTCGCGCCGCGGTGTTCGAGATTCGTCAGCAGTTCGAGCGCGTCGGAGACGACGTCGTGAGAACTGCCCCCGCCCAGGTCCATCACGACGCCGACACCGCAGTTCGCCCGTTCGTCGTCCGGCGGAGCGAGGCCGCCGCCGCTCGCGACACTTCGTAGATTCCCAGTCATGTGACAACGTCTGTCACCTGCTACTGAAAAGGCTCTCCCTGAAGGTAATAGGACGTGAGTAAGAGATAATAGGTCCTTAAGATGAGCTTCCGTGATGGACTCTCCCCCGGAAGCCGGGAGTAGTCGGTCGCGGCGTCAGTAGGTCCTGGCGAAGTACGCCGTCGTCTCGCTGGGCTCCCCACAGACGCCGCAGGTGTCGTGGATGGGGGTCTCGTGTTCCTCGTCGTCCTCCATGGGGATGGCGACGATCTCCGCTGCTATCTGGTCCTTGATCTCCGTCTCGCACTCCTCCTTCCCGCACCACCCGGTCTTGACGTAGCCGCCGTGCTGGCCGATGGTCCCGAGGATCTCGGACCGGCCGTGGGCCTCGCGGACCTCCTCCTCCAGTCGCTCCTCGCTGGCGGCGTACAGTTTGGCGTGGACCGTGTCGAGCGCGTCCGTGACGGCGGTTTCGAGGTCGGCACGGTCGGCGACCTCGTTCTCGCCGTCGGGGCGGTGGACGAGCGTGACCTCCTCGTCGTCGACCTCGTTGGGGCCGACCTCGATGCGCAGGGGGACGCCCTTCAGCTCCCACTCGTTGAACTTGAAGCCGGGGTTGCGCTCGTCCCGGTCGTCGAGTTCGACGCTCAGCCCCGCCGCTTCGAGGTCCGCCGTCAGCTCTTCACAGTAGTCGAGCACCGCATCGCGGGTGTCCTCCTGCCAGATGGGGACGACGACGACCTGCTCGGGGGCGAGCGAGGGAGGCAGGACGAGACCCTGGTCGTCGGAGTGGCTCATGATGAGCGCCCCGAGCGCGCGCCACGACAGCCCCCACGAGGTGGTGTGGGCAAGCTGGTCCTCCTCGTCCTCGTCGGCGTAGGTGACGTCGTACGCCTCCGCGAACGAGGTGCCGAGGTAGTGGGAGGTGCCGCCCTGCACGGACTTCCCGTCGGGCATCAGCGCCTCGACGCTGGTGGTGGTGTCCGCGCCGGGGAACTTGTCGTGGGCGGGCTTCCGCCCGCGCAGGACGGAGAGCGCCAGCACCTCCTCGTAGAGGCGTTCGTACTGGTCGAGGCGGGTCATCGTCTCGTCCCAGGCACCCTCCTCGTCGCGGTGGGCGGTGTGGCCCTCCTGCCAGAGGAACTCCTTCGTGCGGAAGAACGGCTTCGTGTCCGTCGCCTCCCACCGAATCACCGAACACCACTGGTTCAGGCGCATGGGCAGGTCGCGGTGGCTCCGGACCCACTGGCTCATGAACGGCGTGATGATGGACTCGCTGGTGGGACGGACCGCCAGTCGCTCTTCGAGTTCCTCGTGGCCGCCGTGGGTCACCCACGCCACCTCGGGGTCGAACCCCTCGACGATGTCCTTCTCGGCTTCGAGGTAGCTCTCGGGGATGAGCATGGGGAAGTAGGCGTTCTGGACGCCCGTCTCCTTGAACCAGCCGTCGAGGTGGTTCTGGAGGCCCTCCCAGAGGGCGTAGCCGCGGGGTCGGGTCACGATGAACCCGCCCATCGGGGCGTAGTCCGCGAGGCCTGCTTTCTGTACCACTTCGGCGTACCACTCGCCGGTGCTGTGCTCCTTCGACTCGGTGATGCCGAGTTCCTGTGTCTCGTCGCTCATACGTACTGGTGATTTGCGGGTCGCTTAAACGCGGTGCGTTTCGTCGGGGGCGTGAGAAGGAGAGAGGTGGCTCAGGAGCCACCCGGCGGCGATTGGGTGAGCGTGGCGGTGGCTCGCATCGCGGCGAACCCGGTCCGACGCTCGGTCATACTCCAACGATAGCCGGACGACGTGATATAGTCGGCGAAGGTGTGAGTCGGTGTGGCGCGACGAGTCGACGCGTGATTCTGACGGCGTGTCCGTGCCTCGCAGCAACGGACACCCGGGGATTCATGTCGCGAGGCGACCCAGCGCGGGTATGAATATCGCCATCGTCGTGACCCACACGCGCGACTGGCGCTCGCTGGCCCCCGCCCGCGAGATGGAGTTGACGCGTCGCCTCGCCGAACGTCAGTCGGCGGCCGGCCACGAGGTGACGGTGTTCTGCACGCAGTTCTGGGACGGCTATGCCTCGACGCTCCGGCGCGACGGCGTCACCTATCGAGCGGTGACCGTCGCGCCGGCGAAGGCGGCGTTCACGGCGCGCCTCCCGGTCCTCGTCGCCGCGGCGCGGCCCGACGTGGTCCACGCCGCGCCGACGCCGGCGAGCGCGGTGGTCGCCGCCAAGCAGGGCGCACGACTCGCCGGAGCGCCGCTCGTCGTCGGCTGGGAGGGCCACGAGGTGCCGTCCGGCCGTCTCGAAGGGCGCGCGGCCAGAGCACCCGACGGCGTGGCCGTCCCGTCGAGCCTGGTCGGCACTCGCGCCCGGAAGGCCGGAACGCCGGAGCGCCGAGTGCGGACGATTCCGCAGGCCATCGACTTCGAGCGCGTCGAGCGCGTCGACCCGGTCGGCTCGTACGACGTGGTGGCCGCGACGCCGCTCGACGAGTACGCGAACCTCGACGCCCTCCTGCTCTCGCTGGCGGAACTCAGACGGCGCGACTGGTCGGCGCTCCTCGTCGACACCGCGACAGAGGGCACCCAGAACAGGAGTACGCCGACCCCCACTCAGGGGCGGTCGCCGGACGACGACGCCGTTCCGGACACGAACGAGGCGAGGAGCGACGGCGGGACGGAGAGTACGGCCGAAGCGGACGGCCAATCGGCCACGGACGACGACGCCGAGCCGTCGCCGCGGGCGGCCGTCGACCGACAGCTCTCGGACCTCCGCATCGCCGACCGGGTGACCGTCGCCGACGGGATGGACCGCGACGAGCGACTCGCGCACTACCGCGGTGCACACGTCTTCGTCCAGACGCGCGCCCGGGAGTGGTTCGCGCGGGAGTTGCTGTGGGCACTCGCCTGTGGCTGCGTCGGCGTCGTGGAGTACCAGGCCGCCTCCAGCGCCCACGAACTGCTGGTCGACCACGACCGGGGGTTCCGCGTCACGACGCCCGAGGAGATAGAGGACGCCATCAGGGAGGCGGGCGAGATGGAGCGCCGGACCGTCGACCCGAAACTGCGACGCTACGACTGGGAGCGAATCGTCGAGGAGTACGTCGAGTTCTACCGGGAGTCGGGCGAGGAGTAGCGCTCCTGCGTCGACCGTGGAGCTACACGCGCGAGAGGAGTTGGCGTCGGTCCCTGCCATCGAGTCCCCGTCGTTCGTCCGTCGTCAGGCCGAAGCGTCCTCGTCGGAGTCCTCGAACCCGAGCGCACGACGGTTCAGCGTCGCCTGCGCCCGCCTGAGGAGCTCCGAGGCGGCCTGGTGGGAGATGTCGGCCTCGGCGGCGAGTTCCTCCAGACCGATGCGTCGCGGGACGTCGAAGTAACCCTGGCGGGTCGCCATCTCCAGCAGGTGGCGCTGTTTCTCCGTCAGGCCGAACGTCCGGTGGTCGTCGTCGGGGCCGCCCGGTTGCTCGTAGATGCGGCTGACCTCGTACCGCAGGTCGTGTTCCTCGCAGAAGTCGCGGAACTCGTCGAGGGAGTCCCGGCCGGGGAACGCGACCCGGAACTGCCACCCCTCGCTGCTCGCCGACAGATGCTCGATGATGCTCGCCTCCTCGACCAGCGCCGGGTAGACGCTCATGGAGGTGCTCTCCGCGGAGAGGACGATCTGGTAGAGTCGGCGCTGACCGGTCTCCGCCGCACAGTCGAACTCCGTGACCGACGGGTCGCCGTCGAGGGCGTCCTCGAACGCGTCGACGTCCGCACCCTCCGCCCAGACGACGACGTGTTGTCCACCGTCGTCGAGTCGGTGTGACTGTTCCCAGACGAGACGCGTCTCGGGGGCAGAGCGGAGCGCCTCCCGGAGAATCGGATGGTCGAGGGTGAATTCGACGAGTATCATCGTGGCGGATTGAGTCGTAAACGTATGCACGACGACCTCCCTTTTAACTGCTGGCCAATCCAGCGAGTGACAGCGTGCCTCGCGGGAACTATCGGTAGACAGTCACGAGGACGGTCGACGGCACCCGACGGCGTGTCGAACCGCGGACGGACCCCGTCACTCGTAGCGAAGTGCGTCGATGGGGTCGGTCCGGGCCGCGTTCCAGGCGGGGTAGAGGCCCGCCCCGACGCCGACGAGGAGACCGACCGCGACGGCGACGACGCCCCACTCCCACGGGACGACGAACGGCAGGTCGACGTACACCGTCCCCGCGTACCCGGCGAGGAGACCGACGACGGTGCCGACGAGCGCGCCCACCAGACCGAGGACGACGGCCTCGGTGAGGAACAGGCCGAGGACGTCCCGGTCGCGCGCGCCGACGGCCTTCATGATGCCGATTTCGCGGGTGCGCTCGGTGACGCTGACGAGCATGATGTTGGCGATGCCGATGGCCCCGACGACGAGCGAGATGACCGCGACGCCCGTGACGAACGCTGTGAGCGTGTCGAGGATCTCTCGGACCTGGTCGAGCAACTGCTCGTTGGTCTGGGCGACGAACTCGACGTTCGGCGGGACGAGCGTGGCGGCGTCCGACTCGTCGGTCAGGTACGCGAGCGTTCTGGCTTGGACCTCCTCGACGTCCTCGGGTCCGTCGGCGATGACGAACACCGCCGGGTAGACGCGTTCGGGGTCGCCGGTGGCGGGACTGGTGATGACGCGCTGGTAGAACGGGTCGGTCGGGACGTAGACGCGCGGCCCCTGGCTGAACCCCTCGAACGGGTCCTGCGCGGTGGACGTGTCGAGCACCCCGGCCACCCGCACGTCGACCTCGGTGCCGTCGGCCAGCGTCAGCGTCACCGCGTCGCCCGCCGAGAGGTCCTCCTCGAACAGGCTGGCGGCGGCCGGGTTGAGGACGACCTCGTTCGTCCCCTGTCTGAAGGTCCGGCCCTCCCGGAAGTCCTCGGCCGTGAAGTACTCGCGGCCGTAGGCGGTCGCCTGCTGGAGGGCGACGGTGTCGTCGCCGTCGCGCACCGCCGCCAGCGGCACCGACCCGCGCGGAACGACCTCGCGGACCCCGTCGAGGCTGCCCAGTTCGCGCACGTCGTGGCTCGTGAACACCGGTTGTGCGCCCGCGCCTGGCGGCCCTTCGGCGTCGGCCGGGCCGGACCAGACGTTGACGTTCGCCGCTCCCTCGCCGCCGATGTCGCCGAGCAATCCGACCTGGAGGCTACCGCCGAGCGTGACGAAGGTGATGACCGCGGCGACGCCGATGACGACGCCGAGCACCGTCAGTCCCGACCGGAGTTTGTGCGCTCTGATGGCACTCATGCTCATCGAGAACGACTCGCCGAGTTGCATCAGGACCGCACCAGCGTCTCGACGTACTCGACCCGGCCGTCGAGCACGTGCACGATGCGGTCGGCGTGTTCGGCCACCGCGCGTTCGTGGGTGACCAGGAGGACGGTGTTGCCCTCCGCGTGGAGGTCGTCGAACAGCGCCATCACGTCGGCGCTGGTCGCGGAGTCGAGGTTCCCGGTCGGTTCGTCCGCGAGGAGGAGTTCGGGGTCGTTCGCCAGTGCGCGGGCGATGGCGACCCGCTGGCGCTGCCCGCCCGAGAGTTCGCTGGGTCGGTGGTCCAGTCGGTCGCCGAGGCCGACGCGCCGGAGGAGGTGGCGGGCGCGCGCCTCCCGGTCGTCGCGGGAGACGCCCGCGAACACCATGGGGAGGGCGACGTTGTCGAGCGCGCTCATCCGGGGCATGAGGTTGAACGTCTGGAAGACGAACCCGACCGCCTCGCCACGCAGGTCGGTGCGTTCGTCCTCCGAGAGCGTACTCACGTCGGTCCCGGCGACGACGACGTCGCCCTCGGTCGGGGTGTCGAGCAGTCCGACGACGTTCATGAGGGTGCTCTTCCCGGACCCGCTCGGTCCCATCACGGCGGTGTAGGAGCCACGGAGGAGGTCGAGCGAGACGTCGTCGAGCGCGAGGATGGGTTCGTTCAGGTCGTACCGCTTCCGAACGTTGCGGAGCGAGACGGCCGACTCGACGGATGTGTTGGAGACGGCAGCCATACCGCTAGCAGGCGAGCAGCCCGCATAACGGTTCGCTCACTACCGATAGTCTGAGATGTCAACGACGAGTGCGGACGAGATCCAGCCGTCGCGGTTTCCCTCCTCGACGAGGAGCGTCCGCCCCGGCGCGGTCGAACACGCGGTCGTCCGAACGTCGTTGTCCGGGGCGGACGCCCCCGCGGTCGAACTCGCGTCGGCCGAGTCGTCACGGTCGGACTGGGGGCGGGTCACAGACGGGTTTAGGATGGCCTAAACTTAAACTGTACGACTCCGCCATCCGTCGGTCGGTCGACACGTCTGAACGGGCACGCTTCCGTGAGCCACGTCCGTCACGGCCCCTCATCGTTCCCGGCGTCGTCCATCGCCCCGTCCAGCGCGTGGGCGGTCCGGACCGCGACGACGTTCTCGGGTACGTCGTGGACGCGAATCACGTCCGCGCCACGGTCGGCGGCGAGCGCCGAGGCCGCGACGGTCCCGGCCGGTGCGTCGCCCCCCTCCTCGCCGACGAGCGAGAACATCGACTTGTGGGAGTGGCCGACGAGCACCGGACAGCCCAGCGCGTGGAACTCGTCGAGTCGGTCCAGCAGTTCGAAGTTCTCGTGGCGGGACTTCCCGAAGCCGAGACCGGGGTCGACGATGATGCGCGACCGGTCGAGGCCCGCCTTCTCCGCGAGCAGGACGCGCTCTCGCACCTGCTCGACGACGTCCTCGACGACGTCGTCGTACTCGACGTCGGTGTCGGGGTCGACCGGCGCGTCGATGGAGTGCATCACGACGGTCGGTGGCCGGTACTCCGCGACCACCTCGCGCATCTCCGGGTCGTCGAGGCCCGTCACGTCGTTGATGATGTCCGCACCGGCGTCGAGGGCAGCGCGGGCGACCTCGGCCTTCCGCGTGTCGACGGAGACGAGCGCGTCGAGGTCGGCCACCGCCTCGACGAGCGGGACGACCCGCCGAATCTCCTCTTCGACCGGCACGGGCTCCGCGCCGGGTCGGGTCGACTCCCCACCGACGTCGAGGATGTCGACCCCCGCCTCGACCATCGCCTCCGCGCGCTCCCGTGCCTCGTCGAGCGCGTCGTACTCGCCGCCGTCGTGGAACGAGTCCGGCGTGACGTTGATGATGCCCATCACCGCCGTCCCCGCCTCCCACGGGTACTCCGGGTCGTCCGTCCGGATACCGAGCGTCTCGCGGAGTCGCTCGCCGACCTGCTGGAGCCCGTAGGGCTGGTCGGCCAGTCGTTCCAGCAGTCGTCGGAACTGCGCGAGCGTCCCCATCAGGACCACGTCGACGGGGTCGTACTCCTGTGCCGACAGCCCGGAGACCGCACACTCGCCGTCCAGCGACAGCATCTCCTGCTTGAGGTAGCGGGCCTGCCGCGGCCGGACGCGCGTCTTGACGACGCGGTGGACGCCCTCGCCTCGCATCCGCCGGACGCCGCCCTCGGTGACGTCGGCCGATTCGAGCGCCGCGCGGGCCTCGTCGAGGCCGGTGACGCGCTTCGGTATCTCCGGGCGCACCCATTCCTCGCGCGCTTCCGCGACGACGTACAGCGACCCGGTGAGGAGCACGGCGTCGCCTGAACCGGCCGCACTCCGGGCGGCGGCCAGCGCGTCGGGGACGTTCCCGCCGACGTGTACCTCGCCCGACCGACCGCTGGCCTCGAACGCACGGGCCAGGACCGCGGGCGACTCCGCGCGCTCGTTGTCCGCGCGGCAGGTGTAGACGTGGTCGGCGCGGGGGAGCGCCGCGGCCATCCCGGCGTGGTCCTTGTCGCTCATCGCGCCGACCACGAGGTGGAGGTCGTCGTAGTCGAACTCCGCGAGCGTCGCGGCGACCGACTCGCAGCTACCTGGATTGTGCGCTCCGTCGAGGACCGTCAACGGGTCGCGGTTCATCACTTCGAACCGGCCGGGCCAGTGCGCGCCCGCGAGGCCGCGCTCGACCGTCGCCTCGTCCAGCGGGACGTCGAGCGCCTCGGCGACCTGCCTCGAGAGCGTTGCGGCGACGCCCGCGTTCGCGGCCTGGTGCGTGCCGAGCTGCGAGAGGCGCGTCTCGACCGACCAGTCCGGCCCGTCGAGCGCGACGCGTCCCGAGAGCCCGTCCCGGCCCTCGTAGCGGGCGCGGACGTCGGCGCTCGCGCCGCCCACGGTGACGACCGCCTCGACCTCGTCGCGGACTGCGGCCAGCGCGTCGCCCGTCGTCGACGTGACCAGCGGCGACGTACCAGCGACCTGCGCCTTGTCGCGGGCGATCTCGGCGACGGTGTCGCCCAGCAGTTCGGTGTGTTCGAGCGTGACGCTCGTGACGGCGCTCGCGAGCGGGTCCACCACGCTCGTGGCGTCGTAGCGCCCGCCGATGCCGACTTCGAGGACCGCCACGTCCACCTCGGCCCGCGCGAACGCCCACAGCGCGAGGACGGTCGTCGACTCGAAGAACGTCGGGCAGTCGCCCTCTGCGGCGGCGTCCAGCACGTGCTCCCGGACGGCGTCGGTGTACTCGCACACCGCCCGCTTCGTCACCTTCCGGCCGTTCACGCGGACGCGTTCGCGGAGGTCGGAGAGATGTGGAGAGGTGAACAGCCCCACGTCGAGCCCCGCCTCGCGCAGCGTGCGCTCGACCATCCGCGCGGTCGAGCCCTTCCCGTTCGACCCGGCTATCTGGACGCAGACGAGGTCGTCCTGTGGGTTCCCGAGAGAGTCGCAGAGCGCGCGCGTCGCGTCGAGGCCCTCACGCGACGGGTACCGGCGCAGGTCGAAGAGGAAGTTCGCGGCCTCGTGGTACTCCATGCCTCCGAGTGTGCACGGTGGCGGTTTTAGCCTATCGAAGTACGGGATTTCCCTGACTGTGTCCCGTCCGTGAACTCGGCCGGGAGCGCGACCAGCCGCGGGAACGGGAGACAGCACACCCCCAGCACCAGCGCGTCGGCGGCGAGCGCCAGCCACCAGGCCACCCCGACGCCGCCGAGGACCGAGGGACCGAGCGCGAACAGCACGCAGGCCAGCAGGAACGCGGGCAACAGCCACCCGTGACGGCGCATCACGACGCCCCACGCCGAGACGATGCGGGCGCTCGTCGCCGCCCACGTCCGGGGAGCCGCGAGGTCGTAGTGCAACGCCCGGTCGTCGGGGTAGGTTCGCATCGCCGCCGCGGCGACGAACAGGTCGACGTGGGCGTACGCGACGACGCCGAGCAGTGCGGCGGCCCACGCCACAACGAGCGGTATCGCGGGTCCCACACCGCCAGCGGTACCGAGCGCCAGCAACCCGACGCTCACGCCGGCCAGCGCGAGGAGCGTGTGCCACCCCTGGCGAGCGACGGTCAGCGCTCCCGCCCGAACGCGCCCGCTCCGGCTGACCCACAGCGTCGCGTAGGGGAGGACGACGAGGCCGACGGCCAGCGCGGGGAGCATGCACGTCGACCGTCGGCGGCCGGGACCAAACCCGCTGCGGCGTGTCCGCGCCGCTGAGCGACGGTTCGGCGAGACTGGCAAGCAACAGCCACACACCGGGACCGCGAGTCGGCCAGAGCGGATGACAGAGTACACGCTCCACGTGCCGTCGATCCGCGGAACGACGAACGACTCGCCGGACATGCCGTACCAGGAGAAGGAGTTCGCGACGGACGATATGGCGGACATCGACGACTACTTCCTGCTGTCGACGTCGGACATCCCGCCAGAGGACTTCGACGACCTCTATCTCCCGGTCGCGCACCTCGACCAGCGCCTCAGCCTCCCGCTGCTTCGCCGGGCGCTCGAAGAGATAGACACCCTGGAGGACCTCGACCCGCAGACGAAGAAGGACACCATCAACATGATTCACGGACTCGGCGAGTGCTTCCCCGACGACGGGTTGCACGGCGGCTACGAGGGCTGAGTAGCGAACCGACCGTTCTCCTGTTGTTCCGGCGTCAGTCGTGCTTAAAACACCTGTTACCGGTGAACGCCATCGCGACGCCGAGTTCGTCGCACGTCTCGATGACGTCGTCGTCGTTGACGCTCCCGCCCGGCTGGACGACGGCCTCGATACCCGCCTCGGCGGCCTCCTCGACCCCGTCAGGGAACGGGAAGAACGCGTCCGAGGCCATCACCGCGCCCTGCGCGTCCTTGCCCTCGGCGTGTTCATCGGCCTTCATCGCGGCGAGGCGGACCGCGTCGACGCGGGAGACCTGCCCCATCCCGACGCCGACCGTCTCCGTGCCGTCGGCGAACACGATGGCGTTGGACTTGACGTGCTTGGCGACCTGCCACGCGAACAGCATCGTCTCGACCTGCTCTTCGCTCGGTTCGCGCTCGGTGACGAACGTCAGGTCCTCACGGGTGAGGCGCTGGTCGTCGCGCTCCTGGACGAGTCGCCCGCCGGTGACGGGCTTGACGGTGAACTCCTCGCGCTCCTCGTCGGGCGTGTCGAGGGAACCACAGTCGAGGACCCGGAGGTTCTCCTTCTCGCGGAGGATGCCCAGTGCATCCTCGGAGTAGCCGGGGGCGACGCACACCTCCTTGAACGAGTCGACGACTCGCTCGGCGGTGGCCGCGTCGCACTCGCGGTTGAGCGCGACGATGCCGCCGAAGGCGCTCATCGGGTCCGTCGAGAGCGCGTCGGCGTAGGCGTCGGCGAGCTTCTCGGCCGTGGCACACCCGGCGGGGTTGGTGTGCTTGATGACGGCGGCGGCGGGCGCGTCGAACTCCTTGACGATGTCCAGCGCCGCGTCGGCGTCGTTGTAGTTGTTGTAGCCCATCCCCTTCGCACCCTCGTTCAACTGGTCGGCGTGGACGACGCTCGCCTCGTCGGTCGGCGTCGCGTACAGCGCGGCGTCCTGATGCGGGTTCTCGCCGTAGCGAAGCGTCTCGGCGCGGTCTGCCGAGGCGAGGTCGCGGACCGGGAAGGTACCGCCCTCGTCGCCCTCGACGGTCACGCTGCCATCCTCCGCGACGGTAACGCTGTCCTCGGCGAACCAGCGGACGGCGCGGGGGTACGCCCGGAACTCGCCCTCGGAGAGCACCCTGTGCTTCAGGTCGTCGGCGTCGTCGCCCTCGTAGACGGGCACCGGTTCCTGCGTGACGATGGGGCCGCCGTCCACCTCGCCCTCGACGACCTCGCCGTCCTCGTCGACGGCGTCCGTGACGACGTGGACGGTACAGCCGGTCACCCGAGCGCCTGCGTCGAGTGCGTCGCCCCACGCGTCCGTCCCGGGGAACGACGGCAGGAGGGAGGGGTGGACGTTCAGCGTCGTCGGCGCGGCGTCGAGGAACGTCTCGCTCAGGACGCGCATGTAGCCGTCGAGGCAGACGAGGTCGAACTCGTAGCCGTCGAGGGCGTCGAGGACGCGGCGCTCGTGGTCGCGGCGGTCCTCGCCCTCGCGGAGCGGGACCGTCTCGGTGGGAATCCCGCGTTCTGCGGCCGCGTCCAGCACCGGCGCGTCTTCGTCGGTGGCGACGATTACTGCTAGCTCCGCGCCGCCCGGCGCACGGTCGGCGATGTTCAGGAGGTTGCGCCCTCGGTTGCCCGCCATCCCGGCGATGTGCATGTGCGAGACGCGCCGGGCGAACGGGAAAGCGGTGTCGGTTCTTCCACACGGACGTGGCTGTCGGCGCGTTCGACAGCCTCGTTTGATGCACGAACGTGCATCGAATCGGTGGTGCGAGCGACCACCCTTCGATACGCTTTTTCAGGCACCGTCCCCACCTCCGGCCATGCGAACCCCACTCGACGCAGTCTCACCCCTCGACGGCCGGTACGCGTCGTACACGGAGCCGCTGGTCCCCTACGCCAGCGAGGCGGGCCTGATGCGCGCCCGCGTCCACGTCGAGGTGGAGTACCTCCTCGCGCTCGCGGACCTCGACGCCACGCCGCTGTCGATTCCCGACGGCGAGCGCGAGGCGCTGCGCGACCTGTACCGTGAGTTCGACGAGGAGGACGCCAGCTTCGTCAAGCGAATCGAGACGGAGGGTACGGAGGAGTTCCCGGCGACCAACCACGACGTGAAGGCCATCGAGTACTTCGTCCGGGACTCGTTCCCCGAGTACGCCCCCTGGATACACTTCGGCCTCACCAGCGAGGACGTCAACAACCTCGCCCACCGACTACTCGTCCGCGATGCCGTGAGCGAGGTGCTGGTCCCCCAGTTACGGACCGTCCGGGACGAACTCGCCGACCTGGCCCGCGAGCACCGGGACGTCCCGATGCTCGCCCGGACCCACGGCCAGCCGGCGACGCCGACGACGTTCGGCAAGGAGATGGCCGTCTACGCGGCCCGGCTCGGGCAGGCGCTCGGTACCATCGAGCGCATCGACCTCGCCGGGAAGCTGGCGGGCGCGTCGGGGACCTACGCCGCCCACCGCGCCGCCTACCCGGACGTGGACTGGCGGTCGTTCTCGGCGTCGTTCGTCGAGTCGCTCGGCTTCGAGCACGTCTCGCTGACGACGCAGGTCAACCCGTGTGACGACCTCGCGGCGCTGTTCGACGCGTTCCGCCGGGCGAACGACGTGCTGCTGGACCTCGACCGGGACGTCTGGCTCTACGTCAGCCAGCGCTACCTCGGGCAGGAGGCCGCCGCGGGCGAGACGGGCAGTTCGACGATGCCCCACAAGGTCAACCCCATCGACTTCGAGAACAGCGAGGGCAACCTCTCGAAGGCCAACTCGGACCTCGCGTTCCTCGCGGACTACGTCACCACCTCGCGCCTCCAGCGCGACCTCTCGGACTCGACGGTCAAGCGCACCATCGGCGGCACGCTCGCCCACTGCCTCCTCGCGTACCAGAAGACCGAGAACGGACTGGCGAAGGTCGTCCCGAACGAGACGGTGATGCGCGAGGACCTGGAGGCGAACCCCGCTGTCGTCGGGGAGGCCGTCCAGACCATCCTCCGCCGAGAGGGTCACGCCGACGCCTACGAGCGCGTCAAAGAGGCGACGCGCGGCCGCGAGGTCACCCTCGACAACTTCCACGACATGTACGAGGACCTCGACGTGAGCGACGACGTGCGCGAAGAGCTGCTCGCGCTCACCCCCGCCACCTACACCGGGTTCGCGTCGGACCTCGTGGGCGAACTGGACCAAACGGACTGAACCGCGAACGAGAACGTCTGCGACACACCCCGACGAGGCGTTTTTCCCGCTCGACCGCGCATCTTCAGGTGTCATGTTCACAGACCGCACGGACGGTGGCGAGCGACTCGGCCGACTGCTCCTCGACCGTGGCGTCGACGCCGACGTCGTCCTCGCCATCCCGCGCGGTGGGCTTCCGGTCGGTCGGGCCGTCTCGGACGCGCTCTCCCTCCCGCTGGACGTGGTCGTCGCGCGGAAACTCGGCGCGCCGGGCAACCCGGAACTCGCCGTCGGCGCGGTGGGCGCGGAGGGGGCGCTGTGGCTGAACGAGGACCTGCTCGACCACATCGGCGTCACCGACGGCTACCTCGAACGCGAGCGGGAGCGCCAGACGTCGGTCGTCCGGGAGAAACTCGACCGCTACCGGGCGGGGCGGCCGCCGCTGGACCTCGACGGGAAGACGGTGCTCGTCGTCGACGACGGTCTCGCCACGGGCGCGACGGCCATCGCGTGCGTCCGGACGGTCCGCGCGGCGGGAGCGGACCGGGTCGTCGTCGCCGTCCCCGTCGCACCGCCCGAGACGGTCGACCGACTCCGGTCCGTCGCCGACGAGGTGGTCGCCGTCGAGACGCCGGGTCGGTTCGGCGCGGTCGGGGCGTTCTACCGCTCGTTCGCGCAGGTGAGCGACGACGAGGCTCGGGGGTACCTTGACACGTAAACCTACTGAACACTTTTGTAGTCGTGCGTGAATTGTCGAACGCAATGTCCTCCAGCAACCGACCGGGCGACGGCGACGGCTGTCCGAAGTGCGGTCACACCGAGGTCGACATCGGCGAGATATCGACGACCGGCAGCGGCCTCAGCAAGATGTTCGACATCCAGACGAACCGGTTCAACGTGGTCACCTGTACCGGCTGTGGCTACTCCGAACTGTACCGCGACGTGGGCTCCTCGGGGAGCGACATCGTCGACGTGTTCTTCGGGTAGCCGATGGCGAGCGACTACGGCCGCCGGAACCGCTCGACGCCGCTCGGCATCTACCTCGTCGGTGGCCTCGCCATCCTCGGCGGGGTAGAGGGAATCCTCGGCGGTCTCGGTCAGATAGGAAGCATCGTCGGTATCCCGTTCGGGGTCGTCAGCATCGTGCTCGGCGTGGCGGGGGTGCTCGTCGGACTCGGCCTCCTGACGCGGAGTCGGACGGCGTACACCGTCGCACTGCTCGTCTTCGGCCTCCGGGCGCTGGCGGCGCTCGTCACGTTCGACGTCGTCGGCCTGCTGATCGCGGTGGTCGTCGTCGGCTACCTGCTGTCGAAGTCGGCGTACTTCCACTGAGAGTCCATTTTTCGGCCAGAGCGAACCCTTGCAGAGGACCGACTACAGCGACGACAGCGAGTCGAGCGCCGCCCCGAGCACTTCGCTCGCCCGTTCGACGTCTCCCCGACGGACGTACTCCCGGCGACCGTGCGCGACGGGTCCCACGTCGTCGACGAGCACGCCGGGACCGAACACGACCACGGGAGCGGGCGCGAAGTACGACGCCTCCGTCGCCGCTGTGAACTGCCGAGGCGGTCCGGCACCGGCGTCCTCGAACGTTCGCACCAGCGGGTGGTCGGTCGGCGTGGCGAACGCCTCCAGGAACGGCGTCTCTCTGTCGGTGAGCGCGAACTCGACGCTCGCGTCCGGGACCGGACCGTCCGCGACGGCCGCCCCGAGGTGGGCGTTCAGCGCCCGCTCGTACCCGGCGGCCGTCTCGGGCGGGACGCTCCGCCGGTCGACGGTCACCCGAGCGTGCTCCGGTAGCTGGTTGGCCGCCTCGCCCGCCGCGACGACGGTCGGCGTCAGCGTCGACGGGCCGAGTTGCTCGTGGGTGTCGGGCCCGTGCGCGTCGTCGAACAACCGGAGCGCCGCGAGCACCGACTCCAGCGCGGCGGTGGCGTTGACGCCGTCCTCGGGGTGAGCGGCGTGGGCCGCGTCGCCCGCGACGGTGACGTGTCCCTCGAACCGACCCTTCGCCGCGGTACAGACCGCGAGGTCGGTCGGTTCGCCGACGACGTAGCAGTCGGCGTCGAGCGAGAGCGCGTGTGCCCCGGCGCTCGTCGTCTCCTCGTCGGGCGTCAGCGCGAGCGTCAGGCGACCGGGCGGATTCGCCCGCAGAAACGCGTCGAGCATCGCCGCCAGCGGCCCCTTCGCATCGCACGCGCCCCGACCGAGCACCACGTCGCCATCTGGGTCGGCGGGAGCGTCCCCGTCCTCGTCGGGCGGTCCAGCGACGCGCTCGAACGGGACGTGCGGCGGAACGGTGTCGAGGTGCGTGTTGAGGACGACGTGCGGGTCGCCCGCGCCGCGCGAGGCGAGGACGTTGCCCGCGTCGTCCACGTCGGGCGGGTGGCCGGCCCCGGTCAGCGTCTCGACGACGAGGTCGCGCATCGCGTCGGGCGACTCGTGGGAGGGCGTCCGCACCGCCGCCTCGTGGAAGTCGAGCAGGTCGAATCCGGTCTCGTGGGCACTCATCGCTGGAGCGCGAGCGTCGTCTGGAACTCGCGCTCGGCCGGGCCGCGCAGGAACGACGCGTCGTCGGTAACGCGTACCTCCAGCGGACCGCCGGGCGGACGCACCGTCACCCACTCGTCGCCGACGAGGCCGCGTCGCCGGGCGACCGCACCGACGGCGACCGCTCCGGTCCCGCAAGCGTTCGTCTCCCCCTCGACGCCGCGTTCGTACGTCCGCTGGTCGAACCCGCCCGCGTCGTCCGGGGCCGCGAGGACGACGTTCGTCCCCTCGGGGAAGGCGTCCGCGTGTCGGACGGGCGGCGCGACCGCTTCGAGGTCGACCGCGCTCACGTCGTCCACGAACGCGACGGCGTGGGGGACGCCGGTGTTCACCGCGGTCACGGTGAGTCCCTCGACGGTCTCCTCGACGAGCGGCGTCGTGTGGTCGGGCGCGAGCGGTACGTCCCAGGGGGCGAACGACGGGCGACCCATCCCGACGGTGACGGTCGCGTGGTCACCGGCGTCGTCCACGGTCGAGGGGCGGTCGCCCGCGGGCGTGACGACGACCACGTCGGCCGGTTCGTCGACGCCGAGGCCGAGTTCGCGGGCACCCCACAGCGCCGCACAGCGCACGCCGTTGCCGCACATCTCGGCGACGGAGCCGTCGGGCTGGACGTGGGTCATCTCGACGCGGGGCGGCGTCGCCTCGCCGTCCACCGCGAGGAAGAGGACGCCGTCCGCGCCGGTCCGGTCCGAGTCCGGGTGAGACAGCCCCGTCTCGCGGTCGCAGCGGTCGGCCGTGAACGCGAACCGGTCCCCGACCGGCGCGTCGGCGGTGTCCTCGCGGCTCCCTTCGGTCGCCGCTCGGTCTCCCGAGGCGGCGGCCTCGCTGACTACCAGAAAGTCGTTGCCCGCGCCGTGGTACTTCTCGACGGCTATCTCGACGTCGCTCACGCGTCGTCACCCCGAGTGTCGGCGGTTCGGGTGTCGGCGCCACGAGTGCCGTCGTCGTCACCGTCGGCTTCGAGGCGCGTGAGGTCCGCCAGCGTCTCGCGGCGGGCGACCGTCTCGCCGTCGAGCGTGACGACGGCGGGTCGCGGTCGGGAGTTGTACGTCGAGGCCATCTCGTAGCCGTACGCGCCGGTCGTGCCGACCGTGAGCAGGTCGCCGCGCTCCGGAGCGGGGAGCACGCGCTCCTCGCCCAGCACGTCGGCCGTCTCGCAGACCGGCCCGGCGACGAGACAGAGCGTCGGGTCCCGCGCGTGGCGGTCGTCGCCGTCGACGGTGCCCGAGAGGCTCCGAATCTCGTGGTAGGCGTCGTACAGCGCGGGCCGGAGGAGCGTCGTCATCCCGGCGTCGACGCCGACGACGACCGTCTCCTCGGTCTCCTTCACGGTCGTCGCCTCGGTCAGGAGGATGCCCGCGTCCGCGACGACGTACCGTCCCGGTTCGACGGCGAGGCGGGCGTCACAGTCGAACGCGTCGCGGGTCGCGTCGGCGACCGACTCCAGGTCGAGCGGCGGTTCGTCCCGACTGTACGGGACGCCGAGCCCGCCGCCGACCGAGACGAACTCCGGCGCCGGGTCGAGTTCGTCGGCGAGCATCGCCATCCGGGCGACCAGCACCTCGTGGGCCGAGAGGTCCTCGCCGGAGACGCCGCTCCCGACGTGGGCGTGCAGGCCGACGAACTCACCCACGTCATCTGCCGCGGTGCAGACCTCGTCCGCCCGGTCGAACGGGACGCCGAACTGCGGGGCGTCGCCCGTCGTCACTTTCTCGTGGTGGCCCGCGCCGACGCCGGGGTTGACGCGGACGCAGAGGCGGCCGTCGTAGCCGCGTTCGGCCAGGGCGTCCAGCGCGTCCCGCGCGCCGACGGTGACGGTGAGGCCGTCGCCGCCCTCGCGCCACCAGTCCACGACGGCGTCGAGGTCGGCGGCGGGCGGGTTGACCGCGGTGTAGCGCACGCGTTCCGCCGGAAATCCTGCGTCGAGGGCTCGACGGACTTCGCCCGCGGAGGCGCACTCCGCGCCGAGTCCCGCCTGTTCGACGGTTTCGAGGACTGTTCGGGTGGTGTTGGCCTTCACCGCGTAGTCGACCGTCGCGTCGGGGAACGCACCCAGCAGGCGCTCGCAGTTCTGCCGGACCCGGTCGGGGTCGAGGACGTACAGCGGCGTGCCGTACTCCGCGGCGAGCGAGCGGAGGCGCTCGGCGTCCCAGTCGGCGGGCCGTCGTACTGGCGGATTCGTCGTCCGCTCGCCTGCTGTCCGGTCCGACCCGCTCATTCGCGGAGCGCGCCCTCGCGCTGGGTCGCCTCCAGCGTCTCGTCCTCGACGTCGGTGGCGACTACCGCGGGCTTGTACGCGCCGCCGTCGCCGAACAGATCGTGGTCGGCGACGCTCGACTCGACGTACCGCGTGAACGCCCGGCGATTCGACGGTAAGTGGCCGTACACCACCTCCTCCTCGACGAGGTCGTAGACGGGGATGCGCGGCGTGAGCAGCGTGTTCTCGCCGACGACGCTGCCCTCGCCGACGACGAATCCCGAGGTGACCCGGCAGCCGGCACCGAGCGAGACGTCGTCCTCGATGATCACAGGGGCGCTCTCGACGGGTTCGAGAACACCTCCCAGGAGCGTGTTCGCGCCGAGTTTCACGTCGTCGCCGACCTGCGCGCAGGAGCCGACCGTGTCACAGGAGTCGACGAGCGTCCCGTCGCCGACGTACGCGCCGACGTTGACGAAGCTCGGACTCATCATGATGGCGTCGCTACCGAGGTACGCCCCGCGCCGAATCACGGTGCCGTCGGGCGTGTTCCGCGTCCCGCGACGGGCGAGGTCCCCCGTATCCCGGAGCGGGAGCACGTCGTTGTAGTCGACGTCGCCGTACGAGCGCTGGCGTGACTCCCGCAGGGAGAAGTTCAGCAGGATGCCGCGCTTGACCCACTCGTTGGCGGTCCACTCGCCGCCGTCGCTCTCCTTCTCGGCTGCGCGGACCTCGCCCGATTCGAGGGCGTCGAGGAAGTCGTCGAGCGTCGCCCGGTCGTCGTGGGTCACGTCGCTCGCGGCGAGGCCCGACTCGCGGCGCTCCCAGAGGTCCTCGACGTCCGATTCGAGCGCGTTCGTCATGCCAGCACCTCCTCGAACTCGTACCAGCCAGCGTCACGACCCGCCAGCCACTCGGCCGCGTCGAGCGCACCGGACGCGAACACGCGCCGGGAGCCAGCGCGGTGGGCGAGCGTCAGCGACTCGTCGCCGCCCGCGAACAGCACCTCGTGTTCGCCACGGACGCCGCCCGCCCGCCGGGCGTGGACGCCGATGTCACCATCGTCCCGTGGAGCGACGCCCTCGCGGCCGTGGACGCGTTCGCCGGAGTCCTGGCCCGCGTCCGCTCGCTCGGCCTCGATGGCGTCGAGCAGCGCGTTCGCGGTGCCGCTGGGTGCGTCGCGCTTCTCGCGGTGGTGGGTCTCGGTCAGTTCGACGTCGTAGTCGGGGAGCAGTCGCGTCGCGCGCTCGACGAGGTCGGTCAGCACCGCGACGCCCCGCGAGAAGTTCGGCGCGTGCAGGACGGGCACCTCGTCGCTCGCCCGCCGGAGCGCGTCGAGCTGGTCGTCGGAGAAGCCGGTCGTCCCGATTACGGCCGGGACGCCTGCCTCCGCGCACGCGGCGACGTACTCGACGCTCGCTTCGGGGTCGGTGAAGTCCACCAGCGCGTCGGGTCGCTCCTCGGCGAGCAGGGTCGGGAGGTCGTCCGCCGGAGAGACCTCGAACCCGTCGACTCGCTCCGCGCCCCGCGACACGGCCAGCGTCTCGTCGCCGCGCTCGTCGGCCTCGGCGACGACCTCCTGAGCCATCCGGCCCGTCGCGCCCGTGACGGCGAGTCGCAGGCTCATACGTCCGCCTCCGGAGGCTGTGTCGGCTCTTCCTCGTCCCCTTCGAGACCCGTCAGCGCCTCGCGGAGTTCGTCTCGGTGGCGCTCGCTCAGCCGCGAGAGCGGCGAACGCAGGCGCTCGGGGTAGTCCTCGCGCATCGACAGCGCCGCCTTCAGCGGGATGGGGTTGGTCTCCAGGAACAGCGCCCGCGAGAGCGGCCCGAGGTCGTAGTGGTACTGGCGAGCGGCGACGAACTCGTCTTCGAGCGCCGCGTCGACCATCGCCACCGTCCGCTCGGGTTCGACGTTCGCGGTGACGCTGATACAGCCCGTCGCTCCCATCGACATGAGCGGGAGGTTGAGCCCGTCCTCGCCCGAGAGGACCGAGAACGCCTCGTCCTGCGTCCGCTCGAGTATCTCGCCGGAGCGCCCCAGGTCGCCGCTGGCGGCCTTGTAGCCGACGACGTTGGGGTGGGAGGCGAGCGAGACGGCCGTCTCGACGGCGATGTTCCGTCCCGTCCGCGACGGGACGTTGTAGATCACCTGCGGCACGTCGAGGGTGTCCGCGACGGCCCGGAAGTGCTCCTCCATCCCGGCGGGTTCGGGGTTGTTGTAGTACGGCGAGATGAGCAGCAGGCCGTCCGCGCCTGCGTCGACGGAGCGCTGGGCGAGTTCCAGCGCCTCGTGGGTGGCGTTCGACCCCGCGCCCGCGACGACGGGCACGGTGACGGCGTCGGCCACCGTCTCGACGACGGCGACGTGTTCGTCGTGGGTCAGCGTCGCGCTCTCGCCGGTCGTCCCGACGGGGACGACCCCCGCGACGCCCGCGTCCTCCATCCGCCGGGCGTGGTCGGCGAGTGTCTCGTGGTCGATGCTGTCGTCGTCGTGGAACGGCGTCGGGAGTGCCGGATAGACACCGGCGTACGGTTGGTGTGTCATGTGGTGTGTGGTCCGTCGTGGTCGTTGGGTCGTCGGTTAGTCGTCGGTGGGTGGTCCGACGTGAGTCCGTGGTGTCCCGGACCCGTCGTCGGTCGTGTCGTGTAGTCGCGTTGCTGTGTGGTCGAACTCGGAGAATAGCCCGCGACGGGTCGCCAGCCCGCCGTGAACCGACAGCTACGCGCGTTTCACGCGGTGGCGTACACACCCGCCCGCGGATGTGAGTCGCATACACGACGGACGGCGTCCCGACGACTTAGCGGTTGCGCCGAGCGCGACACCTGCCGGAACTCGCGCGTCTCACACACCCGAGCCGTCGCGGCGGCGCCGCCGGACGACGGCGAGCAGCCGGGAACGACCCGTCGACGGGGGAATACCAACCTCTTTGAGAGCGGGCGCGTGAGTCGACGTATGCCACCGCTGCATCCCGACCAGCGCGTCGCGGTGCTCGCCGACGCGCGCAACCTCTACCACACCTCTCACAGCCTCTACTCCCGGAACGTCGACTACACGGCAGTACTCGACACGGCAGTGCAGGACCGTCGCCTCGTCCGCGCCATCGCGTACGTCGTCCGCGCCCACGCCCCCGAGGAGGAGTCGTTCTTCGACGCGCTGGACGACATCGGCTTCGAGACACGCATCAAGGACCTGAAGACGTTCTCCGACGGGACGAAGAAGGCCGACTGGGACGTCGGTATCAGCCTCGACGCCGTCACGCTCGCCGGCAAGGTGGACACCGTCGTCATCTGCTCGGGTGACGGCGACTTCACCCGCCTCTGCTCGCACATCCGTCACGAGGGCACCCGCGTCGAGGTGATGAGCTTCGGCCCGTCTACCGCCGAGACGCTCGTCGAAGCCGCCGACTCGTTCGTCGACATGAGCGAACAGAAAGAGAAGTACCTGCTGTAGGAACCGTCGCGTGAACACCGAAGAAGACGTGCCGTCGTAATCGGCTCCCCGTAGCGAGACGTCGCCGTCTCAGACCCGCGCGCCCTCTTCCGAGAGGCCGACGAGGAGCGACCCCGCGGCCATCGCGAGCGCGGCCACGAACCCGAGCGCGTTGACCACGAAGATGTCGGTGACGGCCGAGAAGAGGACGAAGAGGGTGCTGACGACCAGCAGCGCGACGCCGATCCAGAGCTGTCGTTTGTCGGTTGGCATTGGCCGGGGCTACGGAATGGACGACATAAATCCCGTCGAAACCCGCCGACTGCGGTACGATTTGACATAGCACGGAGGCGGTGAACGGTTCGTCGTCTCTCGCCGTCGCTGGCCACGTGCCCACGACGCCCAGCGGCGGGGACGACTCGGGGCGTTTTTGTCCGCCGACGGACGACCACCGGCATGGACGAGGACGAACGCGCGCGTCTGCGGACCGTCGCGGACTACCAGTTCGGGGCCGGGGCGGGCGCGGCGCTGTTCCCCGCCGACGAGTCGCTGACGGTGCTCCGGACCTCCACGGGGCGACCCCAGCAGGTGCTGAGCCACGACGAGGACCGACTCGTCTCCTACACCGTCGAGGGGCGGTTCACGCTCGCCGCCAGTGGCGGTCGACGGCTGTTCGACCGGCTCGGTGCCCCGCACGTCGAGGTCGGCGACGAGTCCGTCCCGTTCGTCCGCGACGGGAAGAACGCGTTCGCGAAGTTCGTCCAGGCCGTGGACGACGAGGTTCGCCCCGGCGACGAGGTGGCGGTGACGTTCGACGGGACCGTCATCGCCGTCGGGCGGGCGGAGCTACCCGCCGACGGGATGCGCGACTTCCAGTCGGGCGTCGCGGTGAAGGTGCGAGAGGGTATCGACGCCTGAGTCGGCCGTCGTCTCGTCCCGACCAGTCGACCGCAAGCACACCGTGGGCACCGAGTGCGCTGGGTTTTTGAGTGCTGCTACCGACCAGTCGCGTATGTTTGGAGGAGGCGGCGGACTCGACCCGCGCAAGATGAAGCAGATGATGAAGCAGATGGGCATCGAGGTCACGGAGATCGACGCCAACGAGATCGTCATCCGGACCGACGACGAGGAACTCGTGTTCACCGACGTCGAGGTCCAGCGCATGGACGCGCAGGGCCAGGCGACCTACCAGATCGTCGGCGACCCCGAGTCCCGGCCGCTCGGCGAGGGCGGCGACAGTGGCGGTGATGGCGACGTGGACGTCGAGGAGGAGATCACGGCGAGCGGTGGCGCGGACGAGGTCGACGTCGGCGCTGGCGAGGAGATCCCCGACTCGGACGTCGAGATCGTCGCGCAGCGAACCGGCGCGAGCGAGGAGCAGGCCCGAGAAGCACTGGAAGCCGAGAACGGCGACCTGGCCGCGGCCGTCTCGCGACTGGAGTGATACTTCTCGTCCGAGAGGACCGCGAATACCTCCGCGAGCGCGGCGACACCCTCGAAACCGACCTCGGCGTGCTGGAGATTCCCGAGGACGCGACCCCCGGCGAGACCCTGGAGACGCATCTGGGCGAGCAGTTCGAGGTTCGCGAACTTCGCGGCCCCGACCTGTTCAACCACCTCGAACGTACCGGCGCGCCGATGATGCCCCGCGACATCGGTCTCGTCGTCGGGCACACCGGCATCGCCGCGGGCGACCGCGTGCTCGACGCCGGGACCGGGACGGGCGTCCTGAGCGCCTACCTCGGTCGCGTCGGCGCGCGGGTCACGACGTACGAACGCGACCCCGAGTTCGCCGAAGTGGCGCGGTCGAACATGGCGATGGCGGAGGTGACCGACCTCGTGGACGTGCGCGTCGGCGACCTCGCCGCCGACCTCGACGACGTCGTCGCCGAGGAGGACCCCTTCGACGTGCTCACGCTCGACACCGAGGACGCACCAGCGGTCGCCGCCCGCGCCGACGAACTGCTCGTTCCCGGCGGGTATCTCGTCGCGTACGTCCCGTTCGTCGAGGGGACCAGAGCGGTCGTCGAGGCGGCCCGCGAGTCGCTCGGCGAGGTCGAGACGTTCGAGACCATCCAGCGCCGGATGGACTTCGACGACCGCGGCTCCCGCCCAGGAACCGCGGGCGTCGGCCATACTGGGTATCTCGTCTTCGCCAGAGCGTAGCGCTACTGTCGAGAGATCCAGCCAGTTCCACCCCGCTTCGAACCGGCAACCGCGAGGGTCGCGGGTAGTCTTATACTGACGACGACCGTACCACTCCTGTCATGAGCGAGTCAGAACCAGACGCGGAGCTGGACGAGACGACGACGACCTGGCCCGACCTCGGCATCGCACTGTACGACCGGCTGACGGGACGCAACGCCGTCATCGAGTACGAGTTCGACGACATGAACGTCTTCGTCCCGAGTCGAGCGGGCGAGGACGCGGACCACGCCCACTGGCGACTCGACGGCACGCTCACCATCTCGACGCGGGAGCGAGACGATTGAGCCGAGCGCGTGCCCTCGACGTCACCGCCGACCTGACGCTCACGATCGACGGCGAACCTATCGCTATCGAGTCGTACACCGACACGGTACTCGTCGACTTCCCGTCGGTACGGGCGCTCGCCGCCGTCGCACGGACGGAGCGCCAGCGACTGCCCTCACTGGAACGCACGCTCCGCCGGATGGACCTGACGGTCGTCGTCCTCGTCGACGGCGTGGCGGTCGGGACGGTCGGGGCGCGCGCGAAGCCGCAGTCGAACCGACTCCCGCTGGAAGTCGACGCGGGAGGGACGCTCCGGGCGGCCGTCGCCGCACCGCTTCGCTTCTTCAACTGACCGCGCGGACGAACCGGACGAGGTCGTCACGAGACGCCTGTGGCGTCGGTACCTCAACCCCCTCACCGACCAGTTCGCGAAGGTCGGTCGGGTAGGCGCCACCGGCGATGCGGAACTCGCCGTCGGTCGACCAGACGCCGAGCCACCCCTCGACGGCCAGCGCTCGCTCGTCCTCGACCGGAAGCCGACCGCGGTACGACTGGAGTCGTACCCGGTCGCCAGCGCTCGTCCGAATCCGCTCGTTCCGGTCGCGAGCGACGTCGACGAAGCCTCGCTCCCCCAGGTCGTCGAGGAACGCTCGATGGGCCTCGCTGGAGACCATCGGCCGGACCATCGCCGTCCCGATACCGGGCGCGAGCGGTGGTGAGAAGACGACGCGCGTCGCGAAGACGAACCGCCACGTCCGGTCCACCCCGGTCGCCGCTCCGACGCGCTCTCGCAGGGACTCGTCCTCGTAGACCTGCGTCGCGCCCTCGACGCGTGCCGCTGGCAGCGTCGCCAGCGTCTCCGCACGCGATTCGAGCGGGGACCAGTTACCCGCCGAGAGCAGTCGCTCGGGGACCTCCGGCGGTCGCAGACTGTCGGGGGCCATCGTCCTCACCACGGCGGCCGGACTAATCAGTCCGGGTGTCTGAGCGAACAGGCGACACGCTCCCCCGCGAGACGACGTGTCGCGCTCCCGCTACACGTCCCGCGGTGACTGGCTACGTCACGCGCAGGGCTGGTCGCGTACTCTGACTTGAACGTTCGGAGTGTGTTGCAGTGCTGGGCAGTTGGCTCGTGTGTCGTACCGCGAGCGAACGAAGTGAGCGAGCGGGCCAAGGAACCCGTGAGCCGAAGGCGAACGGGTGACGCTGGCTTTTGGTCCAGATTTTGCCAGCGAGTCAGTGACGACAGCCGAGCAACGCGAGGCTCGTCGTCACGTCGCGAGCGCAGCAAAAGGTGGGTGCTTTAGTGGTCGTCCTCGCGCCACTTGTGCTCGCACTCGGTGCAGATGAAGAAGCGCGTCTCGGACTCGTCGGCCGAGCGGATCTGCTGCATGTAGTAGTAGGCGCGGTCGTTCTCGCAGTTCGGACACTTCACCTTCGTCGTCGGGAGGCCGTTGTCCTCGGCCTCGCTGACGTCGATTATCTCGCTGTCTTCCTGGCCCTGCGTCGTGACCATCCCGGCCTCCTTCTCGCTGTTCCGGGCCTTCTGGTTGCCGCAACTCCCGCACGTCCAGACGCCGTCTTCGACTTTCATCATCGAGCCGCACTCGTCGCAGAATTCCATAGCGGGCACAATCGGTTCGGACGCTTAAGCGACGTGGTTGGCGAGGAGTACCGGGGCTGCGTCTAGCCCTCTCCCTCCGACTGGTACGGTTCGCCGACGGCGTTTCGCGGCAGGTTGCCGAGCACCTCTCCACGGAGGTCGTCGGCGCTGTCGAACTCGTCGGCCGAGAGGCTCTGGACCGCCTCGCCGAGGTTCGTCTCGCCGTCGGCGAGCAGGAGCGTCACGTCGTCGAACGCGCTGGCGGCCCCGGCGCGCGAGGTGGGGTAGTCGTGGTCTGCGAGGACGGCGTCGATGCGACTCAGTTTGACGGAGCGTGTCATGGTACCTGATGGCGCGCAGAGGGCTTGTACGTAGCGACGAGGGGACCACCGGGAGGAGAAACGGTATGGGGATGGCACCCTTCCCTCCAGTCGAATGGTTCTGGGCACGGACAACCGTGTGCTGACGCTCGGTATCGCTCGCATGGCCGACGCACTCGGGAACTCCTTCCTCATCATCGTCCTCCCGCTGTACATCGAGAGCGGCCAGATCGACCTCGACGGCATCGTCGGGACGCAGTTGTTCGGCGTCGAACTCACGACGGCGCTGCTCGTCGGCCTCGTGCTGTCGCTGTTCGGCTTCCTCAACAGCTTCGGCCAACCGCTGACCGGGCGGTTCTCCGACCGCGTCGGCAAGCGCCGTGCGTTCGTCCTGTTCGGGTTGGGGCTGTTCGGCGTCGCCAGTTCGCTCTACCCGTTCGTCGAGCAGTACGAACTCGTCCTGCTCATCCGCGCGCTCCAGGGACTGGGCGCGGCGTTCACTATCCCGGCCACCGTCGCCCTCGTCAACGAGTTCGCCGCCAGCAACACCGAACGCGGCGGTAACTTCGGCGTGTTCAACACGTTCCGACTCATCGGGTTCGGGTTCGGCCCCATCGTCGCCGGTATCGTCGTCTCCTCGGGGCCGTACGCGACCCCGTGGGGCGGACTCTCCGGGTTCAACGCGGCGTTCGGCGTCGCCGTCCTCGGCGCTATCGTCAGTTTCGCCCTCGTGACGCTGCTCATCGAGGACCCGCCGCGGACCGAGAGCGACGCGAGCGACGACGTCTCGTTCCGCGTGTTCGACCGGTCGGGAAACCTGCTGTTCGACCCCGTGTTCACGCTCGGGGTCGGGACGCTGTTCATGGCGACGACCATCGCCCTGTTCGCCACGCTCCAGCAGGACATCACCCGCGAACTGAGCGAGGGGTCGTTCCTGTTCAGCGTCCAGTTCGCCGCGGTCGTCATCGCCAACGTCGTCTTCCAGGTCCCCATCGGTCGCGCGAGCGACGAGTACGGCCGGCGACCGTTCATCGTCGCCGGGTTCGCGCTGCTCGTCCCTTCGGTGTTCCTCCAGGGGTACGTCCCCGCGATAGCGACCGCGCTGACGGGCGGCGAGACGCTGTTCGGCCCGATAGCGATGCTCCTGCTCCGACTGCTCCAGGGCGTCGCCGTCGCTCTCGTGTTCGCACCGTCGCTTGCGCTGGCCGGTGACCTCGCGGGTCGCGGCCGCTCCGGGACGACGCTGTCCGTGCTGACGACGGCGTTCGGTCTCGGCGTCGCCATCGGACCGCTGGCGGCGGGCTACTTCGTCCGCTTCGGCTTCGCGGCGCCGTTCACCTTCGGCGCGGCCATCGCCGCCGTCGCCCTCGTCCTCGTCTACTCGCAGGTCGAGGACACGATCACCAGCACGGCGACGGGTCCCGCGCCCCACGACTGACGCCCCCCACGACAGAGACCGTCGTGGACGGGTGGTGAGGAGTCGCGTGCCGCTCGCGTGCCGTGCTCACACGAGCCACCGCGTTTATCCTGTCCCCGGACCGAGTTCCGACATGGCAGGAGTCAACAGCAGAGAACGGGCGCTCGGACACCTCGCTGTCGTGCTGGCTGGCGGTCTCGTCGGTCTGCTCGTCGGCTGGTTCCTCTTCATCTGGCTACCGCTGGTCCCGACCGTCCTCGGAGTCGTGGGCATGCTCGTCGTCGGCTATCTCGGCGTGCGCGTCGGTGGGAACGTCGCCTCGCGGGCGGTGCCGCGGTACAACGTCGCCGAGGTGGCCGTGGAGGGACCTATCACCCGCGACGGCGGCTCCGGGCCGGTTCCGGGCGGCGTCCGCGGCACGCCCGCCGACCGAATCGTCGACCAGATAGAGGCCGCGGCGGACGACGACAACGTCGACGCGCTGCTCGTGAAGCTGAACACCCCCGGCGGCGAGGTGGTTCCCAGCGACGACATCCGCAACGCGGCGCAGGCGTTCGACGGGCCGACGGTCGCCTACACCACGGACACCTGCGCCAGCGGGGGCTACTGGATAGCGAGCGGCTGTGACGAACTCTGGGCGCGCGACACCAGCATCGTCGGCTCCATCGGCGTCATCGGCTCGCGCGTCAACGCGACTGACCTCGCCGACCAACTGGGCCTCTCCTACGAACGGTTCGCCGCCGGGAAGTACAAGGACAGCGGGACGGCGCTCCGGGAACTCGAACCCGAGGAGCGCGACTACCTCCAGGGCATCATCGACGACTACTACCAGCACTTCGTCGAGCGGGTCGCGCAGGGTCGGGAGATGGCACCCGGCGACATCCGCGAGACGGAGGCGAAGGTGTTCATCGGCGAGCGAGCGTACGACCTCGGCCTCGTGGACTCGCTCGGGACGCGCGACGACGTGCTCGACCACGTCGAGTCGCTGCTCGGAGAGGAGGTGAGCGCCGCCGAGTTCGAACCCTCCGTCTCACCGATGCAACGCCTGTCGCGCGGTGCGAGCAGGACCGCCTACGCGTTCGGAGCGGGCGTCGCCAGCCAGCTTGGGACCGATGGCGACGACCTGACGATTCGACTGTAGAACCACCGGACGCAGTCGCGTCGGCCGGCGCTGCCGACGCGCGCGCTCACCGTCGCTCCGCTCGTCTACAGGTTATTTATCGCGGGCGGGCTTCCTCGCAGTCGTGACCACGCTGGTGCTGTGTCTCGACCGGGACGGCCGCATCGCGGGCGACCGCGACCCGCCGCTCGTCGGCGACGAGCAGGTCTCCGCGCTCGTCACCGGCGTCGGCATCCGGGACCCGGAGGACGCTCGGGTCAACAGTCTCCTCGAAGCACTCCGCGTCGCCCGCGACCTGCGGAGCGAGGGCGACGAGGCAGTCGTCGCCGTCGTCTCCAGCGCCAGCGACAGCGTGGACGGGGACCGGACCATCGCCCGGCAGGTCGAGGAACTGGTCGCCACGCACCGTCCGGACGCCGCCGTCATCGTCGTCGACAGCGCCGAGGACGAGCAGATCGTCCCCATCGTCGAGAGCCGCGTCCGCGTCGACGCCGTCGACCGGGTCGTCGTCCGACAGGCCCGCGACATCGAGTCGACCTACTACCTGCTCAAGCAGTTCCTCGGCGACGAGGAGTTGCGCGCCGCGGTGCTGGTACCGCTCGGCGTCGCGCTCGTCGCCTTCCCCGTCCTCCTCGCAGTCGCCGACAGCATCGCCGTCGCGCTCTCCGTCGTCGCGGGCGTCATCGGGACGTTCTTCCTCTACAAGGGCCTCGGCGTCGACGACCTGCTGACGAGCCTCCCGCGGGCCGCCAGCGACGCGTTCTACTCCGGGCAGGTGTCGTTCGTCACCTACGTCGTCGCGGCCGGACTGGCGCTCGTCGGCGCGTTCGTCGGCGGCCTCGCAGCCACGGAGATGGACCAGGGCGTCCTGCTCGCGGGGATGCGCTTCTGTTACGAGAGCGTCCCGTGGCTGGCGCTGGCCGCCCTCGCGGCCGCCACCGGTCGACTGCTCGACGAGGTGCTCCGCGAGGACCGGGTACCCAACGCCGTGATGAACCTCCCGTTCGGCATCGTCGCCATCGGGTTAGTCGTCCGCGGGTTCACGGCGTACTTCCTGGAGAACGCCGAGGTCGTCGGCCCACTCGTGGTCCCGGCCAGCCAGTTCGGCGCGTTCGCGGTCGAGCGCGTCCAGTTCACGCCGGAGTCCCGCCTCGTCGTGTTCGTCGTCGCCGGCGTCGTCGTCAGCCTCGTCGGCGTCGTCGTCTCCTCGTTCATGAACGGGCCGTCCGTAGACGAGGTGGAGACGCGGCAGTGAGCGGTGTCGTGTTCACGAGAGTGGGGAGGTCGGCCGGTCAACACTCCTCGTCGGCGATTGCCTCCGCCCGCTTCGCTGCTGCGCGCTGTCTGTCTGGATTCCCGGCGCGGTCGTACGACACTGCGAGTTCCATCTGACGGCAGTACCGGGCGAAGTTGTCTACTCGGCAGGTCAGTCCGGTGAACCACTCTCCCGTGGTGGGACCCACTTCTGGTGTCCCCGCACAGAACGCCTCTTTCGCGGTGACGAACTGTTCGACTGCAGTCCGGGCCTTCGCTATCGCCCGTTCTAGCTCGTCGTTCTCGTAGTGTTCGCCGAGCTCCAGATTCGAGACGAGTCCCTCGTATCGGGGTATCTGTCCACGGAGGTACCACTCGTAGTTGGTGACGATGGTGTCGAGGTGCGAGAGTCGCGCCCGGGTGCCGACGGTAACCGTCTCCTGTTCGTTCGTCACCGTCGACTCCCCGGCGACCGCTCGTGCTCGCTCGACCGACGACCGTGCGTCCTCGATAGCTGGCTCGGCCTCCTCCATGAACGAGATAGCCGCTCTCAGCTTCGGGATGTCCCGTCCCGGGTCGAGTGTCGCCTGGCGGTGGAGGAGTGCGTTCGCCGTCGACACCGCGACGAGACTGTCGGAGGCGTGTCGGGCGAACGCAACTATCGGGCCGTCGATCGATGGCGTGCTCGGCGGAGTACTACTGCCATCCCGCAACAGGCGGTCGACCTCGTCCCCGTCGTAAGTCTCGTCGCTGTAGATCACCTGCTTGAGGTCCTGAAAGGTGCGAAGTGCCGCACTGACTCGTTCGATCGCGCTCTGGAGGTCGCTCGTCGAACCACTCGGCGCGTCGGTACCGACGACCGGCGGGAGCATGAGCGTCCACTCGGAGTCGGCCACCTCCGTGGTACAGTCGGGTATCGAGTTCGTCGGGGTCACCGTCTCCGAAGCGGGTGTCGAACCGAACTCGGCGCAACCGGCCAGTCCGACCGACCCAGCGGTGATCGACGCGAGGAGGGCACGTCGTCGCATCGTACTCGAGTTCGTGTCTGCAATGAAGTATCTTCGCCCCGACGAACGGTCGTCCGACGTGGTACCGCAGGCGCTAACCGCCCCGACTCGATAGCAGGGGTATGCATCCCTGGGTCAGCCTCTTCTCGGGCGGGAAGGACTCCTCCTGGGCGCTCTACCGCGCGCTGGAGGCGGACTACCCCGTCGAACGCCTCGTCACCGTCCACCCGCAAGGCGATTCGTACATGTACCACACCCCGGCGACGGACCTCGCCGCCCTCGCCGCCGAGTCCGTCGGTATCGAACTGCTCAACGTCCACCCCGAAGACTTCGGGGCCGACGACGTCTCCGACTCCGGCGCGCAGGGGGACGCCGAACTCGAACCGCTCGAACGCGCCCTCGAATCGCTCGCCGAGGAGTGGGGCGGCATCGGCGGCGTCACCGCGGGCGCCGTCGAGAGCGACTACCAGACCTCCCGCATCGAGGGGATGTGTGAACGCCTCGGCGCGGACCTGTTCGCCCCGCTCTGGCAGGAGGACCCCCACGAACTCGCCGACGCGATGCTCGACGCGGGGTTCGAGATTCGCATCGTCCAGGTCGCGGCCCACGGACTCGACGAGTCGTGGCTCGGTCGAACCCTCGACCGCGAGGCGATGGCGGACCTGACGGCGCTCAACGACCAGTACGGCGTCCACGTCCTCGGCGAGGGTGGCGAGTTCGAGACGCTGGTGGTGGACGGGCCGCACATGGACCGCCGCATCGAACTGGAGTACGAGACGGTCTGGGAGGGGACGCGAGGCTACCTCCGCATCGAGGACGCGTGGCTCGACGAGTGAGTGCCGTGTGAGCCGGTGGTTTGATTACCAATAGGTCGACAGGTCTACGGGATGGCGACGCAGTCCGAACTGCTCAGTGTGCTCGTCCTCTCCCAGTTCGTCTTCTGGGGCGTCGTCGGACTGATTCTGGACTTCGAGGCCGCACTACCCGTCCTTCCGCTGGTCCTGCTCTTCGGGTTCGCGCTCTACGCGTACCTCTCGTGAGCCGTAGTGAATACCGTATCAGGCCGGACAACTGGTCCCGTCGCCCGTGCCGTCGTCGTCGGAGTCGTACTCCAGCGCGGCCGCGACGTCGAGCAGGCCCGCTCCCTGCTCGTCGCCCGCCTTCCCGATGTCCTCGGCCGTGTCGAGCAGTCGCTCGCGGGCCTCGTCGGGGCCGTAGCCGTCGGCGACGAGCTGTGCGACGGCACCGGTGACGTGCGGTGACGCCATCGACGTGCCGTCGAAGACGCCGTGGCCGTCCCTGACCGCAGAACAGACGTCCTTCCCGGGAGCCGCGACGTCCACCTCGGGACCGGTCGAGGAGAACGCGGCGACGCCGTCGTCGATGTCGGTCGCCGAGACGGCGATGAACTCCTCGTAGGCCGCCGGGTAGCCGACCGAGTCGGGTCGGCCCGCGTTCCCTGCGGCGGCGACCAGCACGACGCCCGCCTCGCGGGCGTACTGTCCGGCGGCCTGCAGCGCCGGTGACTCGGCTGACGACCCGAGACTGAGGTTCACCACGTCCCACCCCTCGTCGGCGGCGTGGCGGATGGCGTCGGCGATGTCCGAGGTGCGACAGCCACCGCCGCCGCTACACACCTTCAGCGCGTGCAGCGTCGCCTCGGGGGCGACGCCGACCACCCCGTCGTCGCCCTCCCCGGCCGCGACGGTCCCCGCGACGTGCGTCCCGTGGTCGCCGTCGTCGGACCACGGGTAGTCGCAGTCCTCGCCCTGACAGTCCACCCAGGCTCTGTGGTTGCCGTCGGCGTCCGGGTCGGCGAGGTTCCCCGCCAGGTCGGGGTGGCTCGCGTCGATACCGCCGTCGACGATGCCCACGTCGACGCCCGCCCCCGTCGCACCCTGCTCGTGGGCCACGTCGGCGTCGACCCGGTCGATACCCCAGGGGAGCGTCTGCCCGTCGGCAGCGTCGCTCAGGTTCGTCACGTCGGCCGCGTCCGCCGCATCGGCCGCGTTCGTCGCCTCGCGCTCGCTGGCGGGCGTCGAGACGTACGACAGCGACCGGTCGGGCTGGACGAAGGCGACGTCGTTCCGCGAGCGCAGCGACTGCCTGCCCGCCTGCGAGTACGCACCGACGACGAGCGTCAGCGACGTGTGTTCGGTGAGGTCGATGCGCTCCTCGCGAGTGTCGGAGATGGACGCCGCGGCGACGGCGGCGTCGCGGTCCCGCGCCCCGACGATGTACCGGTCCATTTGGTCGAGGACGACGGCCCCGACGCCGACCGCGACCGCACCCGTTCCGAGGACCTCCAGCACCTCCCGGCGGGACCACTCCGAATTCGACATGGACTACCATTGTCAGTAGTACGTGATAAGTTTTCGAGAGATCCGATCGGGACGGCGACCGCTCGAAATCGTGCAGTTCGACTCGTCAGAGCCGGAGGGAGGGCGAGGTGAGCTGACTACAGGTCGCTCCGTCGGCGGGGGGACTCCTCGACCGGTCGGGTGAGACCGTCGCGGAGGTCGTTGCCGAAGTACGCCCCGAGCACGCCCGTCGTGAGGCTGAGCGCCGCCGAGATGACCAGCAACTGCGGCTGGAGCGTGATGAGACCGATGATGGCGTCGACGATGCCGCCACCGATGAGTTTCGAGACCAGCAGGACGCCCATCCCGGCGAACAGGCCCGCCAGTCCGGACTCCACCAGCGGTCGGTCCTCGAACGCGAGTCCGGCGGCGAACCCGCCGAGCAGCGTCCCGACGTAGACGCCGACCAGCGGGACGAACTCCATCCCCAGCACCGCACCGACGCCGACCGTCAGGAGGGCGACGACGAACCGCTTGAGGGAGAACAGCGACGAGTCGGTATCGGCCATACGTACGACATGTATCTAGTGTGCTATGTGTGTTTCCCCGAGGGTCGGAGGAACTCGAATCGCGGTCTCCCGGACGTGAGCCTCGTGTTCAGTAGGTCACGGAGAGGTCGTCTCGCTGGAGACTGTTCGTCGTGTAGTCGACGAGTCCGACCATCTCGCGGACGGTGAGGAAGTTCGTCGTCTCGTTCGAGCCTTCCGGGAGGTGGTATCTGATACCTCCGTCCGAGTACTCCGCGACGATGGCCTTGTGCAGGGCTGGATGCTCGTCGAGCAGCGTCCTCCGGACCTCGTCCAGGTCTTCGTGTGCGTCGTCGTACTTGCGCTCCAGAATCGCCCGCCGTATCTCGGCCTGTGCATCTATCGCCACGTCCTCGGGTCGGAGGGCGACCGGACGCCCGAAGTCGTTCGCGACGAAGACGACGAGCGCACCGTCGAACGAGTCGTTCGCCCGGCGAACGTCGCTGGCGACGGCGCCGACGTCGAAGAACTCGACGTCGTCTCTCCGACCACGCAATCTCGCCATCTCCGCGCGCAGGAGCCGGTACTGCTCGTTCAGGTCGTCGGTCGCGGCGTACTCCTCGGTCCAGTCCCCCATGGCCGAGCGTGACCGTCCGAACGAATAGAGCCACTGATAGACACGGATGCTGGTCTCGTGCGGTGCGGTCGGACACCGTACCGCGAACGAGTGTACCGAGTGAGCGAGGTGACTGAACCGTCGAGGGAGCGGAGCGACCGAGGTGGTGAGGGAGTCCTTTTGTCGCCAGAAATCTCCGATTTCTGGCTACTAACCAGAACGGCGGAGCCGTTCTGGTGATGCGGTCAGAGCGCGGCGCGCTCTGACTGCCTGCAGACTCGCGGCGCGAGTCTGCGATGGTCGAGCTTTTGCACTGCCGGGGTCGCTGCGCGCGTGGCGGTGAAGCCGCCACGACGTGCGGTTGCGGGCCTCCGGCCCGCAACCCGACCCCGGCGCGGGCATAAAAGGTCGTCTAGCAGAGCCGCGAGTACGACCCGACCAGCGAGTGGGTGAGGTCCTTGCCGTGGACCTCGGCGTGTTCGTCGACGATGGAGTCGACGATGTCGCTGTCCTCGATGGTCGCCTCGGGGAAGACGATGCTGTCGGTGAGCGAGACGTCCGTCAGTTCCGCGCCCGGCATGACGTGGACGTTGTCCCCCAGGTCGCAGTTCTCGACGACGGCGTCGTCGGCGATGCGGTTCTCGCCGTCGAGCGCCCACGCGACGGCCTCGCGGTAGGCGTCGGGCGTGCCGATGTCGAACCACGGCTCCTCGAACGAGTAGGCGTACACGGAGTCGTTGGCCTGGAGCCACTCGATGTACCAGCCCGGTTCGTCGGGGTTGTTGTCCCCCGAGAGGTACTCCGAGAACCGCACCGACTCCTGGGGGAACGCGTAGCAGCAGATGGAGACGAGCGTGCTCTTGGGGTCCTCGGGTTTCTCCTGGAAG
This sequence comes from Halomarina salina, assembly GCF_023074835.1. Lineage (NCBI taxonomy): Archaea > Methanobacteriati > Methanobacteriota > Halobacteria > Halobacteriales > Natronomonadaceae > Halomarina > Halomarina salina. The sequence continues at coordinate 538,868 of NZ_JALLGW010000002.1, forward strand.
TCGACGACGCGGTCGCCGTCGAGCGCGACCAGCCCGTAGGACTTCGCCTTCTCGCGGGAGCCGACGTCGTAGGCCGCGATTGTCGGCGCGTCCTGCTCCTCGTAGAAGTCGAGGAAGGTGCCCATCTCGAAGCCGATGAGGTTGTCACCGGCGACGACGAGCAGGTCGTCGTCGACCTCCTCGCGCTCGACGAGCTGGGCGAGCGCGCCGACGACGCCGAACTTCTCGGTCTCGGCGCTGGTGTCCTCGATAGAGAGTTCCGCCTTCTCGTAGTTCTTGTCGGCGATGTGCTCTTCGAAGGCGGGCGCGAACCGCTCGTTCGTCGAGAGGTAGACCGTGTCGATCCGGTCGTCGGTCTCGAAGTCGGAGAGGAGTCTGTCGATGACCGTCGAGTCGCCGACGGGGAGGAGCATCTTGGGGCGGTGGCGCGTGATAGGCCAGAGACGGGTGGCGTACCCACCCGCGAGAACGACCGCGTGCATGTGTGGCGCGACAGTTGCCGCCGTGATAGGCGTTGCGCCTTCCACGTCGACCCGGCGACAGACCCTCCCGAACCGCCCACTCTCACCGCCCGAACACGTATATCGTCGGACGTGGTACCGGACCTCGTATGCGCGCCGAGGAGGAGACGACGCGCCAGCGTATCGCCGACCGCCTCCGCGACGACCCCGCGCCCGCCGGTGCCCTCGCCCGCGAGTTCGGCGTCCGGACGGCGACGGTGTTCTCGCACGTCGAACACATCTCGAAGTCACTCGACCCGAGCGACGAGCAACTGCTGGCCGCGCCGCCGGAGTGTCGGGACTGCGGGTTCACCGACTTCGACGACCTGATCAACCGCCCCTCTCGCTGCCCGGAGTGCAAGAGCGAGAGCGTCGACGAACCGGTGTTCACCATCGAGTAGGCCGTCATCGGTCGACAATCGAGGGGACCGTCGGGTCGAGAGGACCTGCGTCGACTGGTGGGGTACGGCGACCGAGCGTCAGTTAGCGTGACGGCGAACAGTGAGCAGTCGCCTCACCCGGTCGTCGGGAGTTCGACGGCCACTTCGTTCTCCCGGAGAAACGGCGGCGTCAGCGGCGGGTCGTACTGGAACACCACCGGGTCGCTCGCCGGGGTGAGGTCGTGTTCGGCGAGCGTCGACAGCAGCGCACGCTCCTCGCCCCGCGTTCGGTCGTCGGTCGCCCACCACGAGAACGGGCGGACGGCGAGGCGTCGCGGCGGTTGCGCCCGGAGCGCGACCTGAGAGTTCGTCGGCCGAGGGGCGGAGGCACCGGTGTAGGAGTCAGGGAGGTAGAACCCCATCGTCACCCGGTCGCCGACGGTCGCCGACCGGACCGGGGACGTGGTCGCCACGGACATCCCGTGGAGGCGAATCGGTGCGGTCGCTCGCCTCGCACCGGTCGCGGCCGTCGCTGTCGCTGCGCTCGTCACAGCGCCGGTCGCGCCACGTCCCTCGGCGTACGACCGGACGGGCGCGGTCATCGACACGTCCGTCCGGGACTCGTTGGCGCCGGAGAGGTAGCGGGCCAGTCGGTCGAACGCCTCGGGTTCGGACGCTGCGGTCGTCTCGACCACGACGAGGGCGGGGTACTCACGTATCTCGACGCCGTCGACCGTCCGGACCGTCGTGAACGGCACCCGCTCGGTCGAGCGCTTCGTGTACGCACCCCACCCGACCCAGGCGGTCAGGAGGCCGAGCGTAGCGGCCACTGCCAGTCCGGTCTTCCGACCCATGGCAGGCGTACGCAGGGCTGGACGATAAACCGGCGGTAGGAGCCGTCAAGCGGCTGGATAGTCCCACTTCGAGGGTCGTCGTCGGGGGCCACGTCGACGGGGCGTCGCCACCCGCTCAGAAGTCGATTCGGCTCCCGGTCGAGAGGTCGTGGTCGCCCGAGGGGCCGAGGCCGTCGAACTCGTAGCCGTCCTCGCCGAGGTACACCGCGCCGTCCTCGACCGTCACGTCGATTGCGTCGAGGTACGCGCCCTCACAGGGGCCGTGCGTGCACTGCCCGCTCCCCTTCTCGAACGTCGCGGCGTGGCGCTGACAGAGCACCTCGCCGTCGCGGACGGCCGCGCCCGACCCCTTGTCGAGGCGCACGTCGGTCCAGTGCTGGCAGTAGTTCTTCCACGCGTGGACCGCGTCGCTCGCCTCGGACTCGCCGCCGAGTCGTACGAGGAAGGCCTCCTCGCGGTCGAAGCCGTCGCGGATGGTGAACAGCAGCGTGCCGTCGGTGGGAACCTCGGAGACGGCGGCGATGCGTCGGTCCTCGTCCATGGACGCGATAGCGGGCCGGTGCGGTCAAGCGTTCTGATTCCCGCAGCCGAGAGAGTCAGTCGGACCGACTGCCGCGAGCGCGCCACCTTTCTGCCGCCCGTGACAACGACGGCCCATGACGACGCTGCTCATCTACGGCGCGTACGGCTACACCGGGCGACTCGTCACCGACCGCGCGGTCGACGAACTCGACGCCGACCTCGTGCTCGCCGGTCGCTCGCCGTCGAAGCTCGAACCGCTGGCCGACGAGCACGACCTGCCCTCGCGGGCGTTCACGCTCGACCATCGGCGCGTGGTCGAACGTCACCTCGACGGCGTAGACGCGGTGCTCAACTGCGCCGGCCCGTTCTCGCGGACCGCGGACTCGCTGGTCGACGCCTGCGTCGAGACCGGCACGGACTACCTCGACATCACGGGCGAGATCGAGGTGTTCGAGGCGCTGGCCGCCCGCGACGCCGAGGCCGAAGAGGCAGACATCGCCGTCCTGCCGGGCGTCGGGTTCGACGTCGTGCCGACGGACTGCCTCGCCGCCCACCTCGCCGAGGCGCTGCCCGACGCCACCGAACTCTCGCTCGGGTTCCAGGCGTTCGGGTCGTTCTCGCGGGGGACCGTCCGGACCGCCGTCGAGTCCATCGGCGAGGGGGGCGCGATTCGCCGGGATGGCCGCGTCACGGCCGTCTCGTCGGTCCACGAGACCCGCCGCATCGACTTCGGGAACGGCGAGACGCTGGCCGTGACGATACCGTGGGGCGACGTGGCGACGGCGTACCACTCGACGGGCGTCCCGAACGTGCAGGTGTTCACGGCCGTCCCGGAGCGAGCGGTACAGGCGCTCGACGCGACGGACCGCCTCGCGCCCCTCCTCGACCGCGAGTGGGTCCAGCGGACGCTGTCGGCGGTCGTCGACCGGACCATGGTCGGCCCCGACGCGGACGAGCGCGAGGAGGGGAAGGCACTGGTGTGGGGCGAGATAGGGGATGGCGAGGAGACGTACGAAGCCCGCCTCCGGACGCCCGAGACGTACACGCTGACCGCGATGACCGCGGTGGAGGCGGCCCGACGCACGCTCGCCGGCGAGACGCCGACGGGCTACCAGACGCCCTCCTCGGCGTTCGGAGCCGACTTCGTCACCCAGTTCGAGGGCGTCGAGCGAGAGGACGCACGGCCGGTCGGCACGACCGTGAGCGACGACTGAACCGGTCGCCCGGTCTCCCCCCGTCGCTCTCTCTCCCCCGGTCTCGCCCGGCCACGCCTCGCGCTCCCCGTTCAGCCCCCGTAACAGCGCCGTTCGACCAGGTCGTCGTACAGTCGCTGGAGCAGTCGCGTCACCGGCCCGGCACCCATCTCGATGCCGTCGACGGTCGCTATCGGCCGCACCTCCCACGTCGTGTTGGTGAGGAACGCCTCGTCGGCCTCGCGGACGTCATCTGGCGTGTACTGCCCCGTCTCGACCGGAAACGACTCGCCCTCGGCGAGGTCGAGGACGGTTCGACGGGTGATGCCCGGCAGGAGCGACCCTTCAGCGGGCGTCTTCAGCGTCCCGTCGTCGACGAAGAACAGGTTCGACGACGACCCCTCGGCGACGTACCCCTCCGCGTCGCGCAGCAGCGCCTCGTCCGGCCGGTAGGCGTCGCTCGACGCGCGCCGGAGTTCGAGACGCGCGAGGATGCTGTTGAGGTAGTTGTGCGTCTTCGCGTCCGGCGGGAGGGCGCTCGCGTCCGGCTTTCGCGTCTTCACCGACTGGACGACGGCGTGGCCGTCCCAGACGCGCTCGCCACCCGCTGCCGGTCGGCCGCCCCGCGGGAGGTCCGTCACCACGACGACCACCGTCGGGTCCACCTCCTCCCGAGGCGTGAGCTTCCCCGGCTGGACGCCGCGCGAGACGGAGACCCGGACGTACGCGTCGTCGAGGTCGTTGGCGTCGAGCGTCTCCGCGACCCGAACCGCGAGGTCCGCGGGCACCGCCTCGGGCATCCCGAGCGTCTCGCAGGTGCGTTCGAGGCGCTCGGCGTGGGCGTCCCACGCGAACACCTCGCCGCCGTAGGCCCGACACGTCTCGAAGGCCGCGTCGCCGTAGCGCCAGCCCCGGTCCTCGACGGAGACGGTCGCCCGCTCCCGGTCGACGAGTTCGCCGTCGACGTGGTACTGCATGGGCGGGGCTACCGGGGGACGGGACTTGGCCGTACCGCGTTCGTCTCGCGGGCGGTCGTCGGTGAACGACCAGAGGACGACCAGAGGACGACTACAGCACGTCGCCGACCGCCGGTGCCTCGGGCGCGTCTGCCTCGGGCCACTCGCCGCGCACCGCCCGCGCACAGAAGTTCCACACCATCCGGCGACCGCCGTCGGTGAGGATACTTTCGGGGTGGAACTGGACGCCGACGTGGGGGCGCTCGTGGTGCCGGACCGCCATCAGCGTCCCGTCTGCGGTGTGAGCGGTCGGTTCGAGGGTCCTGGCGGCGCTGAGGTCCCCCGTCGCGCAGAGCGAGTGGTACCGCCCGACCGCGAGTTCGTCGGGCAGTCCGGCGAAGACGCCGTGTCCGTCGTGGGTGACCGTCGAGGGCTTGCCGTGGACCACCTCGGGCGCGTGGCCGACCGCGACGCCGCTGGCGACGCAGAGCGCCTGGTGACCGAGACAGACGCCGAGCGCGGGATACGGCAGGTCGAACACGTCGACGGAGACGCCCGCCTCCTCCGGCGTGCCGGGGCCGGGCGAGACGACGATACCCTCCGGGTCGAGGTCACGGACGGCCGCCGCGTCGAGCGCGTCGTTCCGCCGGACGACGATGTCCTCGTAGGGGTCGCGGTCGAGGTTCAGGAGCGCCTCCCCGACGAACTGCACGAGGTTGTACGCGAACGAGTCGTAGTTGTCGACGACCAGAATCATGGCTCTGGAGTACTCGTTGCAGTCTCTGTCTTCGAAATCGTCGAGAACACCTCCGAAGCCCTCGCGGTCTGCGCTCCCGGGACTCGCTGCGCGCCTCGCTCGCGATCGCTCGCTCGGTGCTCGCTTCGTCCGGGTTCCCGCAGACCGCTCGCCCTTCGATTCCGCCAGGACCGCACCCGCACTGGGTCACCCATCGCTCTCACCCTCCACGCGCAGGTTTCGGGACTCGACGGCGGTGTCGAGGGCCTTCACGAGCGCACGGCCCTTCGCCAGCGTCTCCTCGAACTCGGCGTCCGGGTCGGAGTCGTGGACGATGCCCGCGCCGACCCGGAGGCGGTACTCGTCGTCGGGGCGCGCGAGCGTCCGGATGACGATGTTGAGCGTCGCGCGGTCGTCGAAGCCGAACACGCCGATAGAGCCGGTGTAGGGACCGCGGCGGGTCGGCTCCACCTCGTCGATGAGTTCCATCGTCCGGGGTTTCGGCGCGCCGGTGATGGTGCCGCCGGGGAAGACGGCCGCGACGGCGTCGGCGAGGGTCCGGTCCTCCCGGAGGCGACCCTCGACGAGCGAGACGAGGTGCATCACCTCCGAGTAGCGGTCGACGCGTCGGTACTCGCTGACCGCGACGCTGCCGAACCGGCTCACCTTCCCGAGGTCGTTGCGTTCGAGGTCCACCAGCATCGCGTGCTCGGCGCGCTCCTTCTCGTCGCCGAGCAGTTCGGCTTCGAGGGCGTCGTCCTCCTCGGGCGTCGCACCGCGAGGGCGCGTTCCCGCGATGGGTTCGGTGAGCAGCCGCGTTCCGCCGGACTCGTCGTCGCTCTCACTGTCACCGGCACCCGACTCGCCGACCGGTTCGGCGTGGAGCAGGAGTTCCGGACTCGCGCTGACGAGGTCGCAGGACGGGAACTCCACGAGCGCGGAGTACGGCGCGGGGTTCACCTCGCGGAGCGCCGCGTAGGCGTCGACCGGGTGGACGGCGGCCGGCGCGCGCAACCGCTGGGAGACGTTCGTCTGGAACGTCTCGCCGTCGCGGATGGCGCGCTTGATGGTCCGGACGCGGTCGGCGAACTCCCCGGGCGTGCAGTCGCTCTCGAACTCGACGGTTCCGGCCGCACCGCCCTCGTGCTCACCCGCGTCGACCGGCGGCGCGCCGACCGCCGGGTCGCCCTCCGTCATCGCCTCGACGAGGTCGCGAGCGCGTTCGAGACCCCGGTCGTAGGCCGCCTCGAGCGACGCGGTGTCGCCCCTGTCGGTCGCTTCGGGCGCGTCGGCCGCGTCGGCTGCCCCGTGGACGACCGGACAGGCGGTGACCCGAACCTCCGTCTCGCCGTCGTGGGGGTCGCGCCACGTGGCGACGCGGTCGAAGGTGCCGACTTCGAGGTGCGGGTACGGTGTGTCGCGGACCGCGTGAGTCGGCAGGTCCTCCAGTTCGCGGGCCACGTCGTAGGAGAGCCAGCCGAACAGGCCACACGGGTACGGGACGGTGCAGTCGCCGCGGGCGAGGCGCGTGTCGTCGAGGAGGCGTTCGAGGACCGGCAGCGCCGCCGCGTCGGACGAGACCGTCGTGGTCGAGACGGGGTCGGTGGCGAGGTAGCCCCAGCCTTCCGCGCCGCCGGAGGTTTCCAGGAACACGCAGTGGTCGCCGTCGCGCGCCCGTCGGTAGGCGTCAAACGGGTCGACGCGGACCCGGAGTTCGACCGGGACGCGGAGTCGACTCGCACGGGACTGGGCCGAGCGGTCGGCACCGGCGAGTGCGTCGCTCGCCGTGGCGACGAACGTCTCGCGGTCGGTGACGACGCGCATCACCTCGAGAACTGGTGGGGTTCGCTATCGGCGTTTCGGTACCGGGAGGTCCGGAGACCGGAACGGTCCGATACCAGGACGGTTCGGCCAGACGGCTCTCGTCGTTCCGACGACCGGCAGAAGCGGAGTTCGTGGCCGGGTCGTCGCTCAGCGGTTCTTCGCGCGACCGATCCAGCGGCCGAGACGCTTCTCCGAGATACCGGTGTCGTCGGAGAGGTCCTCGGCGTCCGCGTTGGCCAGGTCGTCGATGCTCTCGACGCCGGCGTCCGCGAGGGTCTTGGCGTACGCCGGGCCGATGCCCTTGATGTCGTCGACGGTGTCGGCGGTCTCGGCGTCCTCCGTCGCGTCCGGGGTCGGTCCGGCGGCCTCGGCGGGTTCGGCCGCCTCGGTGGCGTCCGGGTCGGCCGCCCCGACGGCCTCGCCCGGTTCGATGCCGGTGTCCTGGTCGACCAGGTCGCCGCTCGCCTCGGCGTCGGGTTCGTCGGCCGTCGGCGACGGTTCGTCGGTGTCCTCCTCACCCGGTTCCTCCTCGGTCGCGTCGTCCGCGTCCGTTTCGTCCGCGTCCGCGTCTCCTTCGCCGGCTTCGTCGTCGCTCTCGTCGACCGCTGGCGCGTCCTCCAGGTCCGACTCGTCCGCTTCGTCGACGGTGTCCGCGTCGGGGTCTTCTGTGTCGGCGTCGAGGTCGCTGGGCTGTTCGGACTGCGACTCCGGACCGGCGGCCTCGGCGACCTCCGTGGCCCCTTCGACGCCCTGGTCCGGCGGCTCTTCGGTCATGGACCCGGTGGACGCCGACGAGTCGGTGTCCGCGACGGCCGTCTCGTCCATCTCGTCGAACTCCTCGTCCGGCTCCTCGTCGGCGTCGAGGTCGCTCGGCTGTTCGGACTGGGACGCCGGTCCGGCGGCCTCCGCCGCCTCCGTCGCCGCCTCGATGTCCTCGTCGGGGGCTTCCTCGGTCATCGACCCGGTGGACGCGGACGCATCGGTGTCCGTGGCGGCCGACTCGTCCTCTTCGGCCGCGTCCGATGTCTCCCCGGTCGGCTCCGTGCTGGTCTGGTCCGACGCATCGGTCTCGTCCGTCTCGTCCGTCGCTGCCGTTCCACGTTCGCGCTCGACGTGGACACCGCGACCGGACCCCGACGACTCCTCGTCCGACGTCGATCCCATCCCGAGTAACGACTTGATTCTGTCGAGGATGCTCATGTGCGATAGTAGTTTGCCCGGACTACTTAAAGCCGTACCCGTAGCGCTCGCGACATCGCCGCGACCGGTGCGGGTTCGCCCGTCCACCGCTCGAACGCTTCGACTCCCTGGTACAACAGCATCCACCCGCCGTCGACCGTCGTCGCGCCCGCATCGGCGGCCTCGCGGAGCAAGCGCGTCTCCAGCGGCACGTACACCGCGTCCATCACCGCGAGGTCGGCGTGGAGGGCGCTCGCGGGGACGGGCGTCTCGTCGGTGGCGTCATCGTCGTCCTCGTCTTCCATCCCGACGCTCGTGCAGTTGACGAGCAGCGACGCGTCCGAGAGGCAGTCGCCGAGGGCGTCGAGGCCGTGTGCGGTCGCCTCGACGCCCTCCTCGCGGAGGTCGGCGACGAGTGCCTCCGCGCGCTCGACGGTGCGGTTGGCGACCCGCACTGGCATCCCCTCGTCGGCGAGTCCGAACGCGACGGCCCGGCCCGCGCCGCCAGCGCCGACGACGACGGCCGTCCCGTCGAGGGCGACGTCGTGGTGTCGTAGCGCCCGGACCGCGCCGCTGGCGTCCGTGTTGTACCCCGTCGGCGGGTCGGTCGAAAAGTCGACGGTGTTGACCGCGCCGATGCGCGCCGCGAGCGGTGCGGCCTCGACGTGGTCGAGGACGCCCTGCTTGAACGGGATGGTGACGTTCAGTCCCGAGACGCCGAGCGCCGCCGCACCGTCGAGCGCACGGCCGAGGTCGTCGGGCGCGGGTTCGAACGTGACGTACCGGGCGTCGATGTCGAGGTCGTCGTAGGCGGCCTCGTGCATCGGCGGCGACAGCGAGTGGCCGACCGGGTTGCCGAGGAGACCGAACACCTGCATACACGAGCGTCGGTACGGCGGGCGATAAGCGCCGTGGACGACGGCAAGTGTCGTCCGGGGCGGGTACTCTGCGCTGATATCGAGTCAGTGGCCGCCGCCCAGTCGCCGACTCGAAGGTGTCCGGACTCGGGAACGAAGAGCGACCGAACCGACAGAAAAACGTAACAGACCCCCGAGGCTCGACACGATGAGTAACCGTTTGCGTCACCCGCTGAGCGCCGTCGCGTTCGCGTTCCTCCTGACCGCTCCGTGGGTCGCGACGCGTCTGTACGTCCTCTCCTCGTCGAGTCTCGGGTCGCCGGAAGAACTGCTCCCAGTAGGGCAGGTCGTCGCCGTGAGTGGTCTCGCCGTCCTCGGTGCGTCGTTCCTCCTCGCGTGGGGGGCGGAGACGGCCGAGAAGGACGTCCCCCGGGCGTTCGCCATCGCTGTCCTCGCCATCCTCGCGGTGGCACCGGAGTACGCCGTCGACGCGCTGTACGCGTGGACCGCGGGTGCGAACGCCGGCACGCAGGAGGGCGCGGAGGCCGCGAACCTCGCGGTCGCCAACATGACCGGTGCGAACCGCATCCTCATCGGTATCGGCTGGTCCGCCATCGCGCTGTTCACCGTCTACAAGGCCCGGTCGACGAACGACCCGGCGGTCGAGAGCCGGAGCGGGTTCCTGAAGGACGCCGTCTCGCTGGACCGCGACATCGCCACCGAGATAACGTTCCTGCTCGCGGCGACGGCGTTCGCGTTCCTCGTCCCGTTCAGCATGAGCACGTTCAACGGTGGTGGGTCGGTCGGTGGTATCGGCATCATCGACACGCTCGTCCTCGTCGGTCTCTACCTCCTCTACATCGCTATCATCGTCCGCGGCGAGGTCGAGGAGGAGGAGCAGGTCGGCGTCCCCGCCTACCTCCAGTCGTGGTCGAAGGGGCCGCGCATCGCCTCGGTCCTCTTCCTGTTCGTCTACTCCGGCGTGATGATATTCATCTCCGTCGAGCACTTCGCCCACGGGCTCGAACAGTTGGGAGTCGACAACGGCATCCCCGAGTTCTTCATGATACAGTGGGTCGCGCCGCTGGCCTCGGAAGCGCCGGAACTCATCGTCGTCGCCTACCTCGTCAACAAGGCGCGGTCGACCGCGGGGTTCAACGCGCTCATCTCCTCGAAGCTCAACCAGTGGACGCTGCTCATCGGGACCATCGCGGTCGTCTACTCCATCGCGGCCGGCGAGGTGGGGACGCTCCCGTTCGACGAGAAGCAGATGGCCGAGATCTGGATCACGGCGGCCCAGAGCCTCTTCGCCATCGCCATCCTGACGAACTTCGAGATATCGCTCCGGGAGGCCGTCGGGCTGTTCGTCCTGTTCATCTCGCAGGTGGCCATCGAGTTCGCCTTCATCGTCACCCTCTCGGAGTCGGCCGCCGAGACGTACAGCCTCTGGGTGCTGTACGCGTACACCGTCGTCTACCTCGTCCTCGGGGGCTACCTGTTCGTCGCGCGCCGCGACGAGTTGCGCAGCCTGTTCGGTCGGACCGTCACGACCGCCCGCGAAGCGTTCGGCGACGAGACCGCCCAGCCAGACCACGCCGACTGAGCCGACGACCGAGACGCTCACTCCTCGGCGAGCCGACGACGGCTCGACATCGACGACGTCTCGATGTCGGCGGCGTCTCGACACCGTTTTTCACGCGAGCGTCGTAGCCCGCCCGTGCTCGGAATCGTCGTCAGCCGCGCCGACAGCGCCTCGGAACGCATCGGTGAGCACCTGCGCTCGCTCGCCGACTGGGAGGAGACGACCGACGACTCGCGGCCCGACGCCGAGGGCGGCGGGGCCGTCTACCGCCTTCGCGACGACGAGGGTCGCCCGGACGCCGAACTGCGCGTCTTCGACGACCTCCACATCTACCTCACCGGCGTCGAGGAGGCGTTCGACGCCGACCTCGACTGCCTCGCGTTCGTCTCGCGGCACGCCGGCGACACCGGCCCGCTGTTGACCGCCCACCCGACCGGGAACGTCGGCCAGGCGGAGTACGGCGGCGAGGACCACCGGTTCGCCCGCGCCGCACCCGGCGCACTGAAGAGGGTGCGCGAGTCGCTCGACCGGTACGCCCCCGAGGACTACGACGTCGGGATGGAGTGTACCCACCACGGTCCGACGAACCTCGACACGCCCTCGCTGTTCGTCGAGGTGGGGAGCGACGAGGCCCAGTGGGCGGACGACGACGCGGCCCGGGCGGTGGCGCGGGCCACCCTCGACCTGCGCGACGTGGACCCCACTCCGGAGCGAACGCTCGTCGGCTTCGGCGGCGGCCACTACGTCCCCCGGTTCGAGCGCGTCGTCCGCGAGACGGACTGGGCCGTGGGCCACGTCGCCGCCGACTGGGGACTGGACGACCTGCCGGAGGACCCGGAGACGTACCGTGCGGTGCTGCGCCGGGCGTTCGAGCGGTCCGGCGCGACCCGCGTGCTCGTCGACGGCGAGCGCTCGTTCCTCCGCGAGACGCTCGCCGACCTGGGCTACGAGGTGGTGAGCGAGACGTGGACCCGCGAGACGACGGGCGTCCCGCTGGCGCTGGTCGAGCGCCTCGAACGCGAGGTGGCGAGCGTCGATGAGGGGCTTCGGTTCGGTGCGCTGGCGCGCGACGCCGGTTCGGTGAGTGAGAGCGACGACGTGGCCGACTACACGGTCCTCGCGCTCCCCGACGACCTGCTCGCCGAAGCCAACGGTATCGACCACGAGACCACGCTCGCCGCCGTCCGCGAGCGGAGCGTCGCCGTCGCCACCGACGAGGGCGGGACACGACTCGCCGGCCCGGCGGTCGTCCCCGCGGCCGTCGAGAACTCGTCGAGTGAGGACGACCCGGTCACCCCTCTCGTCGACGCGCTGGTCGGCGTGCTGGAGACGACGTACGACCACGTCGAACGAGGGGACGAGGCGGTGGTGGTCCGGGACCGTGCCTTCGACCCGGACCTGGCCCGTGAACGGGGCGTCAGCGAGGGGCCGGCGTTCGGTCGTCTCTCGGCCGGCGAGACGGTCGAGGTGGACGGTCGAGTCGTCGCACCCGCCGATGTCCACCGCGAGCGAGAGCGTCGATTCTCCCTCGACGCCCTGTCAGACACTCGTCGGACATCGTCGAAAGATAGTTAATCCAACTCTGTTATATCCCGCGCAGGCATGGACTCGCTTATCGAGGACGCCATCGACGAGGCCGAACAAACTCGGGAGGAGAATCCCCCGCGTGGGAACGGGGCGGAGTCCGAGGACTCCACGAACACCGACGCCGCGCCCGGCAACACCTCCGGGGCGATGACGGACGAGGAACTCGCAGACGTCGTCAAGGACCTGGAGACGAAGATCACGGTGTTCGGGTGCGGCGGCGGCGGCGGCAACACCGTCACCCGGATGGCCCAGGAGGGCATCCACGGCGCGACGACGGTCGCCGCCAACACCGACGCCCAGCACCTCGCGGATCAGGTGCAGGCGGATTCGAAGATCCTCATCGGTCGCCAGCGCACGGGCGGCCGGGGAGCCGGTTCGGTCCCGCAGATTGGCGAGGAGGCGGCACAGGAGAACATCGACGACATCCAGATGGCCATCGGGGACTCCGACATGGTGTTCATCACCGCCGGACTCGGCGGCGGCACCGGGACGGGGAGCGCCCCGGTCGTCGCACAGGCCGCCCAGGAGGCGGGCGCGCTCACCATCGCCGTCGTCACCATCCCGTTCACCGCGGAGGGCGAGCGACGGCGCGCGAACGCAGACGCCGGTCTCGAACGCCTGCGTCAGGTCGCCGACACGGTCATCGTCATCCCGAACGACCGACTGCTCGACTACGCGCCGAACCTCCCGCTCCAGGACGCGTTCAAGATCTGTGACCGCGTGCTGATGCGCTCGGTGAAGGGGATGACCGAACTCATCACCAAACCCGGCCTCGTCAACGTCGACTTCGCCGACGTGAAGACCATCATGGAGAACGGCGGCGTCGCCATGATCGGTCTCGGCGAGTCCGACTCCGAGAACCGCGCGCAGGACTCCATCCGCTCTGCGCTTCGTTCGCCGCTGCTCGACGTCGAGTTCTCGGGTGCGAACTCCGCGCTCATCAACGTCGTCGGCGGCCCCGACATGTCCATCGAGGAGGCCGAGGGCGTCGTCGAGGAGATCTACGAGCGCATCGACCCCGACGCCCGCATCATCTGGGGCGCGTCGGTCAACCCGGACTTCGAGGACAAGATGGAGACGATGGTCGTCGTCACCGGCGTCGACTCCCCGCAGATCTACGGCAAGGGCGACGAGGCCGAGGGCGTCTCGACCGAGCGCGTCGAAGGCCAGCAGGAGCCGGACCCCGACGACGACGGCGACATCGACTTCATCGAGTAATCGGACGACGGACACGTTCTTCTCGCCGCACCGCCACGAGGGCGTATGGAGTCCCTCTCGCCGACGCCGGGTCGGACCGCCGTGGCGCTGGTTCTGCTCGTCACCTCCTACGCGGCCATCGACGGGGCCGTCTACATGCAGTTCGCGGTGTTCGCGAGCGTCGTCTTCGTACTCAGCGCGTGCGTCCTGGCGCTCCAGGCCTACGGAGCGTACCGCGCGTGGACCGGTCGCGGGGAGCCGTCGACGGGCGAGTGAGGGCGGACCGGCTCATATCGTTGTAGAAAGATAGAAAAAGCCCGACCGGTAACTCCGGCCCATGGAAGTACCGAAAGACCTGACCTCGTACGTTCGCGTGCTGAAACTCGCCAGCACGCCCTCCTGGGAGGAGTTCTCGCAGGTGGCGCTCATCGCGGGGGCCGGCATCGCGTTCGTCGGCTTCATCGGGTTTCTCATCTTCGTAATCATGACGTTCCTGCCCGGAGGCGTCTGATGGCTATCTTCGCCGTCAAGACGACCGCCAGCCAGGAGCGGACGGTCGCCGATATGATCATCAACCGCGAGGAGGAGAGCATCCACGCCGCGCTCGCGCCCGACTCGCTGACCAGCTACGTGATGGTGGAGGCCGAGGAGTCGGCCGTCTTCGACCGCATCCTCGACGAGATTCCCCACGCACGGGGGGTCGTCCCCGGCAAGTCGAGCATCATGGAGGTAGAGCACTTCCTCTCGCCGAAACCCGACGTCGAGGGTATCGCCGAGGGGGACATCGTCGAACTCATCGCCGGACCGTTCAAGGGCGAGAAGGCGCAGGTCCAGCGCATCGACGAGGGGAAAGACCAGGTCACGGTCGAACTGTACGAGGCGACGGTCCCGATTCCGGTCACCGTGCGTGGCGACCAGATTCGCGTGCTGGACTCGGAAGAGCGCTGACGCGCTCTTCGTCGGACGATACCACAGCACGGCCGACGGTTCGCTTTTCGAACCGGTTAAACGATGTCCACGAGTAGCGACTCCCGTGACGGCAGACGGGTTCCGCGTCGACATGCACGTGAAGATTCTCGACGAACGGGTCGTCGAGCGTGCGAAAGCCCGGGGGCTGGACGCGCTCGTCTACGCCCCCCACTTCACGCGCCTGCCGAACATCGCGGCGAAGGCCGAGGCGTTCTCCGACGACGACCTCCTCGTCGTCCCGGCCCGCGAGATATTCACGGGTAACTGGAACAGTCGCAAGCACATCCTCGCGGTGGGGTTGACCGACCCGATTCCGGACTTCATCACGCTGGAGGGAGCGATGGCGGAACTGGACCGACAGGACGCCGCCGTGCTCGCGCCACACCCCGAGTTCCTCACCGTGAGCCTCGACCTGTACGACATCGAGCGGTTCGACGTCGACGCCGTCGAGGTGTACAACCCGAAGCACCTCCCGCGGGACAACGAGCGGGCGATCCGAATCGCGCGCGAGGCGGGACTACCGGGGTTCACGTCGTCGTACGCACACCTGCTCGGCACCGTCGGCGAAGCGTGGACGGAGTTCGACGAGGAGATAACGGACGCCGCGGACCTCGCCGAGTTGCTGAAATCGCGTGCGCCACGGCGGGTGTACCACCGCGAGGGCGTCGAGCACGAACTACGCTGTGCGGCGGAGTTCGCCCACCTCGGGTTCGAGAACACGTGGGGAAAGGTCGACCGGGTGTTGCTGTCGGCGACCGAACCGACCCACCCAGGACACATCGCCTACGACGGGCGGTTCGACGACGTGCGGGTGTACTGACGATAGCCGCGTCGACTGGTTCTACAGTAGCAGGTCCGGCAGCGGCGGAATCGACCCGAGGTCGTCGACCAGTTCGGGCGCGTAGCGGACGACGGCGGCCGCGACGAGCAGTTCGGCGGCCGTGATGACCAGCGTGACGAGGTTCGCGTACCGGTTGCTGGTCGCCACGCCGGTCGGGAAGTCGTACTCCGTCGGGATGGGGTAGAACAGCGCCATGCCGCGCTTGCTCCCGACGAGGTCGAGGACGTAGTGGGTGAGCACGCCGACCCAGACCCAGTGGAGGTTGTCGAAGACGACCGGGAACGCGACGAACAGGCCCAGCGTGGCGAGGTTGTGGAGCGTCTTCCGGTGCCTGCCGAAGGCGGTGTCGACGTCGGGGAACAGCGCACCCAGCACGACGGGGACGGTGACCGCCGCCACCGTGCGGAGCGTCGCCCAGTCGCCGCCGGGCTGGAGGATGAACCCGAGGCCCACGCCGAGCAGGAGACCGTTGACGACGTGTCCTTCCTTGTTCACCCGAGGAGGTGGCCCCGCCGCCGGCAAAGCATCACCGGTCCACCGTCGTCGGCGCGTCCTCCGGCGGTTGCGTCACCGGTCGGTCTCGATGCGAGCGAGGAGGTCGGTCAGCGCCTGCTCGGCGAACCGGCGTTTCAGTTCGTCGCGGTCGCCGTCGAACTCGTGGCGCTCGACCGTGGTCCGCGAGTCACCGCTCCCCCACGACGCCGCGTTGGCGACGCCGACGTAGACGGTCCCGACCGGTTTCTCCTCGGTGCCGCCGTCGGGGCCCGCGATACCGGTCGTCGCCACGCCCCAGTTCGTGTCCGCAGTGTCACAGACCGCCCGCGCCATCTGCGCGGCGACCGGTCCGCTCACCGCGCCCTCGGCGTCAAGCGTCTCCCGCGAGATGGCGAGCAGGTCGCGCTTCGCTGCGTAGGAGTACGTCACCACGGAGCGGTCGAAGTAGTCGCTCGACCCCGGAACGTCGGTCAGCAGCGACCCGACGAGGCCACCGGTACAGGACTCGGCCACGGCGAGCGTCCAGCCGTCGCGTCGGAGCGCGGTTCCGACGCGCTCTGCGATGGGGTCGTCGGAGTCGTCGAACGGGTTCATACCGATAGCTGGCGGGCGGCGTCAAAGAAGGTGCGTGCCGGGCATCCGCGTCTGGGCGGGCACTCGGAGGCGGGAGCCGGTCACCCGAGCCGCGAGTCGGGCCGTCAGCGACTCGGGAGCACGTCTCGCTCCCCCGCCTGGACGCCCCAGAGGTCGGCGTAGATGCCGTCCTCGGCGAGCAGGCGGTCGTGGGTACCGCGCTCGACGACCCGCCCGTCTTCGAGGACGAGAATCTGGTCGGCACCCTTGATGGTCGAGAGGCGGTGGGCGATGGCGAGGACGGTCCGGTCCTCGACGAGTCGGTCGATGGAGCGCTGGATGCGCAGTTCCGTCTCGGTGTCCACGTCGCTCGTCGCCTCGTCGAGGATGAGGATGTCCGGGTCCTGCAGGAGGACGCGGGCGATGCCGACGCGCTGTTTCTGCCCGCCCGAGAGCTTCACGCCGCGCTCGCCGACCAGCGTGTCGTAGCCGTCGTCGAACTCGGTGATGAACTCGTGGGCCTCGGCCATCTCCGCGGCGCGGCGGATCTCCTCGTCGGTGGCGTCGAACGTGCCGTACGCGATGTTCTCCTTGACGCTCCCGTAGAACAGGAACGTCTCCTGGCTGACGTAGCCGATGGAGCGCCGGAGGCTGCCGAGGGTGACGTCACGGACGTCGTGGCCGTCGATGCGGATGGCCCCCTCGTGGACGTCGTAGAGGCGCGGCAGGAGCTTCAGGACGGTCGACTTCCCCGCACCGGTCGGGCCGACGAGCGCGAGCATCTCGCCCGAGTCGAGGTCGAAGTCCACGCCGTCGAGGACGGCGGAGTCCTCCTCGTACCCGAACGAGACGTCGTCGTACTCGACGCGACCCTCGGTGACTGCGAGGTCCTCGGCG
Organism: Halomarina salina; assembly: GCF_023074835.1. Taxonomy (NCBI): domain Archaea; kingdom Methanobacteriati; phylum Methanobacteriota; class Halobacteria; order Halobacteriales; family Natronomonadaceae; genus Halomarina; species Halomarina salina. Next base: position 556,010 of record NZ_JALLGW010000002.1, read on the forward strand.
TCGTCACGTTCGGGGAGGCTGGTCGGTTCGTCGACCAGTCCGAAGATACGCTCGGCGGACGCCTGCGCCCGCTGGTAGAGGTTGATGAGCTGTCCGAACTGCGCCATCGGCCAGATGAGGCGCTGGCCGAGGTAGACGAACGTGACGAACTGGCCGATCTCCAGCACCCCCGTGAAGGGACCGGGCGGGCCCTGGAACACCCAGACGCCGCCCACGACGAACGTGACGACGAAGCCGATGCCCGCCGTGAGCTGGAGGCCGGGGAAGAACTTCACGCGGGTCGTGATGGCCTCGAGGTTCGTGTCGTAGTACTCCTTCGAGGTGTCGGTGACGCGGTCGGTCTCGTAGGACTCGGTGTTCGAGGCCTTGATGACCTCGATGCCGCCGAGGTTGTTCTCCAGGCGGGAGTTCATCCGGCCGACCGTCGAGCGCACGTCGGCGTACATCGGCTGGATGGTCTGGACGAACCGGTGGGTGAACACGGCGATGACGGGCACCGTCACGAGCGTGAGCAGCGCCAGTTGCGGGTTGACGTAGAACAGCAGCCCCGCGACGCCGAGGACGGTGACGAGCAGCTGTGTCAGAACGTTGAGCCCGCCGTTGAGGAACTGCTCCAGCCTGTTCACGTCGTTGTTGAGGATGCTCATCAGTTCGCCCGTCTGCTTGTCGGCGAAGAAGCCCAGGTCGAGGCCCTGCATCGCGTCGTAGGTGTCCGAGCGCACGTCGTGCTGGACGCGCTGGGCGAACACGCTCAGTCCCCAGCCCTTCCCCCACTGGAAGACGGCCGAGAGGAGGAACGAGGCGGCGACGAGGCCCGCCGAGAGCCAGAACTGGCCGCTCTGGCTGGCCGGGAGCCACGACTGGGGGACGAGCGGGAGGCCGAACTCGCGGGTGTCGAGGAAGACGGCGTCGATGGCGACGCCGAGGACGAACGGTGGGAGCAGCGCCAGCGTGTGGGCGAACAGGCTCGCACCGAGGCCGAGACCGAGCGGTCCCCGGTGGAGGCGGCCGTACTCGCCGAACAGGCGGCGCATCGGGTGGTCGATGCGGGCCCGCTGTTCTTCGAACGTCTTCTCGTCGTCGTCGTCGAGTGTGTCCTGCGTGGTAGTCATCGATAGGGTCGTGTCGGGCGTCTGGAGAGCGGTGCTGAGTCGGGCGGGAGGTCCGTCGGGTCGGCGTCGGCGGGTGGTCGGGCGGCGGTACGGACTCGAATCGGTGTGGTAGTCGTCATGGTGTAGGATGCGTCGCACGAGGCGACCGGGCGGTCGAGACGCGTCGCGACGGGTCGCTGGCGAGCGACACACGTTACGTCAGAACGATTTCGCGTCTGTCATCAACCCTCCCGAATCGATGGATGCCGGTCGGTTAACGGTTTCTGTGGTGTGTGAGTGAATCACAACTCGCGTCGTGACCGTCGGACTGCTACACCTCGGTCGGACGCTCTCCGTTCTGCGTGTAGCGCGAGTTAGCCGACCGTACCAACGGATACTCGTGTCCAGGCCGGGAACGTGGGGGCATGAGCAGTATCGAGGTCGAGGCCGTCGACGACATCGACGCCGAGGAGGTCACGCCGGAGGGCGTCGACGCCCCCGACTACGTCCTCTACGGGGGGAAAGGAGGCGTCGGTAAGACGACGATGGCGGCGGCGACGGCGCTCGCCAGCGCCAACGACGGGACGGCGACGCTGGCCGTCTCGACGGACCCCGCCCACTCGCTGTCGGACGTGCTCGGGACGCCGATACCGGACGAACCGGCGCGTATCCGCGACGACATGCCGCTGTACGCGGTCGAGATAGACCCCGAGAAGGCCGACGACCCACTCGGCGGAGCGGGCGGCCCCGGCGGGATGGGCGGTATGGGTGGCATGGGCGCTGGCGGTCCCGGTGGGATGGGCGGGACGGCCGGTGACCCCGACGACGAGTCGGGGACCGGCGGCCCGTTCGGTGGCGGCGGGCTCGGCGGGTTCATGGGCGGCAGCGCAGGCGGCGGCCCCGGAGCCGGTGAGTCGGGGGCGCAGGGCGGGTTCGACGTGAACGAGGGGTTCGGTGCCGCGGACGCGATGTTCGGCGGGATGAACCCGATGGGCGGCGGTGGCGGCGCGATGCCCGGCGACGACGAGACGGCCGCGATGCAGCTCCTGCTCCGGTACATGGACGACGAGCGGTTCGACCGGGTCGTCGTCGACACCGCCCCGACGGGCCACACGCTCCGCCTCCTCCAGCTCCCCGAGGCGCTCGACTCGATGCTCGGGCGGATGCTCCAGTTCCGCGAGCAGATGAGCGGGATGCTCGGCGACATGCCGGGACCGTTCGGTGACCCCGACGCGACGGACGTCGGCGGGTTGCGGGAGTTCGCCGACCGCGTCGAGCGTCTCCGCGACGCGCTTCAGGACCCCGACAGGACCGACTTTCGGGTCGTGATGGTGCCCGAGACGTTGAGCGTCATCGAGTCCGAGCGACTGCTGCGCGAACTCGGTGACTACGGCGTCGCGTCGAGTACGGTCGTCGTCAACCGGGTCACCGAGGACGTGACGAACGTCGCCGACGTGGACCCCGACGCGTTCGTCACGCCGGACCCGGAGAACTGCGAGTTCTGCTCGCGGCGCTGGGAGAGCCAGCAGAAGGCCCTCCAGCGCGCCAACGAGGTGTTCCGCGGGAAGGACATCGAGCGGGTCCCGCTGTTCGCCGAGGAGGTCTCGGGCGAGACGATGCTGCGGGTCGTCGCGGCCTGTCTGGAGTAGGGAGACGCGAGCGGAGCGAGCGTCTCCGAACAGACGAACGGCGACCAGCGGGAGCCGTGAGTAGTGAGGCGCGCGCGGGTCGCGCCTCGGATAGCCGAACGAGGAGCGGAGCGACTCGTGAGGAGTAGCGCGGTTCGGACCGAGCGGGTTGCGGGCCGCTGGCCCGCAACCGAATGTCGTGGCGACTCCGTCGCCACGCACAGCGAGGGAGAACCGCGAACGGTGAGCGGGGAGCGCGAGCGACCCGCGGATGGCGAGACGCGAGCAGTAGAAGGCTCAGCCCGACGCGGGCGGGTCCACGAGCACGACCCGCAGGTCGTTGACGTTCGTCGCGCTCTCGACGGAGAGCAGCGCGTCGCACTCGGACAGAAGGGGGAGGGCGTCGTTGCTTGCAAGAGCCGAGCGTGCGCGTTCGCGCCCCTCGGCCGCCGAACTGATGGCGTCGGCATCGCCGTCCGCGCCCGACTCGCGGAGCGTCGCGCTGTCGACGACCGCGCCGGCCACGTCCGTCCCGCCGTCGCGGCCGTCGGTATCGACGCTCGCCAGCGTGGTCCCGTCGGGGAGTTCGAGGGCGGCGGCCAGCGCGAACTCCAGGTTCGGCCCGCCCTCGCCGTCGCCGCGGACGGTCACCGTCAGTTCGCCGCCCGAGAGCAGCGCCAGCGGCGGCGCGGCGGGGTCGCCCGTCGCCCGCGCCTCCTCGGCGACGGCGACGTGCGCGAGGGCGTTCTCGCGGGCCTCGCCGCGCATCCGCGAGGAGAGGATGAGCGGGTCGTAGCCCGCCTCGCTCGCCCGGTCGGCGGCCGCGTCGATGGCCGTCCGCGCCGTCGTCAGCATGTGGACGTGGACGTGCTCGAACGGGCCGGTAGCGGGCGACGCGTCCGCGATGGCCTCGCGGGCCTCGTCGCTCGCGTCGACGTCGTGGCGGTCGAGCACGTCGAGCGCCTCGCCCGCGCTCGTCTCGTCGGGCGTGAACGGCCCGCTGGCGATGATGCCGGGGTCGTCGCCGACCACGTCGCTGACGAGCAGCGCGACGACCGTCGCGGGCGCGGCGCGCTCGGCGAGGCCGCCGCCTTTCACCCGCGAGAGGCGCTTCCGGACGGCGTTTATCTCGTGGATGGTCGCGCCGCTCTCGACCAGCGCGTCGGTGAGGTCCCGGAAGTCGTCGAGCGGTATCGTCGGTGCGGCGAGCAGTGCGCTCCCGCCGCCGGTGACCGGCGCGAGGACGAGCGTCCGGTCGTCCGCCTCGTCGAGCAGCGAGACGATGCGGTCCGTCGCGTCGACGTTGCGCTGGCTCGGCACCGGGTGGTCCGCGACGCGGACCTCGACGCGGTGGGAGTCGTCGTCGCCGTCGGTGACGACCAGGCCGTCGTCGATGCGGTCGCCGAGGACGGATTCGAGACCGCGGGCGACCGCCGCGCTCGCCTTCCCGCCGCCGAGGACGAGGACGCGGTCGTAGTCCGCGAGGTCGACCGTCGTCTCGCCCACGCGCAGTTCGTCGCCGTCGAGACGTAGCTGGTCGCCGACGGCGCGTTCGGGGTCCGCCGCGGCGACGCCCGCTTCGATGCACTCGCGGGCGAGGTCGCGGCGTCGCTGTCGGTCGGTCGTGGCGTCGGGGGTCGGGTTGGGTGTCGGGTCGTCGGTCATGGTACGGGTAGGCGGTCAGTTCGGCAGTCCCTCAGAGCAGTCGGCCGAGCAGTGCGAACACCGAGTCGCGGACGCGGTCGGGGAGGTAGCGCGCCTTCAGCGAGAGGTCGGCGAACGCGCCCACCGGGTAACGCGCCTCGGGGTCGGGCGTGACGCCCGCTTCGAGGATGACCTCCGCGACGTCCGCGGGGCGGACGGCGACGGGGGAACTCCCGCCGAACGTCTGCCCGTCCTCGTACAGTTTGTAGAGCGTCTCGTACGCGCCCGAGCGGTCCAGCAGGTCGAGGCGGTCGTCGGCCCGGTCGGCGAAGTTCGTCTCGACGGGGCCGGGTTCGACCAGCACCGCCTCGATACCGTGGGGTTCGACCTCGTTCCGGAGCGCGTCGGTCAGCGCCTCCAGGCCGAACTTCGAGGCGCTGTACACGCCCATCCCCGGCGTGGCGAACCGACCGGCGACGCTGGAGACGTTGACGATGCGCCCGTCCTCGCGTTCGCGCATGTACGGGAGGACGGCCCGAATCAGGCGATGCGGACCGTACAGGTTGACGTCCATCTGTTCGTGGAGGAGGTCGGTCGGTACGTCCTCGACCGGGCCGAACTGGCCGTAGCCAGCGTTGTTGACCAGACAGTCGATACGCCCCTGCTCCTCGTCCATCCGGTCGACGACCGACCGGATTTGCGTCTCGTCGGTGACGTCGAGCGCGGCCGTCTCGGCCCCACGCTCGGCGAGGTCCGTGATGTCCTCGGGGTCACGAGCGGTCGCGTACACGGTCCAGTCCTCGTGGAGGAACGCACGCGCGGTCGCTCGGCCGATACCCGACGACGCGCCCGTTATCAACACCGTCTTTGCCATGGTCGCGACTCTCACCGGTCGTACTTAATGGGAGACGGTCGGGCGGTGGTCGGTTGCAGTACGGGCGTGGACTCGTGACCAGAGGGGACGGAACGCGGGAACGTCTCCACGACCGTGTGAACTCGCAAGCAGAACCTCTTGGACCGAGGTTGGTGTCCGTCCGTACGAAGCGGCACCTCCAGCGTCGTCCCCACCGGTTCGACCGGGGACGCTTCACGGACCACGATGACCCCACACGACCCTTCGAACGTCGACCGACCGCTCCCGGACTGCGCCGTCGTCCAGCCCCATCCGGACGGAACCGGCGTCACCATCGACAAGAGCGTCGTCGAAGCCGCACTCGACGAGTCGGACCACGGCCTCGTCCCCGACGTGGCCGAGGACCGGGCGAGCGACGAACTGCTCCAGACGCTCACCGACGCGTTCACCTACGTCACGCCGCGGATGTCCCCCGACATCGCCAGCGACCGCCGGGAGGCGGCCGAGACGATACGGACCCTCCACGAACGCGCCGTCCCGGTGTACGTCAGGCGTCGTCGACGCTGACGGCTACGTCGCCGGACGCGACGGCGGTCGGCGGCGCGGCACTCGTCGCCCACACGTGGGAACTGCTTCGCTCTGTCCTCAGCGTTCTCGTTCTCAGCTACCGCTGACCTCCGCTTTCACCTCGTCCGCGTATGCGTCGGCCCGTCGCGTCGGTTCGGGGAGTTTGTACCCGCCGCGACAGGCCAGCACCACGTCGCGAGCGGTCGCCGCGCTCACGCGGTGGCCGGGCGAGACGTACACCGGATTGATGCGGTAGGAGTCGAACTGCCGGGTCTGGACGGCGTGCCCGACGACGGTCCCCGGCGGCGCGTCCATCCGGTCGTTCGCCCTGATGGCGACGCTCTCGCCCGCGTCGAGGCGGTCCGTGTCGGCGACCGGTTCGCCACAGAGCAGGCTCTTCGCGACGCCGAGCGCCGGCACGTCGAGCGCCACGCCCATGTGCGTCGCCAGTCCGGCCTGCCGGAAGTGGATGCGACCGGACCCGTCGAACAGGACCACGTCCGGCGTCGCGTCGAGCGTCTCGAACGCGTCGAGGATGGGGCCGCCCTCGCGGAACGAGAGCAGGCCGGGGATGTACGGGAACGTCAGCGGCGAGACGGCGTACGTCCGCTCGACCACCTCGTCGCCGCGCAGGACCACGATGGCGCTCACCACCCGCTCGTCGAGGAACGCCTGGTCGACGCCCGCGACGAGCGGTCCCGCCGACGCCGTGGAGTCGTCCGATCCGTCGAACGCGTCGAGCGAGGGAGCGCCGACGGCCGCGACGTCGAATCCGTGGTCGTCCCCGAACCGTGCGGTCGCGGCGATGTCCCGCTGGATGGCCTCCATCTCGTCGCGACTCGACTCGGGGTCCGGGCGGAACTCGGGGTGGACGACGTTCACACCGGGAAGTAGGAACGAGACGGGTTTCAAACCGATGGGCGCAGCGGAAAGGACAGGAGGGGCGACGGGAGGACCGGCCGAGTCAGAACCGACGGCGGCCGCCGCGGCCGCCACCACCGAACTGGACCTGACCGGGGGCGCGAACGCCCTTGCGCTTGACGTACTCACCGTACGCGAGGCCGATGACGAGGCCCGAGAGGTGGGCCGCGTGGGCGACGTTCCCACCGCCCGGTGCGATGATGCCGAATGTCGATAGCGCTGCGTAGCCGAAGGTGAGCACCCAGATAGGGACGGGGATAACGAAGTAGAGCAACACCTTCATACCGGGATTCAACACGGTGAGAACGCCAAGAATCGCCATGATGGCACCGCTCGCACCGAGGACGCCGGAGATTGGGTCGCCGAGTGCGAGGCTGATACCGATTTGACCGAGACCAGCGAGCGCGCCGCTGACGAGGAAGAGGACGGCGAACGCCTTCGAACCGATCTGTCGTTCGACGACCGGCCCGAAGAAGTACAGCGCGATGCCGTTGAACAGGATGTGGGTGAAGCCGACAGGGCTGTGCGCGAAGACGGAGGTGACCCACGTCCAGACCTGCAGTGGAGCACTGGACTTCAGGACGAACAGCGTGTCGTGGAGCTGCCCACCGGCGACGAGCAGCGTCACCTGCTGGGCGACGAACGTCACGAGCATCAGCGCGAGGAACAGGTACGAGACGTTCCCCCGGAAGTAGCTCAGCGGGCCGTTCGTCGCCGAGAGCCGCGAGGAGACCTTCGACGCCCTGCTCTGCTCGTTCGCGCCAGCGCTGGGACCGCCGTCGAAGACGCCGCTCGGGTCCCCCCAGTTCTGGAGGCCCGGACAGTCGTGGGCCTCCGGGAGACGGTGTTCGGAGCAGAACGTGTTGCCGCAGTGCCGACAGTTGTACGGCATGTTCTCCTGCCGCCCACACTCGTCACACAGTGCCATTACCGGACGGTAGGTAGCCGACGGCAAAGGGGTTTGGGTCCGAGACGGATGCCGTCAGAACCGTTCTCGCTACCGAATATAGCGGTATCGAGTCACGCCTCGGAGGATATCATCATTTCTCGACAGTCTCGGCTGACTCAGAGGTCCTCGATGGTCCGGAGGTGCTGGACCACGTCCGGTGGGGCACCGCTCGACCCGTCTCGGACCCGGTGGTCCGGCACGAGGAGGGGGATGGGGTTCTCGGCGAGTGCGGCCCGAATCGTGTCCTGGTCGGCCTCGTCGTCGCCGTCGAGTCCGGGCACCGTCCGGGCGAGGCGTTCGACGGTGACCTGCTGGCCGTACGGTATCTCCCGGACCGCCAGCAACACCTCTCGCTGGTCGGTGGGGACGGTGAGTCCGAGTTCCACGTCCTCGAACGACTCCCGTTCGCCCTCGACGTACCCCTCGATACGGTCGAGTAGTGGGAGGTCCGTCTCCGCGTCCTCGTCCGGTTCGTGCGGGAACGACAGCGAGATGACCTTCCCGCTGGCGAGACCGACCTGCACGTAGCGGTCGAGATACTCCGAGTTCCTGGCGTAGATGCCCGCCACGTCGTCCATACGCGGATAACGACGAACCGGAGTATGAAAGTTAGCATACCGCTCGGTCGGCTATCGAGTTCGACGCCGACTACAGCGCGTTCGCGTACTCGGAGAAGACGGCGGCGTCGGAGACGAGTTCCATGTGACCCGGTCCCCGGATGCGGACGTTCGTGACGTTCCGCCCGTCGAACGGCAGGACGGCGCGGTCGGCCGTCACGAGTCGGTCGCCGTCGCTCCCGACGGCGGTGTAGGTGACGCTCCGGGGCGGTCGGCGGTCGTTGAGGGTCTCCAGGAACTCGCTGTCGGGCGTCATCGCCCGACCGCCGGGCGTCGGCTGCGTGTACGCGAGCGTCGTTCCCTGGTGGGGCGTCCCGAGCGTCACGAGGTCGTCGACGAACGCCGCGCCGCCGCCGCGTTCGACGTACCACCGTGCGCCGAGCCCACCCATCGAGTGCGCGACGACGTCGACCCGCGAGTCGTACCGGTCGCGCAGTGCTTCGACCCGGTCACCGATTCGGCTGGCGTAGCGTCGCGGCGAGTCGAGCGTGAGGCCGGGGACGCCGAGCGAGAGCGTCTCCACGGCGTCGTTCGGGTAGCCCCGGTCGGCGAATCGTCGTTCGAGCGTCCGCCACCAAGGCATCGCCCCGGTGTCGCCGTAGCCGTGGACGAGCAGAATCGGTTCGTCGCCGCGTCCTCCTTCCATCACCCTCGCTACGGCCCGAAGACGTAAAGGTGACCCCCCGGCCCCCGCCCGCTGTCGGCCCACGACCCGCAAGCCTTACGTACAGACTAGTCCATCATAGTACAACGATGAACAGTAGAGAGGAGCTGGCCCCCGCCGTCGCCTCAATCCTGGAGGCGGCCCGCCAGCGGCAGGGACCGGGGGAGAGGGTCGCCGTGACGCCGCGCGACTTCCCGGCGGCCGTCGCGCGCGCCGAGGCGGACGGCCGCGTACCCGTCGTCGCCGAGGTGAAGCCGACGAGTCCGACGACGGACGGCACGGACGACCGGGACCCGGTCGAACTGGCCGAGGAGATGGTCGCGGGCGGCGCGGCGGCGCTGTCGGTACTGACCGAACCGGAGCACTTCGGGGGGAGTTGCGAGACGTTGCGGCGCGTCCGCGAGGCCGTCGACGTGCCCGTGTTACGCAAGGACTTCCTGCTGGAGGAACAGCACCTCGACGCCGTCGAGGCGGACGTGGTGTTGCTCATCGCGCGGTTCCTCGACGACCTGGAGGGGATGCTGACGGCGGCCCGCGAGCGCGGGTTCCAGGCGCTCGTCGAGGTCCACGACCGGACGGAACTCCGGCAGGCGCTCGACGCGGGCGCGGACGTCGTCGGCGTCAACAACCGCGACCTGGCGAACCTCGTGGTCAACCTCGAAACGTTCGAGGCCGTCGCCCCCGACGTTCCGGACGACGTGACCCTGGTCGCCGAGAGCGGAATCGCGATGCCCGCCGACGTCGCCCGGATGCGGCGAGCGGGTGCGGACGCGCTGCTCGTCGGCACGGCCATCATGCGCGGTTCCGGAACTGTGACCGAGAACACGCGACGACTGACGACACCGATGACAGACCGATGAGTACACCGACGACCGAACCACGAACACACCGATGACAGACCAATGAGCGAACGAGCCAGCACCTTCGGCGATTACGGCGGACAGTACGTCCCCGAGGCACTGATGCCGGCCATCGAGGAACTGGACGACGCGTTCGAGCGCTACGTCCTGGGGAACGAGGACGGGTTCGTCGACGAGTTCCGCGAGCGACTGCGGGACTTCGGCGGCCGCCCGACCCCGCTCCAGCACGCCGACCGCCTGAGCGAGCGCTACGACACCGACGTCTACCTGAAGCGCGAGGACCTGGTCCACGGCGGCGCGCACAAACTCAACAACGCGCTCGGGCAGGTGCTGCTGGCGAAGTACATGGGGAAAGAGCGCATCGTCGCGGAGACGGGCGCGGGCCAGCACGGCACCGCGACGGCGATGGCCGCCGCCCACCTCGATATGCCCTGCGAGGTGTACATGGGCGAACGCGACATCAACCGCCAGCGACCCAACGTGTTCCGGATGCGATTGAACGGCACGACGGTGACGCCGGTGACGACCGGCCGCGGGACCCTCAAGGAGGCCATCAGCGAGGCGATGCGCGACTGGGCGACCACCGTCGAGACGACCCACTACGTCATCGGGTCCGTCGTGGGTCCCCACCCGTTCCCGACGATGGTCCGGGAGTTCCAGTCCGTCATCTCGGAGGAGGCGCACCGCCAGTTCGACGAGCAGGTCGGTGGCCTGCCCGACAGCGTCGTCGCCTGCGCGGGCGGCGGGTCGAACACGATGGGCGCGTTCAGCGAGTTCACGGACGACGAGTCGGTCGACCTCTACGCCGTCGAGGCGGGCGGCAGTTCCCTCGACGTGGACGAGGAGACGGGCGTCGCCCCCAACTCCGCGTCGCTCTCGACGGGGTCCGAGGGCGTCCTCCACGGCGCGCGGACGAGGCTCCTGCAGGACCGCGACGGGCAGATAGTGGAGTCACACAGCATCTCCTCGGGACTCGACTACGCCGGCGTCGGGCCGGAACTCGCCCACCTCGTCGACGAGGGACGAGTCACGCCCGTCACGGTGGACGACGACGCCGCGCTCGAAGGGTTCCACCGCCTCTCACAGACCGAGGGCATCATCCCGGCGCTCGAGACCGCACACGCCGTCGCGTGGCTGGAGGACGCGACGCCCGAGCAACTGGGCGACAGCGTCGTCGTCTGCGTCTCCGGGCGCGGCGACAAGGACCTCGAATCCGTCATCGAGGAGACCGAAAATCGAGATATCCCGAACGCGCCCGACATGGACGTGTTCAGCGGAGGACTGCGATGAGCAGACTCGACGAGGCGTTCGCGGACGGACCCGCCTTCGTCCCGTATCTCGCGCTGGGCGACCCGGACCTCGAATCGAGCGTCGAGTACGTCGAGGCGCTCGAACGCGGCGGCGCGGATATCATCGAACTCGGCCTGCCGTTTTCCGAACCGGTCGCGGAAGGCCCGACCATCCAGTCCGCCGTGGTGCGGTCGCTGGAGGGCGGGATGACGCCGACGCTGTTTTTCGACACCGTGGCCGACCTCGACGTGGACGTGCCGCTCGTCTGCATGACCTACTACAACCTCGTCTACCAGTTCGGCGACGGCGACGGACCGCGGCCGTTCGTCGAACGCGCCGCCGAGGTCGGACTGGAGGGGTTCGTCGTCCCCGACCTGCCGGCCGAGGAGGCCGGACCGCTCCGCGAGGCGTGCGACGAGTTCGGACTGGACCTCGTGTTCATCGTCGCTCCGACGACCCGCGGCGAGCGCCTCGAACGCATCATGGAGCGCACCTCCGGGTACGTCTACGTGCAGGCTCGCCTCGGCGTCACCGGCGCTCGCGCGGACGTGAGCGACGAGACGGGCGCGAGCCTCGACCGCCTCGACCGCTGGGACCTCCCGAAGGCGGTCGGGTTCGGCATCTCCTCGGGCGAGCAGGCCCGCGAGGTAATCGCGGCCGGTGCCGACGGCATCATCGTCGGGAGCGCGCTGGTCGATATCGTCGGAACGGGCCACGAGAACGGCGACGACGCGGCCGTCGTCGCGGACCGACTGGAGACGCTGTCGCGCGAACTGAAGGAGGGGGCGCTCGCCGGGGCGGAGCGAGTGCAATCGGAACGAACTTGAACGAACCTGCCACAGAGTCACACACTACATGAACGCCGGAACACAGGCGCGACTCGACCGCATCGGGCGGGACGGTCGCTACGTCGTCATCCCGATGGACCACGGGATCACACTGGGAGCGGTACAGGGACTGAAGGACATCGAATCGACCATCGACGCGGTGACGCGAGGGGGTGCGGACGCCGTGCTCACGCAGAAGGGCATCGCGCCGCGGGCCCACCCGAACCTGAACGGCGCGGGCTACATCGTCCACCTCAACGCCTCCACCTCCATCGGCCCGGACAGCAACGACAAGCGGATGACGGGCACCGTCGAGGAGGCCATCCGGGTCGGGGCCGACGCCGTCTCGCTCCACGTCAACGTCGGTAGCCACCACGAACCCGACCAGATAGAGAACCTCGCGCAGGTCACCGAGACCGCCGAACGGTACGGTATCCCCGTGCTGGCGATGACCTACGCCCGCGGCCGCGACGTCGACGAACACGACGCCGAGTCGCTGGGCCACGCCGTCCGTCTCGGCGAGGAACTCGGCGCACACGTCATCAAGACGGCGTACTCGGGCGACGCCGAGAGCTTCGAGCACGTCGTCGAGTCGACGCGCCTGCCCGTCGTCATCGCCGGCGGGTCGCCGTCCGGCGACGAGGCGACGCTGGACGCGGTCCGCGGCGCGATGGACGCGGGCGCGGCGGGGGTCTCGATGGGTCGCAGCGTGTTCCAGCACGAGGACCCCGAAGCCATCACGCGCGCCGTCAGCGCCGTCGTCCACGAGGACGTTGGCGCGGCGGACGCGCTGGAACGCGCAGGTCTCTCCGCGCGGGTCTGACTCCGGGTCGGACCGTCGTCACTCTCGCTCGTCGGCGTGTTCGCGACCGGAACGTATCTCAACCCGCTTCCCGACGAACCCGTTCCTGACGACGCACCTCAGTCGCTCGACGACGCGCCGCCGTGGACTATCTTCCCCTGACCGACGAGCAACGTCTCCGTGACGAGCGCCTCCTGGCCGCGGCGAAGGCGTTCGGAGAGCGCCTGGTGGGAGATACCGAGTTCCTCGGCGAGTTCGTCGAGGTCGGCCTCGCGCGGGATGGCGAAGTATCCGGCCTCGCAGGCCGCCGTGAGCGCGGAGAACTGCTCGTCGGTCAGCCCGTAGCGACCGCTCGGTTCGCCCTCCATCTCCCGGATTCGTTCGACGTCGAACTCGATGCCGCGTTCCTCGCAGAACTCGACGGTCTTCGACAGTTTGTCGCGGTTCGGGTAGAGGACGCGGAGGTACCACCGGCCGTTGTCGGTCCACGCCTCCATCACCGTCGCCTCGGAGTTCGTCAGCATCTGCAACACGACGTCGACCCGGTCGATCCACTCCATCCGGTAGAGCCACTCGCCGTCGAACGAACTGAGCAGTTCGACGGACTCGGTCGTCGGGTCGTCGTGTAGCGCCGCCTCGATGGCGTCGTGGTCGGACCCGCGGACCCACAGCAACGGGGCGACCGACTCGGAGCCGGTCTCCACGAGTCGCTCGCACTCGATGTCGATATCGTCCACCGTCCGAAGCGTCTGACCGAGGGCGAAGTTCTCGGCCGGGAGTGAACCGAGGATGACCGTACTCATGCCCTCATGTCTCTATTCAACCGGAATAAGCGTGGCCCTGTTCGGTCGGTCGGAGACTCACGACGCCCCGACGCTGACAGGGGGCGAACTCACTCGACCGGGAACCGCAGGAACGCCCCGCGGCCGTCGAACCCCTCGACGAACTGCTCGCCGCCCTCGATGTCGGTCGGGACGGTGAGCACCTCGCCGCCCTGCTCGGTCGCCCGCTCTTCGAGCGTGCGGTAGGTCTCCGTCTCGAGTGACTCCGAGAGGAGCAGCGTCTCGACGGCGTCGTAGGTGAGCGCCTCGTCGACGGCCTCGTGGCCGTGGACGACCTCCTCGTCGTCCGTCTTCGCCGCCTCGAACAGGCGGTCGAGGGCGTCGCGTGGACCGCGACGCTCGACGTCGCCGACGCGCTCCTCGCCGAGGTCGGCGAGGCGTTCGAGGCCGCGCTCGTTGGCGTACTCGACGGCGAAGGCGTCGTCGAGCAGCCGGTCGGCGAGGTGCGTCGGGAGGAACTCGCCCTCGACGAACCGCTCGACGGTGCCCGTGGTGCCGCCGACGAGCAGGCCGTCGACCCCCGCACGGTCCTCGTCGTTCGGGTCGGGCGCGGCCGCGTCTTCGGTCGCCCGTTCGTGCGCCGACGGGTCGACGAACAGCCGACCGGCCGTCTCGCCGACCTCGTCGAAGAACGCCTCCAGGTTCGGGTCCTCGTCGCGTTCGAACCGCTCGGTCGACTCGCCGCTCTGGCGGGACGTGCCGCGTCCGTCGCGGTCGATTGTCTCGACAACCTCGACGCGCCCGTCGTCGAGTCGGCCGAACGCCGCGCCGCCCCGCTCGACGACGAGCAGGCCGACCGACTGCGACGGCGTGGCGAGGGCGTCGAGCGGTTCGGTGTCGAACTCGTTGCCCCACGCGGTCCGCGACTCGCGGACGGGGTCGGGCAGCTCGTCGAACGTCCAGTCGGTCAGGTCGGCGTCGACGACGCCGGCGTAGGTGACGAGTCCGTTCTCGGGGGTCTCGTCGTACTCGGCGAGCGTCCGCCGGACGCGTTCGAGGGCGTCGCGTTCGTGTTTCGACACGTCGTTCGTGTCGATGTACGAGACCTCGGCGTCGGCCTCCTCGATGCGCTCGTGGTACGTCCCGACGGACTCGTCGGCGGGGACGGCCACGGTGAGCAGACGGTCCTCGTCTACCGAGACGCTCTCGACCGCCCGGATGCGGTCGTGCAGCGGAGTGTCCTCTGTCGTCATGGCCCGGACTGCTCGCGGGCAGGGGTTGTCGGCGCGCCCTGCGTGTGCCACGGGTCTTTGTGGGAGGCGATTCGAGCCGGTCTGCCCCCGAGACGCGTGCGAGAGCCCACCACACCTCCGCAATCGCTATCTCGGGAGCCGGGAACCTCCTCACGTGACTTCCCACGACATCTACCCGATGCCGCTGTTCCCCCGACTCACCGTCGAGGACGTGGCGGCGTCGGCCGACTTCTACACCGACGTGCTCGGGTTCGACGAACTGTTCGCGATGCCCGGCGGCGGCACGAGTCACGTCCGGTACCGCAAGTACGCCGACGTGATGCTCGTGCAGTCGGGGATGGCGGCCGAACCGGGCGCAGTCGCCGAATCGGGGACGGCAACCGAGTCAGAGGCGACTGCCGATGGCGACGACCCGCCCGAGGTGGCCGGCGCGGGCGTCGAGATATATCTCACCGTCGAGGACGGGTCGGTCGACGACGTCGCCGAGCGTGTCCGCGAGGCCGGATTCGAGGCCGAGGGGCCGACGGAGACCCCGTGGAACACCCGCGAGGTGAGCGTCGAGGACCCCGACGGCTACGTCCTCGTCTTCTCCCAGCAGACCGCCGACCCCGAAGACCTCCCGTGGCTGGAGGAGGGGACGGTGGACGGCGATGCGAAGACTCCAGCGGACAGCGACTCCCCAACGGATAGCGATTAGTCACACCCCGTCGTCTCCCCCGGCATGGGTTCGCTCTCGTTCGACTACTCCGGGGAGACGGTCATCGTGACGGGCGGCAGTTCGGGCATCGGTCGGGCCACGGCACTCGCGTTCGGGCGGGCAGGCGCGACGGTCGTCGTCGCCGACGTGCGCGAGATGCCGAAGGACCCCCACGCGAGCGTGCCGACCCACCGTGTGATTCGCGAAGGCGGCGGCGAGGCAGACTACGTCGAGTGCGACATCGCCGACCCGGACGACGTCGCAGCGGTGGTCGAGGCCGCCCGCGAGAAGGGCGGCCTCGACGTGATGGTGAACAACGCGGCCCTGTTCGTCGGCGAGTCGCTGGTCGACCTGGACCCCGACGACCTCGACCGCATCGTCGACGTGAACGTGAAGGGGACGTTCTACGGGACGCAGGCCGCCGCCCGCGATATGCAAGCGCGCGACGAAGGCGGCGTCATCCTCAACACCGCGTCCATCTCCTCCCGGTTCGCCCAGCACGGACAGGTCCAGTACGACGCGACGAAGGCCGCCGTGGCGATGATCACCCGCGGCGCGGCGCTCGAACTCGCGCCGGACATCCGCGTCAACGCCGTCGCGCCGGGCCAGATAGCGACCGAGTTCTCCGAGGGCGGCACCGAGCGCACGCAGGACCGAGCGGGCGACGACGGGTTCATCAAGCCCGTGCCGATGGAGCGGGCGGGCTTCCCGGAGGACCTCGCACCCGCGTTCTGCTACCTGGCGAGCGAGGAAGCGAGCTACGTGACTGGTGAGGTGCTGTACGTCGACGGCGGGTGGAGCACGTTCTGAACGAGCAGCAGGGTTCGTGTTTGGGGTTGATCGTGAGAGTCCAGCGACAGCGACCGCCTCGAAAGCCCCCGGGTTCTCGACTCGGGTGTCTCGCTGCGCGCGCTCGGTCGCTGTCGCTCCCTCGCGTGCTTACGTCGTCAGCCGTCGACGAGAACCCGGCTCCTTTCAGTCCCACCCGTGGTGAGTGGAGGCCACGAGTACGCCAGAAGCGGTCCCCTCAGTCGGAGCGGAGGGACCTGGCGACCGTGTTGCGGTGGACGTCGTTCGGGCCACCGGCGACGGTGAGCAGTTTGGCGTCCCGGAAGTAGCGCTCGACGGGGTACTCGCTGGTGAAGCCGACGCCGCCGTGGACGTCCATCGCGTCGGAGGCGTTCTCGACTGCTGCTTCGGTGGCGTGGACCTTCGCCATGCTCGTCTTCGCACTCGCCGTCTCGGCACCTCGGTCGGCCTCGTCGGCCGCGCGGAGGGTGAGCAGTCGGGCCGTCTCGACGCGTTCGGCCATCTTCGCGAGTCGCCACTCGACTCCCTGGAACTCGCCGATGGCCTGCCCGAACTGCTCGCGTTCGGTCGCGTAGGCGACGGCGTCGTCGAGGGCGGCGCGGGCGATGCCGACCGCGCGAGCGGGGAGGTTGACGCCGCCGCGGAGGTCGCCACGCTGGACGAGCGCCCGTCCCTCCTCGCCGACCATCCGGTCGTCGGGGACGGCGAGGTACTCGAACTCGACGCGGGCGGTCGGGACGCTGTCGCCGCCGATGGCGTCCCACTCGTGGTCGATATCGAGGGCGTCGGTCGGGACGAGGAACGCGCTGACGTTCTCGGGGGCCTCGCTCTCGGGACCGGTCTTGGCGTAGAGGAGCACCACGTCCGCCTCGGCGACGTTGGTGACCCACTGCTTGTGGCCGGTGAGGTGCCACTCGTCTCCGTCCGCGTCCCCGCTGGCACGTTCCGCGCGCGTCTCCATCGCGGCCTTGTCGCTGCCCGCGTTCGCCTCCGTGACGCCGAGCGCGCCGACCGTCTCGAAGTCGGCCATCGCGGGCAGGAACTCCTCGCGGAGGGCCTCGCTCCCGAACCGCTCGATGGTCTCGGCGACGCCGAGGTGGAGCGAGAGGGCCGCGCCGACCGACATCATCGCGGCCGACAGCTCCTCGACGACGACGGCGAGTTCGACGAACCCCTCGCCGCGGCCGCCGTACTGTTCGTCGACGGTGAGGCCGGTGACGCCGCGGTCGGCGAGTGCACCGAGGACGCCGCCGGGGTACGTTCCCGCGTGGTCGAGCGTCGACGCGACGGGCGCTATCTCCTCGGTGGCGAACTCGCGGAGTTCGTCGCGCAACTCGCGCTGGTCGGCGGTGAGTCGGAAGGGCATGGGTGGTCGTACCACAGGACGGAGGAGGAAAACTGCAGCGGCAGCGGAGGCGGTTCAGAGCAGCGCCGTCAGGTCCGAAAGCGAGTCGAGCGTGTGGTCGGGCGTCGGGTCGGGGTCGGGGACGCGAGCGCGGTCGGTGGGGTACCACGCGGTCCGCATCCCGAGGTTGCGTGCGCCGGTCACGTCCGCGCGCAGGGAGTTCCCGACGTACAGCGTCCGGTCGACCGTCGCGTCGAGCGTCGAGAGCGCGCGCTCGAACGGGTACGGGTCGGGCTTGAGCCCGTGTTCGGGCGTGGCGTACACGTGGGCGTCGAACGCGCCCTGGAGCCCGAGCGTCGAGAGCTTCCGGGTCTGGGTCGCTCGACTGCCGTTCGTGACGAGGCCGACGTCGTAGCCGTCGTGGGCGAGGAGGCCCTCGACGGCGTCGCGTGCGCCGGGTCTGAACTGCACGTCGCCGTGGTCGAGCGCGGTGGCGTAGGACCGCGCGAGGTCCGGCGCGACGGCCGGGTCCGCGTCGACGTGGTCGGCGGCCGCGGCGAACAGTTCGGTGTAGAACTCGACGTCGGTGTCGACCGTCGGGAGGCCACCGACGACGGCGTCGAGGTCGGCGGGGGAGCAGTACGGGTCGACATCGGCGTGGTCGAACGCGGCGTCGAGTCGCTCGGCGGGCGACAGGCGGTACTCGCAGAGCGTGTCGTCGAGGTCGAAGAGGACCGTCGAGAGCGAGTCGGCGGAGATGGTCACTTGCGACAGGTAGCGGGGAGGTGGGCAAAAGGGTTGTGCGGGGCGTCGTCGCTGGCGTCGTGACGGCACCATCCAGCACGTTCATTACGCCCCCCGAACAGCGTGCGTCCATGACACGTGCGGTCTGGCTCAAGGCGGACGACGAAGTCGGTGACTGGGACGCGCGGCGACGCCGCATCACGGCGGGGCTCGAAGCGGGCGTCGACTGGGTGCTCGTCGACCGCGCGGACGTCGAGAAGGTACGGGAACTGGGGCAGGTGAACGTCGCGGCGTTCGCGGGCGACGACGTTCACGTGATGGAAGCCGAGTCCGAACGCGCCGACGGCGGGGCCGAACCGGACGCGGTGGTCGTCGGCAAGGGCGCGGAGGGCGACGGCACCGTCGACCTGCCGGGCGACCTCTCGGGGTCGGCCGACCTGACGACGCTGCGCCGCGGGCAGGCCGACGGCGCGTTCGTCCGCATCCAGGGGAAGAAGTACGAGGCGTTCGCCGAGGAGGCCGCGAAGGCCGCGGACTACACCGTCGTCGTCGGCGAGGACTGGAAGATCATCCCGCTGGAGAACCTCATCGCGCGCATCGGGAGCGAGACGAGCCTCGTCGCGGGCGTCACGAACTCCGAGGAGGCGAAGACGGCGTTCGAGACGCTCGAACACGGCGCGGACGCGGTCCTGCTCGACACCGACGACACCGACGAGATACGCAAGACCGTCGACCTGCGTGACGAGGGCGAACGCGAGGACCTCGACCTCTCGTGGGCGACCGTCACCGCCATCGAGGAGGTCGGCAGCGCCGACCGCGTCTGCGTCGACACGGGGAGCCTGTTCGAGCACGACGAGGGGATGCTCGTGGGGTCGATGAGTCGCGGCCTCTTCTTCGTCCACGCCGAGACGGCCGAGTCGCCGTACGTCGAGTCCCGGCCGTTCCGGGTGAACGCGGGGGCCGTCCACGCCTACGCCCGCGCTGCCGACGGGTCGACGAAGTACCTCGCGGAACTGAAGTCGGGCGACGAGGTGCAGGTCGTCTCGACGGACGGCAGTACGCGCGAGGCCATCGTCGGTCGGTCGAAGATAGAGCGCCGCCCGATGTTCCGCGTGGAGGCCGAGGTCGACGTGGGTGGGGGTACCGACACGGTCGAGACGCTGCTCCAGAACGCCGAGACCATCAAGGTCGCCACCCGCGACGGGCGCACGGCCATCACCGACCTGCAGGAGGGCGACGAGGTGCTGGTCTACTACGAGACGGGCGGCCGTCACTTCGGCGAGAGCGTCGAGGAATCCATCATCGAGCGCTGAGCAGGGCGAGTAGCCGGCTGCCGGTTTCACGACCGTCGGCGTCCGCGTGCGACGTTCTCGCACATCACAACATTGATTCTCGTCAATCCGATAGTAGACCCAATGACCTCCACACGACGGCGGTTCCTCCTCGCTGGCGGTGCGGTCGCGGCGACCGGACTGACCGGGTGTCTCAGCAGTGGTAGCGCCGACCTCCCGGACGACGTGCCGGACACCGCCGTCACGAACGCGCCGGTACCGAACTCCCCCGGCGACTACGACTACGCGACGATGGGGAGCGGCGACAACCCGACCGTGGTCTACTTCGGCGACTGGAAGTGCCCCCACTGTGCGACGTTCTCGACGAACGTGCTCCCCACCATCGTCTCCGAGTTCGTCGAACCGGGCGACCTGGACCTCCGGTTCAGAGCGTGGAACATCTTCCAGAACGACGACGTCCGTGCCGCGCGCGCCGGACTCGGAGTCTGGAACGTCGACCCTGCCACGTACTGGACGTTCCACGAGTACGTGATGGCGAACCAGGCGGGACCGCACTCCCAGGAGTGGGCGACGACCGACTGGCTGACGACGGCCGCCGAGAAGGTGGGCGTCAGCGACGTCGACGCGGTTCGCTCACAGATCGAGAACGAACAGTTCGGCAGCCTGTTCAGTGATTCGCAGAACGCCGCACGTCAGTTCGGGCTCCAGGGGACGCCGGGGCTCATCGTCGACGGCCAGCGCGTCCGGGCGATGGAGTCGGAGGCGCTCCCCGAGTCGACCCGGAACGCGCTCGAGCAGTTCGCCTCGCAATGAGCACCGGGGCGAGTGGTGGCATCGCCGGTCGACGCTCCCCCAAACAGTGGCTCGCCTTCGGCACGCTCGTCGCCATCGTCGCCACTATCGGGAGCCTCACGTTCAGCCTCGGCTACGGCTACATCCCGTGTGACCTCTGCTGGTACCAGCGCATCCTGATGTACCCGCTCGTCGTCGTCCTCGGCGTGGCCGCCTACGAGGACCGCCCCGGCGTCTACCGCACCGTCCTGCCGCTGGCGCTCGTCGGTACCACCATCGCCGCGTACCACTCCGTCATCCAGCGGACGGGGAGCGACGTCTGTGGGTTCGGTGGCGGCTGTACTGCCATCCAGTGGCAGGTGCCCGTGCTCGGCCTCTCGATTCCGAACCTCTCGCTCCTAGCGTTCGTCCTGATTCTCGGGGCGCTCGTCGGCGCGGTGCGCTACTCCGCGTCCGCCGGGTCGACCACCTCGCCCGTCTCCGGGTAGACGCCGACCTGGTCGCAGAGGTCCGCCATCGGGCACGCCTCGGGGTCGTCGAGACACGCCGGTTTCCGCGCCGAGCAGTACTCGCGGCCGAACTGAATGCTCGCGGTGTGCCCGAAGCCGCACTTCTCGGCCGGAACCGCGGCTTCGAGCACCTGCCGGACCTGCTCGTGGTCGGCGTCGGCGGGCGCGATACCCATCCGGCGGTAGATACGGTGGACGTGAGTGTCGACGGGGAACACCCCACCGGTGCCGCCCGCGAACAGGAGGACGCAGTCGGCCGTCTTCGGTCCGACGCCCTTCATGTCGAGGAGCGCGTCCCGGACCTCGTCGTACGGGTCCTCGCGGACGAACGCGTCGAACGCGCTCGCGCTCCCGTACTCCTCGACGACCCGCCCGGCGATGCGCACGATGGTCTCCGACTTCTGGTTGTAGAGGCCCGCCGAGGAGATGGTCTCGGCGAGGTCGTCCCGGTCGGCGTTCGCCAGCGAGACGGCGAGGTCGTCGTCTCTGTGTGCAGGCCCACCGTCGCCGTACCGCGTCATCAGGTCGTCGTGTGCCGGCTGGGAGGCCTTGTCCGAGGTGTTCTGCGAGAGGATGGTCCGGACGAGACACTCGAAGGCGTCCTGCCCACCGTACGTCTTCTGCCAGTAGGCATCGCCGAGTCGGTCGACGACGGCTTCGGCACGGGAGGTACCGTCTCCCGGCGTGAACTCGTCGAACGTGCCCCCGCCCGCGTCGCCGCCGCTGATGTTCTCGGCGGGTTCGTCGTCCATACCGTCGCTTCGCGTTCCGAACCGAAAACCGGTCGCCTCACCGAACCGGATTGCCGCAGACGCGGTTCACGTCGCGGGGGTTCGGCGGGGTGCACGAAGGGCGAACGTGACTGGTCTACCGGGGGAGAGGAGGGATGCTAGATAGTTAGCCCCAGGGGTGTCGCGACCCCGTATACGGTTACGGCAATGGACTATGGGTAGAAGTTCCCTAGCACCGTTGATGTCGGACTCGACCAGTCGTACGGGGGCACCGGGGGAGGCGGTCACCGTCGACTCACTCGTGGTAACGATCGTCGACGAACTCGCAGACAGCCGTGGAGTCGAGCCACTGCACCTCCCCCCGCTCTACGACTACGTCGACCTCGACGCCATCGCCACGCTGTTCGACCAGTCGTCGCCCGCCAGCGACCGACTGTTCGATCAGGTGACGTTCTGGGTGGGGGACGACGAGGTTCGAGTCCAGTCCGACGGAACGGTCACCGTGACCACAACCACGACAGACGCCGAACCCCGACCGACGGGGCAGGCGTCCGACTGAACAGCGGACAGCTATGGAACGGACAGAGCCACACGACTCGGCACTCCACCCGAGGTCGAACGAGCGAACCATCCCGGAGACCATCGACCCCACCAGGAACGTCGAGTCGTCACGACACGGTCGTATCGAACACCAGCCACGACTAGTCGAGGAGACGAGGACGAACCCGCTCACAGCGGAGCGCACACCCGAGCCCACGACCAACCGAAGGCAGCGGTCTCGGACGCCCGGCGTGGTCACCGTCTCGTCCGGTGGGTCCCCGGAGGTCGGGACCGCGTGAACAGTCCGTTCCTCGTCGGCTGTCACGACTGCGACTTCCACCGACGCGTCGAGGACCTGAACACCGCGCTCGACTGGTTCGAGCGCCACAAGACCCACCAGAACGAGGACCACACCGTCGAGGTCTGGTCGAAGCAGTATCTCGAAGAGATGGACGGCGACGCGCCCGACATCGCCACGTCGGACGTCGACGAGAACGCACCCTCCCCCCAGCCGACCGCGCGCAAGGACGATGAGACGGACCGGGCCGAGACCGACGACTGACCCCAGACCGCCGCTCGCGGGACGACAGTCGACCGAACCGGTTCACCCTAGCTCGCGTCGGAGGGACGTCGCTCTTCTAGCACCACGTCGACGGTGTGGTGCGGCCCGGCCTCGGCCTGGTGCGCGTCGGCGGTTCGGAGCGCCGACTCGGCACCCTCGATACGGCGCTCGTACCGACACTCGCTACAGTCGATGACGTAGACGTTCGTCATGGCTGGGAGACGGCGGAGTCGTCGGGGTCAGCGGGGTCGGACAGTCGCACGCGGAGGGCTACCACCGCGGTCACCGACGGACGTCGACCGTCGTGTCGGACTCGATGCGAGCGTCCCCGTTCTCCCGGTGACGGATGACCACGACGGGGCCGTCACCGAGGTCGTACTGGACGAACAGGTACTGGTCGAGCGTGGAGCGTCGAGCGTCGGCATCGTCGCTCCGGTGTCGCTGTGGTGTCAGTGCCACGTCCTCTTCCAGTTCAGTCTCGTCGTCCATACGTCGGGTACAGGACAAGCCCCCATGAACGGACTCGATAGCTCAATATCCCCGACGGCGACCCCCAGGATAACTATCTAGCGTCGGTCGGCTCCGTCGCCACGACCGGTCGTGTCGGGGGCCGGCCACTCTCGCCGGTGTCGACCGCTCAGCCCTCGTCGAACAGCAGCGAGAACAGTTTGCGCTCTCCCGTCCGGATGTGCCGGCTGACGGTCGGCTGTGAGACGTCGAGCAGCGACGCGAGTTCCGCCCCGGAGGTGTCTCGCGGCCACTCGAAGAACCCGCTGAAGTAGGCCGTCTGGAGCACCTCGGTCTGCCGCTCGGTCAGGCGGTCGCGGTAGTTCGCCTCGAACTCCGCCAGCGTCTGGACCGGCCGGTCGCGATGGACACGAGCGATCAACTCACTGCCGTCGTAGGTGTCGAGGAACATGCGAACGAACGAGCGCACCTCCCCGCTCTGTGGCAGTTCGACGGTGAGTCGCCCGCCCTCCGGGCCGACGCTCATCGCGGTAGGGTGTGCCCCGTACGAGACGAGTCGAGCCAGGAAGCTCCCGTCGGTGACGGACGCCTCGTAGTACATCCCCGACTGTCGTTCCGACAGCAGGGTCACGTCGAGTATCTCCTCGCTCAGGTCGGCGAACTCGTACACCGTCTCGAGGTCGGCCCCGGAGATCGTGAAGAACACGCGGAACGACCCGTCGCTCTGCTCGACCAGGGACTCGAACTCGAACGAGCCGCCGGTCTCCTGGACGAACTCGATCGCCGGAATCGAGGAGTCGTCGACGCCGAACGTGAGTTCGACGGACTCCTCGCTCACCAGCGCCTTCTTGCGCTCGATGGCGTTGATGGCGTACCCGATCATCGTCCCCAGTTCGGAGAAGACGGCGGCCTCCATCTCGTCGAACACGCCCGACTCGTCGGCGTACAGGTTGAGCGTCCCGTAGGTCGTCTCCCGGTACTGCAGCGGGACCGCGACCGCAGCACGGTAGCTCCGCCTGAGCGCCTCCTGCCGCCACCGGTCGAACGGTGGGTCGGCCTGGAGGTTGTTCTCGACGGCCCGGTCGCCGGTCTGAATCACCCGGCCGGAGAGCTGCTCGTCGACCGACGGCGAGTCACCCTCGCCCGAGAGCGCGTCGAGGTACCCGGAGTCGTCTCCCGCCTGGGCCGTCGGGGTCACTCCCTCGTGTTCCGCCCGTCGCTGGCCGACCCACGCGAACGAGTACGGGTCGGTCGCGGCGAGTTCCTCGCAGACGGCGGTCTCTATCTCCTCGCGGGTCGAGGCCTGCGTGAGCTTCTGCGTCAGCCCCCTGATGACCCCGTTGAGCCGGTTGACGCGTTCGAGCGACTCGTTGTGTTCTGCCAGCCGGGTCGACTTCTCGCGGAGTTCCTGCTCGCGGTCCACCCGGTCGAGCGCCGCGACGGCGTTGGCGACCAGGATTCGTGCGGTCGTCACGTCCGCGTCGGAGAACGCCCCGGCCTCGGTCGCTCCGGCGATGAACACGCCGTGTGACCCGACCGGAGCGACGATCACGCTCCGCAGGGCCGTCTCGTCGGCCTCGACCGACGGCTCCTCCCGGAGGTCGTCGATGACTCGTTCCTCGCTCTCGGCGTACACTCGCCACGGGAGGTTCCACTCCGAGTCGAAGAGTGCCGCCGACCCGGCGAGCGATTCGAGCTCCGGCGTCCGGGGTCCGGGGACGAGTTCGCCCATCTCCTCGTCGTAGAACTCGACCGTGGCGAGCGGCAGGTCGAGCGTCTCCTGGGCACCCTCGACGACGATGGTACCGACCTCGCTGTCCGTCTCGGCACCGGCGAGCGCCTGACCGACCTCGTTCAACTGGGCGAGTCGCTCCTCGCGCCGTCTCCGCTCGGTGATGTCGCGGACGACGCCCGCCCGACCGTACTCCTCGCCGAGGTCGAACAGCGAGAGGCGGACCTCGACCGGACGCTGCTCGCCCGACTTCGTCGTGACGACGGTCTCCAGCGTCGCATCGTTCCGGTCGCCCGCCAGAATCTCGGCCGCCAGGTCGCCTGCAGCCTCGGTGACGCCGGTGTCGATGAACTCGTCGGCGGGACGACCGAGTAGCTCCGCCCGGTCGTAGCCGACGAGGTCGGTGTACGCCTGGTTGACGGCGACGAATCGACCCGCTTCGTCGAGGGCGTAGACGCCGTCGCCGACGGTCTCCATCACCGCGTCGGTCGTCTGGAGTCGTCGCTCGCGCTCCTTGCGCTCGGTGACGTCCCGGAACGAGAAGACGCCGGACGACAGCGTCCCGTCCTCGTCGTGGAGCGGCGCACCGCTCACGACCAGCCAGCGCGTCTCGCCCCGAATCGTCACCTCTGCTTCGCCCGACACCGACTCGCCCTCCTCGACGACCCGCTGGTACGGCTGGTCCTCGTCGGGAACCGACCTGCCGTCGAACGTCACCAGGTCGACGTCGGCGTCGGCGGCGACCGCCTGTTCCGCCGACGGGTCGCCCGTCAGCAGCTCGGCGGCGCGTTCGTTGAGGTACTCGAAGTTCCCCTCGCTGTCCGTGATGGCGATGCCGACGGGGCTGGTCTCCAGGATGCGGTCCTGGAGACGCTGCTGCTCGCGCACGGCGGTCTCCGCTTCGAGTCGTTCCATCAACCGTCCGAGGTCCGCGGCGATGGTCGTCGTCGCGTCGAGCATCGCCTGGTCCGGTTCTCGCCGCTCGGTGAGGAAGAACACCATGACGGCGACGACCGTCCCCTCCGAGACGACCGGGACGCCGAGCGCGGCGCGGAGGTCGGCCTCGACGGCGGCCCGCCCGCGCTCGAATCCGTCGTCGACGTCGGCGACCCACTCCGGCTCCCCGGACGCCCAGACCCGACCGACGAGTCCCTCGTCCACCTCGACCGGTGTGGTGGCCGCCAGTTCCTCGAACCGGGAGGACTCGCCGGACGCGACGTACTCGGTGGCGGCCCGTTCGAGTCGTCCGTCGTCGGACCGGGTCCAGGCCTCGCCGTACTCCCAGTCCATCGCCGACCCGACGACGTCGAGGGCGGTGTCGAGTCCCTCCTCGAACGAGTCGGACCGGAGGATTCGCTGGGTCGCCTCGTGGTAGAGGTCGCGTTCGGCCTGCAACCGCTTGCGCTCCTGGATGTCGCGAACGATGCCGGTGAAGTACCGCTCCCCGTCGACGGTGAACTCCGCGAACGAGACGCTCAGGGGGAGTTCGTGGCCGTCTCTGTGCCGACCGGGAATCTGGACGTCGTCCCACTCGAACGTCCGCTCTCCCGTCTCCAGATACTGCTGGTATCGCTCCCGGTGGCGTCCGGAGAGGTCGTCGGGCATCAGCGTGGTCAGCGGTTCGCCGACCAGTTCCTCCGGTTCGTAGCCGAAGACGTCGGTGACGGCGGGGTTCACGTAGCGGATGACGCTCGACTCGTCGATGGAGATGATGGCGTCCGACGTCGTGGCGGCGAGCGCGTCGAGGTGCTGTAAAGAGCGGTGGTCGTCTCCCGACCCCTCGCCGTCGTCGACGTGGCGGTCGAGGCGATGTTCGAGGACGGGGAGCTTCTCCGCGCCGGTGTAGTGGACGTACTCGTCGATACCTGCCTCGTACGCTCGCTCGACCAGCGCCGAGGTACTGGTCTCCGAGACGAGGACGGTCAGGGCTCGCACTGGCGGGTCGACACACTCGAGTATCGCGTCGATGCCGTCGCAGTCGGGCAGGTCGTACTGGGCGACGATGCCATCGAGCAGCGTCTCACAGGCCAGTTCGGCCGCTTCGCTGGCGGTCTCGGCCTGGAGGAGGGTCGTCCGTGCGTCCACCGCCTCCAGATACGAGTCGAGCGCCTCGAAGAGCGTCGAGGACGACCCGACGTAGAGGAACCGCTGTGAGCCCGCAGTCGAGTCGCTACCCATTTCGACCGTCTTCACCGCCGCGCGCTAAACCGGATGTGCCTTCGAACTCGGTCGAGACACCCTCACATCTACGGTACATTCGGGTCACGATGGAGGCTCGCCGTCGCCATCACCCGGTTACCCTGGTGAGGCCACATTCGTCGACTTGCACGTGCCACGCTCTGACAGTCTTCGGCGTGAGGTCGAGAGGGGAGTCGGTCGGGCGCCGAGAGACAGGAGGTACGTCGGTCGCAGGGACCGGTTCGACTCACTCGACGCGGAGGGTCACCGTGAGGTCCGCACCGTCCTGGAGTTCCGCGACGAGGTCCCGGTCGAGGTCGGCGGCCGCCGCGTCGGCCGCGACCATCACGGTCCGCTCGTCGACGTACCCGCTGGTCCGGAACACCATCGAGCGCTCGCCCTCGAACGTGAGGTCGGGGTCGCCGCGACCGGCGACGGTCGTCTCGACCCCGCCGGCGACGAGGTGGGCGGTGACGTGGGCCGACTCGTCCCGGCAGGCGTCGACGAACGACGACGGGAGGTCGGCGGGCGTCGCGTCGGCCTCGACGCCGACGATGCAGTCGCCCGCCGGCGTCAGCCAGTCGTCGGTGGTCAGTTCGAAGGTGCTCTCGTGGGCCGCCCGCACGTGGTCGTGGCCACGCGCGCGCAAGGTCACCTCGTGCATACGCCGTCTGACCGCCCGGGGCACTTGAGCGAGTCGTTCCGTCGTCGTCGCATCTCCGGTATCGTTCGACGCTGCGCTCCGCTACGCGGACGGGAACGACGACGACCCCGACTCTTGCTTAAATACCCCTCCGCGTGCCATCCGAAACCGTGTCACGTCTTGACGAGGCCGTTGGCAGGGGTTTCGGGGGCATCCTTCCCCCCTGAAGTGAGAAAGGCTTAAGTACGAGCTTCCGGTATGGATACCTACCAGAACGCCTCCGGCGTTTCGGTGGATTGCACGGCGAACAGAATGACAGGAGACCCTGCTTATCGATCGGCCAGTACCACCGTGAGCCACCGCGCTGGAGCGTAATGGACAGTTCACAACCATGGCAGAGACTATTGACGAATCCAAGAACGTAGAACTCACCGACGACGACCTCGAAAACAAATCCAAGGGCGGCCTCATCAAGATGGCCGGGATGCTTCGAGATCGACGGAACGAGCTCAACCAGATGGCGTCGGAGCGCGCATCGAAGCGCGACGAGCTCAACGCGAAGACACGCGAGAAGGTCGACGAGGCCCAGCAACACCGCGAGAAACGCGACGAGCTCAACGAACAGGTTCAGGAGCACAAGAACCAGCGCAACGAGCTCAACGCGAAGGCGAACGAACTCTTCTCGCAGGTCGACGACGCGAAGTCCGACCTCGACCTCGACGACGGCAAGAGCCTCGACGAGCTGAAGGAGGAGATCGAGCAGCTGGAGTTCCGCCAGCAGACCGAGGTCCTCTCGACGGAGGACGAGCGCGAACTCATCGAGAAGATCGAGACGAAGCGCGACCAGTACCAGGAGCGCAAGTCGAAGCTCGACGACACCGACGGCATCGAGGACCTGAAGTCCGAAGCCCAGGAGGTCCGCGCCGAAGCCTCGAAGCACCACCAGAAGGTGACGGAGCTCGCCGACGAGGCCCAGGAGCACCACAACCAGATGATCGAGGCCTACCGCGAGGCCGACGACATCCGCGACGACGCCGACGAGTGGCACGAGAAGTTCGTCGACGCCCAGGAGGCGGCCGACCGCCACCACGAGGACTTCGTCCGCGTCCAGAAGCGCCTGCGCGAGATGGACAAGGCCGAGGAGGAGGAGCGCAAGGACGAGCGCGCCGCCAAGCGCGAGGAGGCCAAGGAGGAGGCCGAGGAGATCTACCAGAAGTTCAAGGAAGGCGAGACCCTCGACACCGAGGACCTGATGAAGCTCCAGAAGTCGGGGCTGCTCTGATCCACTAGCAGGGTCACTCTACACCCGTTCTACGTTCTCGTTTCACGCACCGCACACCGACGACCTGACCGGCAGGTGTCGCGGCCGCGCGTTCCTCAGGGACGACTCCAGCTCACGAGCGACCGCACAGCGACGCGTCTACTCGGCGAGGGCGGGAGATACAACGGGGTCGTCAGTGGCCGGTCACCGACTCAGTGCTCCGCGGCGAGTCGCAGGATGGACTCGGAGAGCACCGAGACGCCGATGGGGAGCGAGTCCTCGTCGACGTCGAACGTCGAGGTGTGGTGGCCGCCGGGATGGTCAGTGCCGATGCCGACGTAACAGGCCTTCCCGCCGTTGTCCTGCACGCGCTGCATGAGGTAGGTGGCGTCCTCGCTCCCGCCGAGGGCGTCCGAGCGGAGGACGGAGTCGACGCCCTCGACGCCGCCAGCGACCGACTCGACCACGTCGACGATGGCGTCGTCGCTGACGGCGCTCGGCGCGCCGCCCACGGTGTCGACGTCCACCTCGCAGGCGTGCATCTCCGCGGCGGCCCGGATGACGCGTTCGGCGCTGTCGCGCATGTACTCCATCAGTTCGGTCGTCTCGCCGCGGACCTCGCCCTCGACGTACGCCTCCTCGGGAACGATGTTGGTCGCCGAGCCGCCGCGGATGACGCCCGCGTTGACCGTCGTGCGGCCGTCCTGGTGGCGCGGGATGGCGTAGAGGTTCTGGACCGCGGCGGCGAGCGCCTGGTTGGCGTTGCGGCCGTCGCCGGGGTTCGCGCCCGCGTGGGCCGGTTCGCCCGTGAACGTCGCCTCGAAGTGGTGGACGGCGAGGAAGCCGTCGATGCCCGCGACCACCTCGCCCGTCGGGTGGTCGAGGCCGACGTGGGCGGCCAGCAGGTAGTCGCAGTCGTCGAGCAGGCCGGACTCGGCGACCGGTTTGCCGCCGCCGACCACCTCCTCCGCCGGCTGGAAGACGACCTTCAGCGTGCCGGAGAACTCGCTGTCCTTGATGGCCTCCAGCACGCCGAGCCCGAACGTGATGTGGGCGTCGTGGCCGCAGGCGTGCATCGCCTCGGTCTCGGCGCGGAAGCCCTCCGCGTTCGGTGCGTGGTCGGCGTCCTCGGACTCGGCGCGCGGCAGACCGTCGATGTCGACCCGGAGGCCGACCGTCGGCCCCTCGCCCATGTTCAGGACGGCGAGTGCGCCGGTGTACCCACCGTCGAGTCGGTCGAGGACGTCCGCGTCGACGCCGTGGTCGCGGGCGTCGTCGAACCAGCGACGCTGTTCGGCCTCGTCCGGGAGGCCCATGCGCTCGCCGCTCAGCAGGTCCGGACCGACGTACAGTTCGTCGACGCCGATGCGGTCGAGTTCCTCGACGATGCGCGCGGTGGTACGGAACTCCCGCCACGCCGGTTCGGGGAAGCGGTGGAACTCACGGCGAAGCGACACGAGTCGGTCGCGGTCGACACTCATGGGCAGTGAGTCACACGCGTACGGCTTAGTTCACGCGGACCGGGTACTGACAGCGAGGGGAGAAGATGAGGGTAGCGAAGACCGGGAACCGGAGAGCGGCAGGAAGTCGTAGCGACGGCTCAGGCCCGGCCAGCGCCGGTGACCTGTTCGACATCCACCTCGACGTGGACGCCGTCGGGGAACTCCCGCTGGGTGGCGTCGCGGGCGAACTCGTCGTGGCCGACGATGCGCATCGTCCGGGTGTACACCGAGAACGACCAGTCGGCGAACCGGTCGCCGTCGGGGTGGAGCGACTTCTGCTGGGGTGCGACGTACCGTTCGGGTGGCGGCGTCTGCGGTCCCTTTATCTCGACGCCCTTGCGCGACGCCATCGACTTGATGCTGGAGACGACGTCGTCGAGGGCCGGACGGTCCCCGCTGGAGAGTGAGAGAGTCGTGACGAACGGCATGTCAGTCCGGTCGGTGGCGACGGCAAAAAGCCCATCCATCCGGACCCGTCTCCTCCGGAGACCCGACCGAGTGGCGTCCTCACCGGGAGAGCCGGCGGCTGACGGACACCGACCGCATGGCGATATTCTCTTATGTAGTGAATCAGTATCCAGAGCCATGATAGAGGCCACGAGCGCCGGAGCAATCCTGTTCCGCGATACACGTGGCCGTCGCGAGTACCTCCTGCTCAAGTCCCGAACGGGGGACTGGGAGTTCCCGAAGGGCGGCGTCGAAGGGAAGGAGGAGTTACAGCAGACGGCGATACGTGAGGTCGCGGAGGAAGCGGGAATCGAGGAACTCAGACTCATCGACGGGTTCCGCGAGGACTACGACTACATCTTCGAGGCGAACGGCAACACAATCCACAAGACGGTCCACCTGTTCATCGCGCGGTCGTTCGAGGCGAGCGCCGAACTGTCGCGCGAGCATCGCGACCTGCAGTGGCGCGACTACGAGCAGGCCATCAACACCATCACGCAGGACGGCCCCCGCGAGATACTCGAACAGGCCGACGAGTTCCTCGAGAACGGCGGCCTCGACGACGACGACGGGTAGATGACCTCCCGGGAGTTCACCTTCGAACTCCGCGTCTGCCAGTGGGCCGAACGCGAGTGGACGCCCGCGCGTCGCGCGGCGGACAGCGAGGGCTCCGGGCCGAGCGCCGTCCTCGTCGCCCGGCAACTCGGGACGCGCGGCCGCCGCTGGGACACGCTCGTCGTCGAGTGCGACCCCGACGGCCTCGCCGCCCGGAGCGTCTTCGGGAACGAGCGGCTGGACTCCGACCTCCTGCACGTCGTCCGGAACGCCCCCCGCGAGTGGACGTACTACCGCGACGCGCTCCCCCATCCGGGGTACCCGTGGCGCTACGTCCGCGAGGCCATCCACACCGCCAGCGACCGCGGTATCGTCGAGGAGCGACGCGCGGGCAACCGCATCGAGATTCGTCGCAAGTGGCACTACCCCGACTGGGTTCGGCGAATCGTCGCCATCGAGAACAAGCCGGACCTCGACGCCAGCGCCGCCCGCGTCCTGGGCGACCAGCTCGAACGCGACGTCGCGCTGTCGCTCGCCGACGAGGTGTGGGTCGCCACGGCAGCCAAAGGGGACGGCGCCGAGCAGAGCTCGGCTGGCACCCGGAGCTCGGCGAGTTCCGGCGATGGCGTCGAGCCCGTACTGTTCGAACGCCTGCCCGTCGAGGCGGGCATCCTCGCCGTGACGCGTGGCGGGGACGGAACTCCCACGAGCGCCGACGTGGCGTGGCACCCGAGTTCGCTCCGCGTCGACGACCCCGGCACGCGTATCCTCGAACGGCCGACCGGGACCGGCCACGACGCCTCCGCCGCGCGCTTCGAGTACGCCGACCCCGACTGGAAGCGCGCCAAGCGTCTCGAAATCGCCGAACGAGCCTACGAGCGCGGCTGGCGGTCGTACGTCGACACGATGCGCGCGGACTGTCGCCACTTCGAACTGCGCGACGACGGCGACACGCTCCCCTGGTGTGCCGCGAAGGCCCACAGTCCGACGGGCCGGGAGTGTTCGGGGTCCTGTCCCGAGTTCACCCCCGAACCGCCACAGTGGCGCACCCGCGGGTGGCCCATCGAGGGCGGCCCGGGAAAGGGACTGAAACGCCTCCTGGCTCGGCAGCGGGAGCGACGTCGAGAGCCGTAGCGAGCGACGGCGCAGTCGCTCGGGGTCGGTGGTCGTCGTCCTGTTCGTGGTGAACCGTGTCGTCCGACGGCGCTCCCTTCGTGTCCACGCGCTTCGCGTCCGGCAGGTAACTCGCCTCGATGGGTTGGCGTTATCCGTCGACCGTTCGGAACGTCGCCGGCACGTCGGGGTGGCCGCTCACCAGAGGAAGCCTCCGTCGTCGGACGACTCGCTGGCTTCGTTCGCGAGGTCGGGGCGTCCCGTCGTGAGCATGTCCGGTTCGGCAGCCACCACGTCCCGAATCGTCTCCTCGCTCTCGAACAGCGCCCACACGCCGACGTCGAGCGGGCTCTGCTCGACGGTGTCGACGAACTGGTTGGTGAGGTAGGGGAGGTAGTGTGCGGAGACGAGACCAGTGCCCAGTCGTTCGGCGTCGGCGAGCAACCCGTCACGTGGCAGCGCGCCGAGCAGCGCCGTGTCGACGGCCGCTCGGCGAGCGGTCGGGAGCGCGGGTGCGTCGAACGAGGCGAGGGTCGTCCGGCCGGACAGCCCGTGTCGACGAACGCTGTCGAGGACCGCCCCGGTGTAGCCGGGGCGTTTGAGTTCGAGGTAGACGTCGACGGACCGGTCGGCGAGCGCTTGCAGTCCCTCGTCGAGGGTGAGAATCGGCTCGCCGCCGACGGTGGCGTCGAGCACGTCCTCGGAGTGCGTGTAGCGGACGACACCGCCGGCCGTACTGGCGACGTCGAGAACCGGGTCGTGGAACAACACGAGTTCGCCGTCGCGCGTCCGTCGAACGTCGAGCTCCACCCCGTCGACGTCGTGTTCGAGACCGGCCTCGATGGCAGCACGCGTGTTCGGAGGCGCGAGTCCCGACGCGCCACGATGGCCGACGATGGTCGGGGTGGTCGACCGGTCGGTGCGTGCCGTGCCGCGTCCGACCGCGAGTCCTCCGAGGACGCTCCCGGTGCCAGCGAGGACGCGTCGTCGCGAGACCGTCGTAGAAGCGAGGTCTGTCATCCGTACTACCAGACATCACGACTGGTCGGAAGTCGGTTCAGCTTGCTGAGGCGAGCGACGACGGGGCACGCCCTCCAGCGAACGGTTCGTCGAGGAGTACGGCCGTCCGGGGCGTTCGACGGTTCGACGTACGCGTCGGGGCTATCCACACGGCTCGTCGACCTGTCGGCCAGGGGACCGAGCGTCCGGGCGACTCCCGGTCAGTCTCTCAGTCGGTCGCCCGGACGTTGGTGCTGGTACACCCGGGGCAGCTCACCCGTGTCATCTTCAGTTTCGACTCTTCGAAGGAGGCGCCACACCGCGCACATCGGTACTCGAACGTCTCCGTGGCCCCCTCCGACGCTCCCGATTCGACCACCGTATCGCGGAGTGTGGTGAGGACGCTCATCGTTGGCCGCTACGGCAAGAGCGTAAAACATCTGACGGAACCCGTCGGTTCTGCTCGTTCTTCGCTGGAGGCCGAGGGCGAGAACGGAGCCGCGACCCCTGACCCGCCAAGTCGGTGCCGGCCGTCAGGGACCCCAGTCTCGGACATCGAGAATCGTCGCCCCGATATATGTCGTCGCCGAAACAACTAGAAGACGGTGACAGCACGATGACTCCCGTCGACACCTACACCGAGTCCGTCGAGACGACGGCGCGAACGACGTCCGACCACAGAACGCTCGCCGGTCTATGCTTCTTCGCCCTCGGGGCGGGGTTCATGACGGTGATAATGCTCGCGGCGGCGATGGTGCCCGGCTACGACTTCGGCGGCGGTGCCATCAGCGACCTGGGGGTGGCCACCGAGACGGCGCTCCTGTTCAACGCGTCGCTCGTCCTCGTCGGCGCGTTCAACCTGCTCGGCGGGTACTTCCTCTACCGGAGCCACGGGAAGCGCTGGCTCCTGGCCGTCTACGCGCTCGCTGGCGTCGGCGCGGTCGGAGCCGGGGCGTTCCCGCTCGACACCGGTGGCCTCCACGGCCTGTTCGCGCTCCTCGCGTTCCTGTTCTTCAACGTGCAGGCCGTCGGGACCGCGACCCAGGTGACCGGACTGATGCGCGCACTGTCGGCCGTCGCCGGCGGGGTCGGTCTCGTGTTCGTCGTCCTCATGGCCATCGGCGACGCGGGCACCGTGGCGGCGTTCGGCCCCATCGGTCACGGTGGGACCGAACGGATGATCGTCTACCCGGTGATGCTCTGGCTGGTCGCCTTCGGCGGGTACCTCCTCGGCGCCAGCGAGCGGGGCGAACGCATCCGCTCGACGGAGTGACGGAGGACGAGGGGCGCGGCCTCAGTCCTCGGCGTCGAGCGGTTCGACGTCGAGGTCATCGCGGGCCGTCGTGAGGCGGAACGTCGGGACCGTCTCCCTGACCACCTCGACGATACCCTTGTCCTGTAGGCTACGGAGGCCGGAGCGGACCGCGTCCACGTCCGTCTCCATCCCGGTGTCCTGGACCTCGTGGAGGACGCTAACGACGCTCTCCGGGTCGTCGTCCGGGCCGGCCAGCACCTCCGTGATGCGGACCTGGAGTTCGGGGACGCGGATGGTCTCGGCGTCCATCTCGATGCCGAGCAGTTCTGCCCCCTCCTGCGTCGCGCGGATGAGGCTGTTCTCGTCCCGGAAGTAGTACTCCTTCAGCTCGGATTCGAGGTACTGGTGGACCTCGCTCCCGCCGTCCATGTCCCAGCGCTCCTGCAACTCCTTGTTCTTGGTGGGCTGGAGTTCGACGATGTCGCGCAGGCGTGCCTGGGCTTCCTCCGAAAGGCTCACTGCCGGTCGGTTAGGGGAGGTAGTACATCGGTATTGCGACTTCTATGCCGTCGGTTCGACGTGGACGGGAATACCAGAGTGGTCCGGTCGCGGGGCGGTTGCGGAGACGACTGTACCGCGAACGAGCGGAGCGAGTGAGCGGACGCCGTTCTGGTGATGGTCCGGCCGTCGTCCCGTTGGCGACCCGGCGGCCCTCGACTCGTGACGAAGGGGTGGTTCTCAGTACTTCGCTTCCGCGCCGGTCCGCTCGTAGATGTCGTCCATGATGCGGTCGCGGCGGATCTGCCACGCGCGGAACTCGTCGGGCGAGTCCGGGTAGTTCTCGTAGTGAGCGAGGAGTCGGTCGGCGAGGCCCTTCGTCTCGTAGAAGTCGAACATCGTCCGCCAGTGGCCGCGGGACTTCCAGAGCGTCTTGAGCGCGAGACCGGGCCCGACGCTCGAACTGCCCGAGTAGAGGGCTTCCGAGAGCTGTTGACCGGGCAGCGCCGCGAGGAGGCTCATCAGGTCGTCGAGGTCGTAGGCGGTGCTGAAGATGTTGTAGACGTCGAGCGCCGCGTAGCGGGCACCGAAGTGGTCCATCACGCGCTCGTTGTACCGCCAGAGTCGGTCCTCGCTGTCGTCGTCGTGTTCGATGGCCTCGATGGCCTGCTCGGCGGCGTACTGTCCGGCGTAGGCCGCGCCGGCGATACCGCCGCCGGTGGTGGGGTTGACGTGGGCGGCCGAGTCGCCCGCGGCGATGAACCCCGGCGCGACGGCCGAGTCGTAGGTCCGGCGCGTGGGGAGGGCCGCGCCGAGTTTGTCCTTCACCGTCGCGTTCTCGAACTCGGGCCGCTGGCGCAGGTCGTCGCGCAGGTCGCCGACGAGCTTCATCGGCTCCTCGTTCATCTGGAAGCCGAGGCCGACGTTGATCTCGGTGGGCGTCCGCGGGAAGTACCAGAGGTAGCCCGCCGAGCGCTTGGTGGGCTTGAACACGAGCGCGTCGGACCACTCGACCGGTTCGTCCACCTCGACGATCTCGCGGTAGGCGGAGGCGAACTGCGAGTACCGGACGTTGGTGTCGAACGTCGCGTCCGAGAGGTCGGCCTTGTCCTGGAGGATGGACAGCGCGCCGGCGCCGTCGACGAGCATCTCTGACTCGTAGGTGACGGTGTCGCCCTTGCGGACGCCGGTGACGCCGGTGACGCGACCGTCGTCGTTCTGGTTCACGTCGCGGACGACGGTGTCGTAGTGGAACTCGACGCCGGCCTCCTCCGCGCCCTCGATGAGCAGGCGACCGTACTCCCAGCGGTCGATGACGGCTATCTCGCCGGGGACCGGGATGTCGAGGACGACGTCCTCGGAGGGGATCTCGAACTGCCCGTGGTCGACCTCCGTGTTGGTGAACGCGGGTTCGATCTGGGACTTCGGGATGGCGCTCGGGAAGTTCGCGGCCCCCTTGAGCGCGTCCCCGCACGCGATGTGGCCCGCCTCCTCCGCCGTCTTCCGCTCGACGATGACGACGTCGTACCCCGCTCGGGCGACCGTCGCGGCGGCGTAACAGCCCGCCGTCCCCGCGCCGACGACGACGACGTCGTACGTGTGACTGGTCATGTCCCCCAGTGACCGGCGCGCGGCAAAACGGTTTCCGATACGGACGACCGAACGGTCGAGACAGACCGGTCCAACAAGAGTTTTGGTCGGGTTCGTCCAACCGGAGACCATGACCGAGTACACCGTCGAGTTCGTCGGGACGGGCGAGACCATCACCTGTTCCGACAAGCGGACCATCCTGAGCCGCTGCATCGAGGAGGGCATCGCCCAGGAGTACTCCTGCCGCGTCGGGATGTGTCTCGCCTGTTCGGCCGAGATAATCGAGGGTGAGGTCGAACAGCAGGTCGCCGTCGCTCGCGGCCTGACCGAGGAGGAGGCCGAGCACTACACGCTGACGTGCATGGCGCGACCGGCCTCCGACCTGAAACTCGACCGCGGGAAGTACCCGCCGAGCATCGAGGGCGACGTCGCGGACGGCGACGCGGCAGCGGCCGACGACTGACCCGACGGTCCGCGACTGGCTCGGGGCGTTCAGATTCCGGACCGGTTCCGAGCGGTCCGACGCGGACGCCGAGGTCCAGCACGGGAGCCACGCTCAGTCGAGCGTGTAGCTCCGGAACCGACGGACGGCGTAGACGTAGCTCCCGAGCGCCGTGGCGAGGAGGACGGCCGCCGCGACGGCACCCACCCCGATTACGAGGGGACTCGTGGCCACGCCCTCGCTGAGCGCGACGCCGAGGAGGACGAGCCCGAGGACGCCGGTGAGGCCGACGAGCGCGTTGTAGCCGAACAGCACGAGGAGCGACGGCGTCACCGTCTCGACGCCGTACATCGTCCGGGACTCGAACTTCGGGACGGCCGTCCCCAGTCCGACGCCCCACGTCGCGCTCGCGACGGCGAGCAGGAGCCCGAACGACGCGTAGACGACCGCCTCCAGCAGCGTCTGCGGACCGACGAGTGCGACGACCAGTGGCCCCAGAACGACGAACGGGAGGCCGATGGCGAGTCCCGCCACGAGTCGCCCCCGGACGAACGCCCGTGGCGGCGTCGCGGTGACGAGGAGGAGCGGCAGGACGGCCTGGTCGTCGCCGAAGGGGTTCAGCCCGAACGCGGAGCCCGAGAGGAACGCGCCGAGGACGACCGACCCGGCTATCGCGACGAGGTAGAGCAGGTCCGGGCTCTCCACCACCGACGAGGCGACCGGCGCGAGCATGAACAGGACGAAGAACAGGTGGACGAACCGCCGCGGCGAGCGCCCGCCCTGCCGGAGGTAGTGCCAGCCGATACGCCCGGCCTTCGAGAACGCGAACGGTCGCGGCGTCCGGGTCGGCGTCGCCTCGACCGTCCCCTCACTCCCGGTACCGTCGGTGACCGCCGCGTCCGTCGTCCAGAACCGGTCGACGACGCGGGCGGTGACGGTCAACCCGACCGGAACGGCCGCCAGAAGCGCGCCGAGAACGGCGACCGCCACCGGAGAGACGGGGCGGGCGACGGGCGTCCCGAGGAGGAAGAACTCGCCGTACGCGGCGAACGGCGACGCGTCGAGCAGGTCGAACAGCGGGTCGAGCGTGAACGGTAGCGACCCCGAGAGGTAGAGTCGCGGGAGTATCTGGGAGGCGACGATGACGACGCCGATGAGCAGCGGGTAGGCGACCGTCTTCAGCGACGACGGAAGCGGGACGTAGCGACTCGCGTAGAGCGCACAGATACCGAGCAGGTAGCCGAAGACGGCCGCGAACGCGACCAGCGGCGCGAGGGCGAGGAGCGTGCTCACCGCGAACAGCGGCGTCCCCGCACCGAGGCAGAACGCGCCGAGGGCGAGCAGGAGGGGCGGACCGAACCAGAGACAGAGGCGCGTCACCTCCGCGAGCAGGAGGCCGAACACCACGGCGCGCGAGGACGTCGTCGTCAGCAGCAACTCCTCGTTGTCGACGTTCGAGAGGCGTTCGACGGTACGGAGTGCGAAGATGACGAGCAGGGTCCCCACCACGGACGTCGTCTGCTGCCGCAGGGCGTCGAGCAGCGGGAACTGGCTCTCGGTGCTGACCACCCGGCCGACGCCGTAGGCCGCCGGGAGGACGCCGAAGACGAACACCGACCCGAATATCAGCACCAGGGCCGCGAGCCCCAGTTTCGCGCTGCGTTGCTGGAAGTAGCCGCGGACGCTGCGGCGGACCTCGACGCGAGCGATTCGCCGCCCGTGGCGGGCGTCCGCGACGAGCGACGTCATCGACCGAACCGCCCCCCGTGTCCGCTCGTCACGTCGAGGAAGACGTCCTCGAGCGTCTCGTCGCTGTCCGACTCGACGCGGTTCTTCAGCCCGTTCGGCGTCCCCTCGGCGACGAGTCGGCCGTCGCTGAGGACCCCGACGACGTCGGCGAGTTCCTCGACCACGGGGAGGACGTGCGTCGAGAGGAAGACGGTCGTCCCGTCGTCGGTGAGGTTCCGAATCTCCTCGCGGAGCGTCCGCGCCGCCCGCGGGTCGAGTCCCGACGTGGGTTCGTCGAGGAAGACGACATCGGGGTCGTGGAGCACCGTCTGGACGAACGCCGTCTTCTGGCGCATCCCCTTCGAGTACGCCTCGATGCGCTTGCCGGCGTCGCCGGCCAGGTCGAACCGTTCGACCAGCGAGTCGATGCGTGCGTCGGCGTCGGGACCGACGTCCCGGAGGTCCGCGACGTAGTCGAGTTGCTCTCGTCCCGTGAGTTCGTCGTACAACGGCGGGGTCTCGGGGAGGTAGCCGACGACGCCGGCGAGCGCCCGCCGGTCGCGGATGGACGCGCCCGCGACGTGACCCTCGCCGCTCGTCGGGTCGAGCAGGCCCGTGAGCATCCGCATCGTGGTGGTCTTCCCGGCACCGTTCGGCCCCAGGAAACCGTAGACGCTCCCCTCGGGGACGGACAGGTCGAGTTCGCGGACCGCGGTCGAACTCGGGTAGCGTTTGGTCAGTGCTCGCGTTTCGACGGCGTCGGAGTCGGTGAACGTGGAGGGCATCGTGTGCGTGTGTCGGGGGACTGCGTACGGTACGCTACTGAGAGCGAGAGTGTAGTAAAACCCGGGAGGGTGTTCTCCCGGGGTGAGAATCGGTCACCGTCGACGTCTGCGACCGAGGGATGACGACCAGTGACGAGCGGCCGGTAGAAGCGACGCGAGGACGGAGGCGGCGAGGCGTCCGAGCGGACGGGGGGCACGGATACCTGACGCGACCGTTCCCCGCGTGGCGACCCCCGACGTGAGGGCGTACGGTCCGAGCCTCTGACAACTCTCGGTCGACCGCCACCGCGACATCTCGTTGTCAGACAGTTAGCAGTACCCCCGACAGGTGTTGGCGTATTAAATCACGACAGCACCGACAGGTCACTCGTCGAGGCCGGGGTAGTCCTCGCGCCACGGTCGAACCCGTTCGACGACGCTCGCGACGGCCAGTGCCGAGCGC
Organism: Halomarina salina; assembly: GCF_023074835.1. Taxonomy (NCBI): domain Archaea; kingdom Methanobacteriati; phylum Methanobacteriota; class Halobacteria; order Halobacteriales; family Natronomonadaceae; genus Halomarina; species Halomarina salina. Next base: position 596,418 of record NZ_JALLGW010000002.1, read on the forward strand.
TCGTCGTACCGCCCGGCGACGACCTGCATCCCGACGGGGAGGCCATCGACCAGGCCGGCGGGCACGGTCACGACCGGGTGGCCGGTGAGGTTGAACGGCCACGAGAGCGTCCAGTCCATCGGCAGGCCGGCGACGGACTCGCCGTCGACCTCGGTCGGGAGCGGTTCGTCGTGGGCCAGCGGAGGCGTCGCCAGCGCCGGGCAGACGAGGGCGTCGTAGCCGTCGAGCGTCTCCTCGACGGCGTCGTACAGTCGGGTCCGCACGGTGTCGGCCGTCGTGTAGTCGAGCGCGTCGTACCCCCGTCCCATCCGGACGGTCTGGGCGAACGACGACCGGAGGTCGTCGGCGTGGTCGTCCAGGAGGTCCATCCCGTGCGCCTCGTTCAACTCCCGGACGAGCGTGGCGAACAGCGTCGTCGCCTGCGTCCCGTAGGCCGCAACCAGTTCGCCCTTCTCCGGACCGCCGACCGCGACCGACTCGACGGTCGCGCCAGCGTCGGCGAGGTCGGAGACGGCGTCGCCGACGGTGTCGCGGACGGCGGGGTCGACGGCGAACCGGTCGAGGTCGGGACTGTAGCCCACGTCGAGGTCCGCTGCGTCCCGCTCCGTAGCGGTGGTGTAGGACTCGTCGTCGGGCCGCGGGACGCTGTAGGGGTCGGCGTCGGCCGGTCCAGCCAGGACGTCCATCGCGAGGGCGACGTCCTCGACCGTCCGCGCCATCGGGCCGAGGACGCCGAACGGCGTGTGCGTCCGGAACGCGTCGGGTCGGGCGTCGCGAGGGACGACGCCGAACGACGGCTTGACCGAGACGACGCCGCAGCACGAGGCGGGCGTCCGGAGCGACCCGCCGACGTCGGACCCGGTCGCTAGCGCGCAGAGGCCGTCGGCGACGGCCGCCGCGGACCCGCCCGAGGAGCCACCGGCGTTGCGTTCCGGGTCGAAGGGGGTGGCCGTCGGCCCGACGAGTTCGTTGTCCGTCCGGACCGTGTGGCCGAGTTCCGGCGTGTTCGTCGTCCCCACGACGACAGCGCCGGCCGATTCGAGGCGCTCGACCGCGACGGTCGTCCGGTCGGCGACGTTGTCCGCGAACGGTGCCATCCCGTAGGTGTGGCGCACGCCCGTTTTCGTGTACCCCAGGTCCTTGATGGCGACCGGGACACCCGCGAGCGGTCCGGGGTCGTCGCCGCGTTCGACGGCAGTCTCGACCTCGCGGGCGCGCTCTCGTGCTTCGTCGGCGAGGACGGTGACGAACGCGTTCGTCCGGTCGCCCCGCTCGTCGATACGGTCGAGGTACTGGTCGAGGAGCGTGACTGGAGAGAGCGTCCCCGCGCGCACGTCCGCCGCGACGTCGGCCGCGGGACGGAAGCAGTCGTCCGACATACCGGTTCGTCGGCCGGCCGTGGCAAGAAGTCTCGGGGCAGAGCGCTCTGGGAGGAACTGCTCGACGGAGCCACGGCGTCAGTCGTCGTCGCTCCAGACCGGGCCGTCGTGGCGACCGTTGACTGACCCGCCTGCGCCCATCGTCACAGCGTCGTCGCCGTCGCCGACGAACCGGCCGAACGCCGACGAGATGGCGTCGTGACCGATGATGGTGAACCCGAGGAATATCGTGAGGAAGCCGACGAGCGTGAGGGTGGAGATGGTCTCGCCGAGCAGGAGCCACCCACCCAGCGTGGCGACGATGGGGACGACGTAGAACACGAGGTTCCCGTGGATGGGGCCGACGTCGTCGAGCAGGCCGAAGTACGCGATGAACGCCACCGCGCCCGAGAACACGCCGACGTAGCCGAGGGCGACGAGCGCGGCGGGCGTCCACGCGACGGCTCCGAGCCGCTCGCCGGTCCCCAGGCTCAGGAGGTGACAGAGGAGTGCACCGACGGGCAGCGCCCACGCCGTCCTGACGGTACTCGACAGCGAGGAGTCGGCCCGGCGGATGAGGACGGCACCGAGCGCACCGCTCACCGCGCCCGCGAACACGATGGCCTTGCCGAGGACGGCACCGCCGACCAGGGCGCTCGGGTCGACGCCGACGACGAGCGCCACGCCGACGAACCCGACGGCCATTCCGAGCGCGCCGACCCGCGAGAGGCGCTCGTTCGACAGGATACCGGCGGCGAGCACCGGCGTCAGGATGGGGTTGAGACTGAAGACGATAGCGCCCACCCCGCTGGTGGTGTACTGCTGACCGACGAAGATGAAGACGTTCGCCAAGCCGATGGCGAAGACGCCCGCCGCGAGGATGCCGGCGACGTCGGCGCGCGTCCGCGGCAGTAGCTCTTCGCGTGGGAACCGCGCCAGCACGAACCCGAACAGCAGCACCGCCCCGATGTCGAACCGGAACGCCGCGAACAGGAGCGGCGGGAAGTACGCCAGTCCGGCCGTCGCCGCGACGAACGTCCCGCCGAAGCAGACGCTGGCGACGAGGAACGCCGCGACCAGCCGGAGACGCGAGTCCGTCACCGCCCCCTCGCGGTCGCCGTGTGACTCGTTCGCAGAGCTATTCGAACACTCGGTTCAGACGTGGAGACCATCACTTGTTTCGAAAGAGGCGGGTTCGACGGTTGAACCTGTCCAGTAATACTTTCGCTGCGTGTAACATCGACCAGTGCCGACGGCGATTCACACTGTGACGATTTTTCGTGGTGCGAAAACCGCTATGTGGGAGGACTCTGAACACGGTGTATGGACACGGCGCTGGAGGAGATCGAGTTCCTCGCCCGCTCGGAGAACCGGGTGGCCGTCCTCCGGGCGCTGGACGACGCGCCGGCCACGCGGCGCGAACTCGGCGACCGCATCGACGCCTCCCAGCCCACGCTCGGACGGGTGCTGAACGACCTGGCGGACCGCCAGTGGATATCGTACGACGGGACGCGCTACGAGGCGACGGCGACCGGTCGGCTCGTCGCCGAGCAGTTCACCGCGCTCTCGGAGACGCTGGCGACCGAACTGCGACTCCGGCCGGTCGTCGAGTGGCTCCCGGAGGCGTCGATGGGGTTCGACCTCCGGCACCTCGCCGACGCGACCATCACGATACCGACCCAGACGAAGCCCGGCGCGCCCGTCCATCGGGTGCTCGAACTGCTCCGGGCGACGGACCACGTCCGAATCGTCTCCCACGCGCTGAACGAGCAGAGCCTCGACGTGGTGCGGCGGCGGGTCGTCGCGGGCGAGCAGTCCGTCGAGGGCGTCTTCTCGCAGACCGCGCTCGACGCCGTCGCCAGCGACGACGCGCTCCGGGGGCAGCTCCGCGACCTGCTCGCCTCGCCCGACGCCGAGATTCGCCTCCACGACGAGCGCGTCCCGCTCGCGGTGACCATCACCGACGACCGCGTCCACCTGCTGCTCAGGGACGACGACGGCTTCCTGCGCGCAGCCGTCGACACCGACGACGAGGTCGTTCGCGACTGGGCGGAAGAGGCGTACGACCGTTACTGGGCCGCCGCGACGCCGCTCGACCCGAGCGACCTCGACGCCGACAGCCTCGGCTGAGGGCAGTGGGGTATCCGCCGTTCTCCGGTAGTCGTCAGGTCGGTGGACGTGTCAGTCGTCGTCCGAGGCGGTGGGCGCGGGTGCGTCGGCGTTGTGCTCGCGTGCGTGCTCGCGCATCCGCTCGGAGATGCCGGGCACGTCCTCGGTGGTGACCTCGCCCTCGGCCTCTATCTCCTCCACCGAGCGCGGGAACGTCCGGAGGCGGTAGTGGATGCCGATGCCGGCCTTCGCGCCCTCGCCCATCGCGACGGGAATCTGGTTGTGGCCGGGCGTGAGGTCGCCGACGGCCGAGACGCCCTCGACGCTCGTCCGCCCGTGGTCGTCGACGGCGACCGTGCCGTCGTCGTTCGTCTCGACGCCGAGCTGGTCGGCCAGGTCGCTGTTGTAGTCCGACCCGTACATCGGGAAGCCGCCGCGGTACTCCCGCCGGGTGCCGTCCTCGAACACGAACGCTTCGAGCCAGCCGTCGTCGCCCTTCTCGATGGCGTCGATGTCCTCGTGAATCACGTCGACGGGATGGGCGTCGAGCTGCGTCTGGGTGTCCTCGCTCCACTCGGGGTCGTCGCCGCGCGTGAGCAGGTCCACCTCGTCGGTGAAGTTGAGCATGATCATCGCCACCGTCGCCGCGGCGTCGCCCGTCCCCATCACGAACACCGGCTGGTCGACGAACATGTAGGCGTCGCAGTGGAGACACCAGTGGAGGCCGCGACCCGTGCGCGGGAGCGGAGGTTCGGGGCGCACGTCGTTGAACCCGGTCGCGAGGACGACGTGGTCGGTCACGATGTCGACGTCGCCACCGGTGACGCGGAAGCGACCGTCGTCGGTCCGCTCGACGTCGGAGACGGTATCGCGGACGTACTCCGCGCCGTACCCCTGTATCTGTTCGACGGCCGTCTGGAGGAACTCGTTACCGCTAACGTCCTCGGTGACGCCGATGACGTTGTGCGTGTCGAGCATCATCGCCGCCCGCCCACCGCCGCGGTTGACGACGGCGGTGTCGTGGCCGAGGCGGGTCGTGTAGAGCGCCGTCGTCAGTCCCGCCGGACCGCCACCGATCACCGTCACCTGGTACTCGTCGGTCATGGCGGGACGTTGGGTCGCCGGACACATAACCGATTAGTCGGACGTGCGCTCGGCACGCCGAGGCGTGCCGACGAGTGCTGACGGCGGCGACCCCGTGGCACGCAAGCAGTCGATACACTGGTCGGGGCCGTCGACGGTCGATACGGAGCGTCGGGCACTCGACTGGAGCGGCCGTCGCGTCGACGGCGTCATCGACCGTGGCTGGCGGTGACGGTGTCGGCGAAAGGAGTTTCCACGTCGGGACCCACCGTTCGCACATGAGCTTCGACCCCACGCCGTCCCTCAGCGAGGAGGAAGTCGAGGAGACCGTCGCGTCGACCATCGCGGACAACGACGTGGTGCTGTTCATGAAGGGGACGCCCCTGATGCCCCAGTGTGGCTACTCGCGCCGGGCGCTGGGGCTCATCCAGCAGCACCGCGAGGACGTCGCGACCGTCGACGTGCTGGATGCGCTGGACCTCTACCGCGAGGCGCTCCAGGAGCGTAGCGGGTGGGAGACGATTCCACAGACGTACGTCGAGGGGGAATTCGTCGGGGGCAGTGACATTCTCGCAGAACTCGACGAACGTGGCGAACTGGGCGAGACGCTGGGGGAATAACCGGCCCCTGTGTCCGAGTGACAAAAAGGGCAGAAAATATAAACCTCAAATCCCTAGAGTAGGGTGACCAGTTCCGGTCGCGGGGAGGGATTTGCCCCGGTTAGCTCGTGCTACATCCATGACCAGCCACGTATACAGCCTTCACTCGACGCTCGAACTGCCACTCGAAGACGTACACGATTTCTTCGAGGACCCCGACCTGCCCGCCGAGATCGCCGACATCGAGATCACTCGACGGAACAACACGCTCATCGTGAGCGCCGTCGCCGCCGAGGACAACATCAGCAAGTACACCCCGACCGCACAGCTCAAAGCCAGCGTCACGGAGAACCGCATCTACCTCGACGAGGAGGAGGAAGACGAGGAGGACTCCGGCCCGTTCGCGAGCGGCCCCTCGGGCGGCCCCCAGTGGGGCGCGTTCGGCCAGGAGGAGGAGATGGAGCGACCCTCCGAACTCGTCGAGTACGCCTGCTTCAAGGGCGACCGCGAGACGGTGCTCCAGAACACCGCGCTCCAGTATCCGATGTTCGAGGTGCTCTGCAAACTCGCACTCGAGTGCGAGAAGGGCGCGCTGACGGCCATCACCGCACGCGACGGCACGCTCGAAGCGACGCGAATCGTCGACGGCGAGGAGCGAGCGGCCCGACTCGAAGTCGTCGAGGACCCACGCGAGAACGGCCCCGGGAACGGCATCAACTGGCGGGACAACAAGTTCATTAGTTAGAGCGATTACAGATAGACTCTGTAAGATTCCGGGCGGTTAATCTCCTCACTTTAGCGACGCGGGACCTTCTGAGCGAGACTCTCCATTCTCAATCCTATATCTGACCACCTCGCTATTAGGATTTCACGGAGATGGCTTAGATTGGCTCCTCTGCCGATTCGCTCCCTCACTGACGGATACCCTGAAGGCTCGACAGACCCCTCTCCAATCGCCTCCTATCGCTCAGAGCGCCACGCTACTTTCTTTCAGATGGAGGAGCCATGACTCAGCTGATAGACTTGTGCCGCGAGTCTATCACTTGCTCTGCGTCGCCGAACTATCACGGTAGGTTCTGATTTTGTGTATGCCGTACACTGCAAGCCCTATCGAGAACACGTAATAAAGCAGCGCGGGCGACCCATCGTAGTAGCTCCCTGTCACGCGAACCTCCGCAAACGGGTGGCCGTAGGTCACCGCAAACCATACCGTTGAGAGGACGCCGACGAGGACGCCTGAGATACCTCCCCGGAGCTGCTCGTCCATGATAGTGAGTGTTCAGTACTGCATCACAAATAGCTACCTGACTACACGATACACCCACGCTCTAAGTCTCTCGACCGGACCGAGTGAGCGACGCGTGCCGCGGGTCTATCGTTCGGAGACTGGTTCAAGGGTCGTTGACTCGGTGATGACAACCACTCCATCCGGGTCAGTCTCATAGACTTCCAGTCCCGCCCCACCTGTACTGGACTCGCCCTTCGAATATGTAATCCATATCCTCGCCCCCACGACCGCGAGCGTTCCGAGGAGGTTCTCCTGCGTGTGGTTGTCAACCAGTTCTGATGCAGTTCCGGGTGGAAAGTCCTGATATACCACTGACCGGGCCGGTGATGGGGCGACCGGGCGAACGGTGACTTCCCGACCCTCCGTTTCGACGGGCAGCTCGTCGGGTACGGTGTGGAAGTCCAGATAAATCGACTGCTCGTCCACCTCACGGTCCCAGCGTGGCTCCTCTGTGACGGAATGAGCGTAGTACCCCACCTGATGCTCGCCGTCGCTGACCAGCACTGCGTCTCCTGACGAGATTCCCAACTGGTCCATCACTGCTGGGTGGAGCCGACACCACCCCTTCTGGACGTCTCCGATGAACTGGCGAGCGATTCGCAGGTGAAGCTTCGACTCGGCCATTGAGGTAGAGTTTGACAACGAACACCAAGACGGTTGCCCTGAACCGTATCGAAGTGATACACCCACGCTCTACGTCTATCGAACGGGCAGAGTGAACGACGTGTACTGCAGTGAGGAACCTACAAATCAATTGTACCTCTACTGAACAATTATGAACCGCTCTCATCATGAGCCCAGCTCGGACAAGCTGGGCATTCCGCTTCCAGCTATCGTCGGCGGCATACTCTTTGGCCTGACACCGACAGTGCTTCTCATCTACCGAGTGAGACGAGGCGGCCCGGTACCACGCTGGGTGTTCGTGGTCGCACCGTTCAGTGCGCTGTTCCCGCTATTCATGGCGTATGCGGAATTGAAATTCCGGTGCGACGAGGAGTTTCGCCAGAAGGCCTACGAGGTACACCAGCGACACAAGGAGAACACGCAGCGATAGACTCACGCTCTCAGTCTATCGATAGACACGTGCCGCGAGTGTATCATTCACCACAGAAGATACTTATCATGGATTGACTAAATTCGGATATGAAGCGCCGTGCCCTCCTCGCTGTCGGCTGTAGTGCCGCACTCGCCCTGAGTGGCTGCATTGGCAACACGAACAATCCGGGAGGTCAGACAAGCACTGCAGCGGTAGAGTCACCATCTACTGAAAACAGGACTGTGACACAGTTCTACAGGACGGCTATCTACTCCAAGAATTACACAAACGAGGCAGTGGAGGCAACTGTCCGTCTTGAGGGTCCACAAGAGACGTTGGTGCATGAGACACTTTCTCTCGAATCTGGTGAGGATGTCCGATTCAATGTAGAGCTACGACATCGGGTGAAGTACTACGTCATCGTCGAAGTCGATTCAAACCCGACTCAGCAACCAGTAACTCCTGATGGGGGGTTCGGTGGCATTGAAGTATTTTTTGAGGATGACGGTGTTGCAGTAGGTTCTGTCTGGAAGTAGTCCGACGTCCCATAGACAGGTCTACGGCGAAAGCATGCTTTCCGAGAGGTCATCAGAATAGTCGGCCTCGGTCCGAGATTTCTGATACACTCACGCTCTGCGTGTATCGAATGGACCGAGTGAGCGACCCGTACAGCGAATCCATCACCGAGTACTTCGATTCACAGAAAGGTACTTACCGAAATTTACGAATAGCAGCATATGAATCGACGCGCCCTCCTCACGTCGTTGAGTATTCTGCCAGCCTCAGCTTCCGCGGGGTGTACGTCACTCGGTCGAGAACTATTCGGGACGGACGACGCTGAGACGCCAGACCCGCTGTTCCTTCAGAACGACGTCGATGAGGTTCACGTGCTCACAGTCACAGTAACTCAACCTGCAACTGAGACCACGCTCATCGAGGGAGCGTTCAGGCTCCCCGGACGACACTTCGTTCGATTCCCCGAGATTGGCGTGACGGGTGAAACGTACACTATTCGAGCGTCTACCGTGGATGGAGCGTCCGTCGAGGAACGTTGGATGCCGGACCCGTGTTCAGCGGTCACAGGACAGGCAGCCGTCATTCGCGTTACCTCATCCGGGTTGAGATACGACCAGAACGGCTGTGACGTGTATACTCAGCAACCATCGTTCGAACTCTCACCTGAGGAAGCAGCAGTCACCAGTTCGGGAAGTGAGTAAGCGACAATCCTCGATTCGTCCCTTCATGTTCGACTCACGCTCTGAGTCGCTCGTTCGACGCGTGCCACGAGTGTATCGGTGGCCAGCGAGCGCCCGAAAGCTTATTCGATAACACATTGACACGCAACTGAATGAGCTACGATTGGTCCCGTAGAACGTCCCTTCAGGCGGCGTGGGGCATTGGAGTCGTCAGTGTGGTCGCTGTGTACGTGGTCAGTGTGTTCTGGACGTACTATGGGTTGCAGTCGGCGGGATATCTCGCCCTCGGGGTTACGCTCGGCGTTCCACTGCTTGCTCTCGTGAGTGGCCCCACAGGAATTTGGCAACGTCGAACCGTCTTCGCATTGTTCGTATTCGGTGTAGTTGCCCTCATCGTTGGGGTCATCGGGTCAGGAGTGGTGAGTGCGCTCACTGCACCAGTGAACCCCTCAGAGTACTACTACGGGTTCGACTACGACTGGACCACCAACACGCTCCGATTCGGACTCACCCGAACAGGAGCGGTCTACGACAGCACTGTTCATCCAAATCGAGGGTCCGTACTACTCGGTGCACTCGTCATCGCACTGGGTCTCTATGGCCGACTCCCAGAACGGTGGGTGGGCCAGATACAGGAGTGATAGACTCACGCTCTGGGTCTATCAAAACCGGCAAGCGATGCGACGAGTGTATTTCGACCAGCTATAGTACGATTCTGCTGTTAGAGCCGTGGCGTATTTGTAGTTACACCCACTGGTCGCCTCTCAACTTTCGAATAGTGTGGCTGTGGGTGGGAATTTGATGTTCGGCGCGTATCGCTCCTACTGACGTGCATTCTCCACCATTCCATAGATAATCGCAATGGAGGCGCCCAAGACTAGCGGTGAATCGGAAATCGGAAGCAGGTCCATCACGAGAACGACGCTTACGCTCACCACAATCAACGACCCACACATCGAGGCGAGTCGTCTCCAAGAGGGAAGAGCGTCGAATCGCATATGTAGTATTCAAACCGGGTGGATAAATCGATTCTGCTGACAGCTCCAATCCATCACACTTGCCAGCGCAGCGGACAACCGTCTTCCTGCCCGGTAGACCCACGCTCTGAGTCTTTCGAACGAGCGTGCGACGTGTGTGTCGATAATGGTGATAGGTCAACGTTAGTAGAAGTGTCTGGCCGGGCCTTTAGGTGAGTTGCCATGCCTTGTGGTCACAGTTCGATATCCCTCGGTAGGACTCACAGCGTTTCGCCAGATGATGGACAGAAACGTATATTTAATCAAATTGGTAAACTCTTCACAGCCAATAGTATGTCCCGCTACTCCCCCGCCTCTCCCTCTCCAACGCGCCGTCGCCTCCTTCGAGCGGGGGCGCTCGGCCTCGCCACCGGGCTGGCTGGCTGTTCGGCCCCGTTCAGCAGTGAGCCCGCCCCTCAGCGCGACCCCATCGAACCGCCCACCGACAACCAAGACCCCACCGACCGTGTCGAGACCGGCGACGATGACGATTCGCCAACCCTGTCGCGCGAGCCAGCGGCGGCATTCGATGCCCCTGACGGCAAGCTCACCACCAATGACTACCTCACGATGGATGAGTCACCCCCCTCGCCCGCTGACCATCGCCACCCGCGCGAGCGCGCGTTCAGCATCACCGTCGACGCCTCAACGGCCCGCTTAGAGATGCCTCCAGTGCGTGTGTTTCGCGACTGCACGCTTCACCTCCACGTCCGAGACACCCGCGGTCGGTTCATCACTAAGCGCGCCAGCCTGACGAAGAGTCCGAACACGCAGTACCGAGCGGAGTCCGCGGAGTTCGGCCTCTCGAACGTTGACCTGCCGAGGGGTGCAGGTGGATTCGTTGTGCTGACGCTCACCGACAGCGAAGAAGAGCGCATCCTCGGCCCGGACTCCGCCAGCCATCACCTGCTGACGCGCCACCAGTTCGTCGGCATCGACCACCCCGACGGCACGCGGTGGTTCAACGACGCGGAGTTCAACGACCCCGACAACAGCGGCGGTGTCATGGCCACCGAAGACCACGGCGACAAACGCACCGTCTTCCTCGTCTGTCGGACCAACGTCAACGATGAGGTGTTCGGCGTCGCCACGCAAGTCGAGAAGGAGTTCGTCGAGACATATCGACGGAAGAGCGATGATTTCCAGTGGCGGCTCGCTCACAGCGGCCGATGGGAAACTCACTGGGCGACACGTATCAGTCACCTGCGCGACCTCGCAGAGAAGACCGATGCCGTCATCTCGGCTGTCGGCATCACCGGGTCGTTTGACCGCCTACAAGCCCTCGGCGACCTCATCCAGATGGCCATCCCGTATGGCACGGCTATCAAGGCGGCAAACCCGCCCATCGTCGTCCTGCACGAAGGGAGCGGCGACTGTTCGGAGGTCAGTATGCTAATCGCTGGTATCCTCGCCAACGACCCGTGGAACGTCCGCACTGCATACATCGACTGCGAACTCCGTGGAGCCAGCCATATGACGGTCGGGATAGACGAACGTGACTTCGACGGGAGGGGGAACATTCGCTGGGTTGACGGTCAACTTGGACCGGAAGGCAATCCCCGACCCGACTTCCCGGATACCCGCTACGCGTTCTTTGAGATGACGGCCGACACAAATCTCGGGATAGCATCGAAACGGGTGAACAAGATTAACGGAATCAAAGACACCGGGACGTTCGAGTACACGTACGACCGCTCGGAGACGCCCCCCGACTACTGAGTCCCCTCCAGTTCTCCACGCTCTTCGACAGTCTCCAGATACGACTTCAGCGAGACCCCCAGCTTCTCCTCGACGACCCACCGGAGCGCGCGCAGGTAGGTGTCTGCGCCCTCCGTCCAGTCGAGGACGTAGTCATCGAGGTCGTCGAGGTCGTCTTCCAGTAACCCGACGCGCTTCTCGATAGTCTTCACCGCCGGAGCCTCCGCTCGATTCACTGATAGACCCACGCTCTGAGTCTCTCGACCGGACCGAGTGAGCGACGCGTGCCGCGAGTGTATCGGTCGATTAGTTTCCATTCCCCCTCTCCTCGGGTGTTGGGTCAGCGTCAACCGGCGATACTTGGACATCATAGAGCGAATTGCGGGCAGTGACACACTCATAGGAGCCTCTTGGGTCAATGTCGCTCTCTTCAGCGGCGTCGAGGAGAGCCGTCAGTCGCTCTTCGAGGTCCTCTTGACTGGTGATGGTCGAATCGCTCTCGAACGTATCGTCATCCATGGCGAATCAATACGTCACTACGAGATGGTTCGACCTTTGATTCTCGGAGCGTGAGAAGACTCGGCATGAGTGCCTTTGCGTGACCAACGCTCTGCTCAACACCCTACTGCCTCCACTACCGGACAGGTCGTACTTGGGGAACGGCGCAGCACATCCATCGGGAGCGAATAGAACGGGGGGCCGATGGGGACGAGGTAAACAACCGAGTGCCTCTGACAGCGTGGCCCCAGTTGGGGCATACTCAGCCTTGGCATGTAAGGCTACTGCTATGAACAATCTCATGAGATAACGATACCACCCAGTAGTAGAAGCACCCTCTGTTAAATCGCGCAACACGTAGATACGTTTATATATCCAGTATCCTGAACCACCGCTGTCCGGTGGCGTCGCCGAGGGTCGTTCACAAGTGGACGCCCGTGGTCGTCTTGGCCGATGCACCAGCGACGGACGGTGACGCCACGGACATTCCTTGCTCGACACGACCGCTAATAACTCTGTGTGACCGCCCGATGTACAACCCGCCCGCACCGTAGGTCAGTTAGTCTCGTGAGACACTCACGCTCTGCGTCTCTCGTTCAGTTCAATCAACGGAATGGTCGTAGACTGGGGGTTCAGAGAAGTGGGTCGAGGTCGTCGATGTGCTCCCCCGTCACCACCGTCTCGTCCTCGAAATCGAACTCGACGACATCGGCATCGGCGAGCTTCGGCAGGTCCCGGTGGAGGAGGGCAACGGCAACGCGTTTCTGGTCCCCCTCGTTGACCTCGCTGTGTGAGATGTCTGATTCACGGGCGGCGATTTCCGTCGCGAGACTGCTGACGTCCCATTCCTCGCTCTCGTTTAACAGAAGGCGGAGCGTCTCGCGACGGAGTTCTTCGGCGACGAGGTCGTATGCCTCGTCTTCGGATAACTCATCCGGCGTCCAGTCATCCATCTCACGATATCTCGCAGTGCTGGACTGGTAGGATTTTTGGCCGCTTCGACGAGACGCGACTGATTGACTAACGCTCTGCGTGTATCAAACGGACCGAGTGCGTGACGCGTGCCGCGAGTATATCAGTCGCGCTTCCGCTTATGGGTAGTATCTCTACATGTTTGAACGCTCGCGTTAGGTATTCTGGATGAGAGTCTCAGACGTGTATTTATCTCGTCCACTGAGTCTCAGTGGTCTCTTCAATGAAACTTTTGAGAGGTGCTATTGAGGGACAGCCATAGATGTCGACTACTCATTCCGCGGTCGATTTCCATGATAGTTAGATTCAGCGTCCAAGAACGAACGCTCCTTCAGGCCCTTCGGGAGGTGCCTACGACGAGGGTTGTCTGGGAGGACATGAACATCACGGAGGATGGTGGAGTGGTGTTGTTGTTCTGGGCAGAGTCGGATGATTTCGAGGCGTTCGAGGCAGCGATGCAGAACGACCCGACCGTCGAGTCCCCGCGCACGGTTACGACGTTTCGCAACCGACGGCTGTACCAAGCCGAATACGTGGGGGGTGGGAGAGCGAAACGGGCACATTCTGCGCTCGTCGAGACAGGAGCCATCATTCAGGAGTGTGTGGGCACGCACAACGGGTGGACCTTACAGATTGCCTTCCCGAGTCACGACGCCCTCCAACAGTACTATACGATTTTCGACGAGTCAGACATCCAGTTCACGCCCTTGGAGAAGTACGAGCAATCCGCTGACCGACTGCTCGATGAGTTCGGGCTCACTGCGAAACAAGAACAGATGCTGGCACTCGCTTCGGACCGAGGCTATTTCGACGTTCCCCGGAAGACGGACCTCGACGAACTCGCCGATGAGCTGGGTATCTCTCACCAAGCGGCATCTGAACGGCTTCGCCGAGCGATGGACATCTTGGTTGGTCGGTCGGTTGGCACTGCCACAGCGTCCACATCGGAATACGAACACTGAGTGACACTTTGGGTCACTCGCTCGACGCGTACCATGCATCTCTCACACTCGTTCAGATAGCATCGCTCGGGGACAGGTGGCAGAAAGGGTTAGAACTGGACGGGCCGTACTCTCACGTCCCAAGCCGTGTTGAGACGGCGCACATCGGTCGGACCGCTTGGGAAGAGGTGACTCGGCATGCTCGACCAACTCATCGTCGTCTGCGAGGCGTGTCGACAGGTGTACACTGCTCGGCAACGGGCCGATGGCAGTTTCATCCTCCCGACGAGGGAGGGAGACTGCCGGTGCGGAGGGACAGTGTTCAGCAGATACGCTGGTTCCGGGGGTATCAGCCCCACTCCCTCCTAACACGGCAGTTTTTCCTAAGGCGTTAGTCCCGAGCTGAGGAGAGTGTGACGAACTGTACTCGATTGACCACGCTCTGCGTCCATCGAACGAACCGCGTGACCAATATGTGCCGCGAGTGATTCAGTCTCCGTTTGGTTTGACGGCACTCACGACGACATCGTACCGCGAACCGTCGTAGGAGGTTGTAATATCGTACGCTCCTTCCACATCATCACCGGAGGCCGCAGCGCGAGCGAGGAGGTCGGCCAACAGTTCGTCAAATGTCTCTCGGGAGTCATCGTCAGAAGCGCGAGTTTCCATATTACTCTGGAACCTTCAGCGGAAGTGTCTATCAAGTATCTCCATGACGGGAGGGGATTCTCGAAGGTGTTTAAGTGAGTTCGTCGCTGCGCGAAGGAACGAAGACTGATAGACTCACGCTCTGCGTCTCTCGAACGGGCCAAGTAAGCGATGCGGGAGATTTACACCAGTCTCACTCTCCGGTGCGTTTCATTTCAATCGTCGAGGTAACCATCTGTCCGACCTCCCTGTCGGTGAGGTCCCCGCTCACCATCTTCTCGACCATTTTCTCAGTTACGTAGTACGTCGCAGTGAGCGTATCAGACTCAGTAAGGACGCTAACATTCAATCGTTCCACGTGCCATCCTTGGTCGACGTAGGCAGCATAGATACCCACAACGGACCCGATATGTGGGATTTCGGCACTCGTTCGGGCAGTCGAGTAGTACTCCAGTGTTACAATCCCTTCGTCCACACCCAAGCTAGCGATGTCGACATCGTCATCCTTGAGCTCTTGAGCATATCTCTCCCGGAACTCAGCCTCGCTACTCGCAGAGCACCCTGCGAGGCCGACTATACCGGCCCCTCCCAAGAGCTGGAGGAGTCGCCGCCGGTTCATATCCAATTTCTGATATTGTTGAGTAAATAGTTTGTGTATGCACAGATGGCCTCCGATTAGACCAACTTGTATTGATGCGGGGAATGTGTCTTTGTGTGGATTTCTGGTGACGACAGACCCACGCTCTCAGTCTCTCGATAGGGCCGCGTGAGCGACGCGTACCGCGAGTCTAACGGACACTCTACGTCGGAAGGACAAGGGAGATGGTATCGCTCAGTTCGACGAGAGCCGACGATTCGAGAGTTCTCGAATGAGAAGGTAGACACAGAGCAGCACCAGTTCGGTGAAGACCAAATCGACGACCTTGCCGGACCAGAACGCAAGCGTGACCGGGACGACAAACACACAGAGCCCGATGAGTGCAGCGACGGTCTTGTTGCTGTGAGCTATCTCTGAGTAGCTAAACCACGCGATAGCAGCTTGGACGAGGAGGAAAATTGGGAGACCGATTCCAAGAGCAGGCATATCTTTCCAGTTAGTGATGGTTGATAAATACTTTCCGGGATGCTGATACACTCACGCTCTCAGTGTCTCAACGGATAGTTTGACGCACAGGAATACTATTGGTGTGAAGGAGTCAACAGAGAAGTATGAACCGCCGCCGGTTTCTCGGGGCGACAGGGGGCCTCCTCACGGCACTCGCGGGGTGTACCGCACTCGGTGGTGATGGACCACAGGGTCACCCCATGAGCGCGGGATACGAAGACAATCCCATCGTGTACTCTAACGGCACCCTGCAGTTGACCGGCCCTGACCAACCGGTCCGTGCCGGTGACCACGTCGAATTCACGCTCAGGAACGTCGGCGATGAGACCATCGAGAGCGGCTGTGGAAGTTCGTGGACGATTCAGCGGAACGACGGTGAGTCGTGGCGCGAACTGATTTATACGACTGCCCGAGGTGGCGCTGGCTGCGCAGCCCCACTCGCACCGGGCGAATCGCGGACGACACGACTCACGCTCGACAAAGCTGGTATCGAGGACAGCATCGGCGGCACACTCGTCGAGGAGTTCACGTCGGGACAGTACCGGTTCGTGTGGCTCGGCACCGACCCGTTTCTCGCTGTTCGGTTCCGTATCGACGCCTCGCAGTGATAGACTCACGCTCTGAGTGTATCGACCGGACCGAGTGAGTGACCCGTGCCGCGAGTGTAACATAAGAAGTAATCGAGTGGAAGGACGTTCACGAGTATGCCAAAACGACGGGCCCTCCTGATTAGTCTGGTCATACTCTGTGTCGTCCTTTCGGGGTGTGGCGGGCTCAACACACAATCCACTCCTCAGGCTACAGTAACACCCGGTAGTGTCCCCACTGACCAGCAGGCATCCGTTACGACAACAGAACCGACGTCGACAGGCACTCTCACGCGGCCATTGCTCGGCATAGAGATTCAAAACGAACAGAATCGCTCCTACCAACTGCAGATGTTCTTCACGAAGGAACGCCTCTCCTCGGTCACTCTTCACTCGCGGACTGGGACAGTGAATCATTCGGTGGACAAGGACGATTCAATGTCGATACAACTACCGAACGTCAGGCCCGCCGATAACATCAGTCGTGTCGTTCCGGGACATGAACCATCCCGAGTACTTAATTCGAGCATCTCGGGTGACGACGTTCGTTTTGGCCGGGTCCCCTCAGAGGAAGAGGTCTCGGTGCTTGTCGTCCTTCGAGCGAGTAATCAACCGACACGAGTTTCCGCAGTAGCCGGGCTTCAGTGTACGGATGAGCGACGGCTTGATGGACTCCGTATCGACATCGTTGATGAGGACGCACTCACAGTCGGCGGGAGCTGCACAAGTGAATGATACACTCACGCTCTACGTCTATCGAACGGGTCGGCGAACGACGCGTGCCGCGAGTCTACCAGTCTACGAGGACAATTCGCTCACTTCGACATCCACTCATGCTGAAGAGTTATTCGAGATGCCACCGTCGGATGGAGGCGATGGGATGGCTCAAAATGCTCTGGAATCGACTCTCGTGGTTACAGATTGGTCTGAGCATCATCATCGTTGGACTACTGATTGCCCTCTCTCTGGGTAGCATCGAATACGAGACGTTCTCTCTCCCATTTTCACTCGTGTGTGTCGTACTCTGCTTAGAATCCATTCGCGTTAGTATGAGGGCAAACTCGTCGAGCAACTGAGCCGGTTTCTACGATAGTGTCTGCTCACTGTCTCGCTGTTAGACCCACGCTCTAAGTCTCTCGACCGGACCGAGTGAGCGACGCGTGCCGCGAGTGTATCATGCCAGTGACCCGAAGCTATTCGAGAGTGTGTCTATTCTGTCCCGCTATGAGACGGCTCCGGGAGTGGGGAGAGGCAGTATATACTCGATTTGAGGCGATGCCCGGGGGGTACGTGATGGGGCCGATTCAACTCCTGTTCGTGCTTCCGCTTCTCTTAGGAGCGGCGCTCATCGACTTCCTCGTCGGCGAGACGTTCAGCGGGTATCTCTGGGTCATCTTGCTGGGGGCGAATGTCGCATTGGTACTCCTCTTTCTCGTTCTTGATGTCGGCATTGAGCAGTTGTTTGCACGACTCCCGAACCCAGCGAGAGAGGGAGCAGGGGCGTACCTGTTGGTCGCTGCCTCCTTCATGTTCGTTGCCGCTGCCTTGGTGTACGCGACTGCCAACTCCGTCGAACCGGCAGTGTTGTTCGTCGGACTTGGCGTCGTAGCCATCGGCCGGTATGTCATCGACGAACGTGCAGCGTAAGACTCACGCTCTGGGTCGCTCAAACGGGCCGAGCGAGAGACCAGTGCCGCGAGTGTAACGGGAGCCCATTCGTTCAGCCAGCAAAGACTATCCAATAGGCTGTAGTCACAGGATGGTATGGACCAGCGATACAAAGACGCACTCATCATCGGTGGGATGGGGGTCGCAACCCTTGGCACACTTATTATCGGCGAGCTGTCGTCATCTGGTGGTGTTAATTTATGGGAAGAAGCTGGACGATTTGACTTGCCAATTATCGTTGCGTGGCTTTTTGGCATCGGAGCAGTGATTTTCAGCATACTGATTGTGACAAACGTTTACTATCCCAACTCGGATTACGAGGGGTGAAAAGCGGTCGACGATACACTCACGCTCTGAGTCGGTCAAACACTTCCAATGGGAGACGCGTGCTGCGAGTCTATCGCTCAGGCAGTTGGTCGGTTCCGCCGAATACTCCACCCCAGATACGTGAATCCAGCGACGACGAAGACGGGGAGGATGATTTCCAACCGACCGAGAAGGAAGGCGATGGAGAGCAGACCACCGAGAACGCCGACGACAGTCGCGTGTTCGCGGTCACCTCGCCGAACGAGGAAAGAGGCGGCACAAATCGCGGCGACACTCACGAGTCCGAAGAACAACTGGCCCTCAATGACCACCGCATACGCCAGCACGAGTATCGAGAGGAGGGCTGTCGCAACGATTGCGCTGTAACGGTCCATATTCTAACCTATTTCTTGGAAGGGTATAGGTCTTCTCGCAAACTGATACACTCACGCTCTGGGTCTCGCATTCGATGCGTGCCGCGTGTGTACCATTGCAACTCAGACGCATCCTTCATGTCCCCCAAAAGCACTTACCAGTTATTGCAGTAATATTAGCAAGTATGAACAAAGTGCCCCGCCGCCGGGTTCTCGCCCTCGGTGCGACCGCCATCAGCGGACTGCTCGCCGGGTGTGGAAGCTCCGTTGGCGACGAGCCTTCTACGACGGCCCGCTCATCTTCGGAGAACACCGGCACTGCCAGCCCTCCTCAAACGTCGGCCTCAGAGCCTCCAGCCTCAACGACCACTTCTTCCCGCGACGAGAGATTGCCACTGGTGTATTCAACGAGTAGCGGACCATTCTCCAAAAGCGCAACGCCGAACAGAGGGTGGGTCCATATCGTCGCTGATGGGGAGAGCGCGGACCTCACATTCGACGCTCGTCTCTGCACCAGTCAGTCCGTTGAGGTGACGCTCACCAATCCAGTCTCAACAGAGTACAGACTCAACGTTGCGACGGAAAGCGAGTCGAGTCCGGTCTCTTCGACGCCGAGCTCGGAGACGCCCACTTGTGGAACAGGAACCCACATCACCGGCAGTGCAAACGTCCCCAATGACTGGGAAGAGCTGCCAGTAACCGTCAACGGCTACGAAATTCAACGACTCGAACGCTCCGGCACGACGGGCAGGCTTTGGCAACTCCCAGACCCCATAGTGTTCTGACCACCTGAGCGACGACGAACTGATAGACTCACGCTCTGAGTCTATCATTACCGGCAAATATCTTCCATCCCCGGATTCGTGCCCGTCTACTAATCGCCAATATCGCCATCTCGACATACTCCGACGACTCACTCATCTCCTGAGCGACGAATCCGATACCTGAATTACGCATCGATAGAATGGTCGTCACGCTGACTAGTCCGGTAGGGTTATTTTGTTGACACAGTATACATCTCCCATGGCTCAGCGAAGACAGTTCCTCAGAGCGACGGTGGCTGGTTCTGCGGCTATCCTCGCGGGATGCTCAGGTGCATCGGAATCAGACAATCAGGATGATGCCGGAGGAGGGGGCGGGTCGAACGCCAACGTGGTACTCGAATACAGCCTCACATCAGGCAAATCACCTGACGCGGTTCCCTCGGACATCAGTAAGAGTCGAGAGAATGGCGGGCGGCGAGAAGAGGGATACAAATGGATCGTCGTCAGCTTCGACGTGACACAGGGGACGCTTGATATGGAGGACGTCTGGTTCCGGAGCCGGGTTGAAACGAGCGAGCGGTTCTTTGACCTCGACCACGGGACTGCAGACCTCACTGACGGCGTCCAATCACGAGGGGAAATCAAACAGGGGGCCTCAGGAATCGCGCTCTACCAAGTCCCACAAGACGTGAATAGACTCTCTTGGAATCTCGATGAGATGCGTCAGAACGTCGACGCTCAGAGGCGATAACTACCCAGAGGGGTCTGACTGCCCTTCGCGGCTCAAGGCTCGCTCTCCTCGAACAGGTAATCCTCCCATCGCTCCTTCTACTCCTCGGTCACTATCAGGTTGACTTGGAGTTTCCTGCCGCCCATATCTTGTCCCCTGAATTACCAATCCCGAGCCATCTATATGAATCCTCTTGAGCAGAGATTTGATAACAAGTTCATCAGCTAGTCGCGCGGTTCTACCGGCCCTCTCGAACGAGCCATTTCTCGACCGACCTCGCAGGACGCTACCCACCCACAGACGTGTCACGACGCCTGTGACAGTGTCACGTAGGCTGCGCGGAGCCATAAGGAGTTTATAGCGAGTAATGATATGTAATTACGAGATGGCAGACGACTTCCCCGACTACCTGGACGTCGACTACAGCGCCGGCGAGGGCGAGTCGCCCGAGGACTACCCCACGCTGGAGGACAAGATCGAGAAGGCCATCGAGGTCACGCGCATCGGCCTCGAACAGTACGAGAACCCCGCCATCATGTGGACCGGTGGGAAGGACTCGACGCTGACGCTGTACTTCGTGAAGGAGGTCGCCGAGCAGTTCGACATGGAGGTGCCCCCCGCCATCTTCATCGACCACTACCAGCACTTCGACGAACTGCACGACTTCGTCGACCACTGGGCCGAGGAGTGGGACCTCGACGTCGTCTACGCCCGGAACACCGACGTCGGCGACTACGTCGAGGCGAACGGTCTCACGCCGGGCGACGACATCCCCATCGACGAGCTCAACGAGCAGAACCAGCACCACGTCCGCAACCTGCTGGAGTACGAGGAGGACACCTTCCCGTTCCTGCTCGACACCTACGTCGGCAACCACCTGCTGAAGACCGTCGCGCTCAACAACGCGCTGGAGGAGCACGACGTCGACGGTATCCTCTCGGGCATCCGCTGGGACGAGCAGGAGGCGCGCGCCGACGAGACGTTCTTCTCGCCGCGCCACGACCCCGACGTCTACCCGCCCCACGACCGCATTCAGTCCATCCTCCAGTTCGACGAGGCCGCCGTCTGGGAGGCGTTCTGGAACTTCGTCGTCCCGGAGACCGTCGAGGGCTACCCCGCGGGCCACGTCCCGCAGGACTACGACGACCTGCCGAACGACCTCACCCACGAGGACATCCCGGTCAGCCCGAAGTACTTCGCGGGCTTCCGCTCGCTCGGGAGCGAGATCTCGACCGACAAGTCCGCCGAGGAGCCCGCCTGGCTCCAGGACCTCGAAGGCACCACCGAGCGCGCGGGCCGCGCCCAGGACAAGGAGGACCTGATGGAGCGCCTGCGCGACCTCGGGTACATGTAAACGCACGTTTTTCTTCGTCGGGGTCGCTCCGCGACCCGCTCCTCGAAAAACCTGCACTAAAAAGGCCGCTCACTCGCTCCGCTCGTTCGCGGTACGACAGAACGACAGTCCGTTTTTCCTGCAATCGACCGCCGACTGGTGAGTCTACGACGAGGTTCCGAACGCGTCGCGCAGGTCGTCGGCGATTTGCTCGACCGCTTCCATCGCACGGTCGATACCGTTCGCACCAGGGGCGGAGGCGAAGCCGTGTATCATGTCGTCGTAGTTGTCGTACCGTACGGGAACGCCGTCCGCGACGAGACGCTCGGCGTAGGCCTTCCCGCCGTCACGCAGCGGGTCGAAACCAGCGGTGATGACCGTCGCGGGGGGCATCCCCGAGAGGTCGCAGGCCTGGACGGGGTCGGCGTACGGGTTGCGCATCGTGAGTTCGCTGCCGAAGTAGCTCTCGCGGAACCACTCCATGTCCTCCTCCAGCAGGACGATACCGGTGTGCTCCTCGGACGGGTGGTCACCGGCGAGGCCGACGCCGGGGTACAGCAGCGCCTGATAGTCGACGTCCGGGCCGTCGCGTTCGGCGGCCAGCAGCGAGACGACGGCCGAGAGGTTCCCGCCCGCGCTGTCACCGGCGACCGCGAGGTGACCGTCCGAGTCGAGCTCGTCTCCGTGTTCGGCCGCCCACTCGGTCGCCGCGTAGGCGTCCTCGACGGCCGCCGGGAACGGGTGTTCCGGCGCGAGACGGTAGTCGACGGACACCACGACGCAGTCGCTCTCGCGGGTCAGGTGGCGACAGAACAGGTCGTGGCTTCCCAGATCGCCGATGACGAACCCGCCGCCGTGGAAGAACATGGTCACCGGGAACGGCCCCTCACCCTCGGGTCGGTAGACGCGAATCGGAAGGTCGCCGTCCGGGCCGGGAATCGTCCGGTCGGCCGTCGACCCGACCGCTGGCGGGTCCCGGTTCTGGAACCAGTTCGCCACGCGCATGAACGAGCGCAGGAATCGCAGGTTGCGGTCCCGGAGCGGGTACAGCGGGAGCCGCTCCTGTCTGTCGAGGTACGCCTGTGCCTGGGGGTGAATCTCGGACGCTTCCACGCCGGACCGTTCGGTTCCTCGACTGATAAGGTCGCCGCGAGTGACGGTGTCGCCGTTGTAGCGCGGTAGCGAATCTGTGCGTCCCAGTGAACACGGCCGCCGGGGCCGAGTCCACAGAAGTACTCCTCCCGACGATCGATTACCCAGGCACTCTCGTTCACGTCCTTCGCACGTGATTCTCCGGACAGACTCGTGTCGCGAGTGTCTCAGTCTCGTCTCGGGACGACGGCACTCACTTCGACGTCGTAGCGGTTGCCAGCAGGGGTGGTGTTGACCTCGTAGCCCCCTTCAACATCAACGCCGCCCAGTTCGGCGGCGTTGATGAGTTCTGCCAGTCGGTCGGTGAACGCGTCCCTGCTGTCGATGGTATCGGTGGTGTCGGACATGGCTCATCGAGAACGAGCAATCCGCGATTCAGGGGTAGTGCACAGCGAAGTCGGTCTTCACAGGGAGGATACCACGGCTCACAGGAACCGTGAGTCAATCGTTCACCCTGACCATCGAAGGCCACTCGGATAAGCTTATGTACTGGGTCACCACGCCGTGCCCCCCACGCTGAACGACCGAGGCACCAGGCATGCCGCATCCTTAACAAAGGCGAGTGGTAATCCCACGCACCATGGATGGGGTCGAGCCCACAGACGGCGTGCCGCTCACCGGGATAGAGCGGGAGGTACTGTACACCGCGGTCGACGAAGGGTACTTCGGGGTTCCGCGGCGCATCTCGACAGTCGAACTCGCCGAGGCGGTCGGGGTCTCGACTACCGCACTCACCGAACACCTCCGCCGTGGCATGACGAAGGTGCTGCGCGAGAAGATGCAGGAGGAACGTCCGTCCAGCAGGACCGAACGATAGACTCACGCTCTCTGTCTTCCAATCCCGGCAAACGACGTTCGCCTTCATTTTACGGTGGGGCGATTTGACGTGGCGACCGGCTTCGACTCGGGGGGTCGAACAAACAGCCACCAGCCGACCAGTATCCACGACAGGCCGTAGACTGAGACGCCGAACGAAAACAGCGGTGTCACCAGCGCATTCACGAGTGGGTCAAGCGGGAGCGCGGCGCTGAAGCCGACCGCGAGCCACGACGGCATCGCGTCCAGTTTCCAGAGTCGATGGGCGAGCTTTCCGGTGCCGAGTGCGACCAGCACCATCCCAACACCTGCTGGGAGTCCGGTGAGGAGAACGAACGCGATACTTCCCGCCGTCAGGCGGGCCCACGTGAAGATGAGGGCCGCGACGAGCAAGAACCCCAGTCCGCTGGCCATGAGCACGATATCTGACCGGCTGGTGTCGTAGGTGCGGTGAATCCCGTACACACCACCGGCGAGGAGCAGTGGGAGGATGCCAACCAGCAGTTCGTAGGTCGGATAGATACCGTCCAGGAGCGGAACGAGGGCCCACAACAGACCGCCGCCGATAGCGGTTATCCCAGAGAGACGGCGCAGTTCCATAGGACCACTCACATGTCGTGTGGTAAACTCTTTCTGACAGGCGATTCGTGATATCTCCAGATACTGGGACCGTTCGGTTCGATAGACTCACGCTCTGCGTGTATCGAACGGGTCGAGTGAGCGACGTGTGTCGAGAGTCAAGCAGAGCTATCGGGGAGAGAAGGTACTTGTCAGCCGAGTTGTGACTCCCTGATATGATAGCAATTGATGTCGACGACGTCGTCACGATGGGGTTCGCGTTCTTCGGGAGCGTCGGCACTGCTGCTATCGGAGCAGCGCACGACGTCCCGTATCCGCTCGCTGTCCTTCCCGGTCTGCTGATTGGAGCGGCTATCGGTACCTACCTACTCGGCCCGCTGTCGACCCCCCGCGAGGAAACTGGGTGACGTCGAACTGCGGTCGAGCAGAGTGAAGTGAGAGACCCACGCTCTGCGTGTATCGGCGGGTAGAGCGGACGACTCGTGCCGCAAGTGTAACAGTGGACGAACGCTTACCTGTCATCGGATGGTACGTTTCGATACCATGCCCAAACCCAGTCGGCGCGTCTTTGCTCTACTGTCGCTCTGTTACGCAGTTCTGGTGCTGGTGGCTATTGACGAAGGGGACCTCGCTAAAGCCACTCAATGGACAGCTATCGGTGTAACGGTGACTTTCGGGTTGTGGTGGTGGAACTCCGAGAGCCCAACCAACTGATACGCTCACGCTCTCAGTGTATCGATGCCCCTGTGCTGCAGATCTGACGAGCACTGTGCGTCAATCGTCTGTCGTAGTGGCTCCCAATCTGTGTTCAGATATCGCTCTGAATCGCTTGCTGAAGGCCGCTCATGAACGACGTGAACGCGACGACGACGCCGATGATGAAGAACAGTCCGTTGAACCACCACCCACCGCCCGAAACTGACCCCGTGTTCGGATTCGCTTTCATGTATCCGTACCAATGGTACGATTCGAAGGTGTAGAGCATCACGAACAGACCAAGAGCTACACCAAGACCATACTTCACGAAGGTCAGTGAATCGGTGCTCATCACCAGTGTTCAGCTATATCCCCGTATATTTGTTCTCATTGTCTAGTTCGGAACGGTAGATTCACGCACTCAGTCTAGCAATCTCGGCAACCGACGTAGACGGCAGTGACGGACGCTATCCACCGACATAGCCGGCCGACAAGGTGATGAAGGCGGATAGTGTCCTGTCGACAAGCGTACCCGATGCCGCTCGTCGGCATCGACGCTGATCACACCCATGACGTTCCCAGAGTACCTCTCGCTCGACTACGACGACGGCCGCGGCCAGAGCGCCGCCGACTACCCCGCGCTGGAGGACAAACTCGGCAAGGCCGTCGAGGTCACCCGTACCGCCCTCGAACAGTACCGCGACCCGGCGGTGATGTGGACCGGCGGGAAGGACTCGACGCTCGTCCTCTACTTCGTCCGGGAGGTGGCCGAGGAGCACGGCCACGACGTGCCGCCCGTCGTCTTCATCGACCACTACCAGCACTTCGACGAGGTCGAGGCGTTCGTCGAGCGCTGGGCCGAGGAGTGGGACCTGGACCTCGTCGTCGCCCGCAACGACGACCCCGCCTTCGAGCGCCACACGCCCGGCGAGGACGTACCCGTCGACTCGCTCACCGAGGCGAACCGCCGGGAGCTCGCGCGGGCGGACCACGAGGGCGAGACGTTCCGCTTCGAGGCCGACAGCCTCGGGGGAAACCACCTGCTGAAGACCGTCGCGCTCAACGAGGTCGTCGCGGAACACGGCTTCGACGGCATCTTCTCGGGGGTCCGCTGGGACGAACAGGAGGCCCGCGCCGACGAGACGTTCTTCAGCCCCCGCCACGACTCCGAGAAGTACCCGCCTCACGACCGCGTCCACAGCATCCTCCAGTTCGACGAACGGGCGCTCTGGGACGCGATGTGGTACTACGTCGTCCCCGACGCCGTCGAGGGCTGGCCGGAGGGCCACGTCCCCCGGACCGACGACGACATGCCGGAGGGCGTCACGGCCGACGACGTCCCGGTCGGCCCAAAGTACTTCGAGGGGTTCCGGTCGCTCGGAACCGAGGAGGGGTCGGCGAAGTCCGACGACGCCCCCGCATGGTTGCAGGACCTCGACGGGACGACGGAGCGTCAGGGCCGTGCCCAGGACAAGGAGGACCTGATGGCCCGGTTGCGCGACCTGGGGTACATGTAGCGGTCGGACTCGTCGCCCGCCGGACCAGCGTCGCCCCCACGTCCGGGCGGTCGATGGCCGCGGGCTACACGCTGATACCGCTCGCGCCCGTACCGTCGGTCGTCCCGATGCCGACCACCTGCGAACTCTGTCGTCGACGGTTCCCCGACGAACTGCTCTCCGACCCGCAGGTCATCCAGCGCCACCATCTCGTCCCCGAACACCGCAAGGAGAGTCCCACCGTCACGCTCTGCCGCCCCTGTCACGAACAGGTCCACGCGACGTTCACGAACGAGGAGTTGCAGGCGGAGTACGACACGCTGGCGGCCCTCCAGAACGCGGACGCGCTACAGGGGTACCTCTCGTGGATTCGAAAGACGGCGAAACTCGACGTGCAAGTGCGGACGAGCAATCGGGTCCGTGAGCGGCGGGGATAGCGCCGTCACGACGGCCCCGAGGACACCTCGTGACGACCTCAGCGCGTCGCGCGGTACTCACCGTGTTTGACGCCGAGGAAGAGGAACACGAGTCCGCCGACGACGAGCGAGGGGAGGACCATCATGAGGATGGTCGACTGGTCCATCGGCGTAGCGAACAGTCCCAGAGTCCCGATTGCTACCAGTACGACGAAGACGGCGACGGTTCTGGTTGCGTCGAACTCCATAGACGTTCTTCGGGCGCGGGGAGAATAAGCGTTCTCGGGGTCGGGTTACTCGTCGCCGGACTTCGAGCCCGGTTTGGGGCGGACGACGTCCGCGAGCGTCACGACCAGTCCGAGGAACCAGCCGACGGGCAGGGCGATACCGAACCACATCGCGACGTACGCCGCGCCTTCGAGTTCGAACTGCTCGCGGATCGTCGTGTTCAGGTCACCGACGACCAGCACGTTGTCGAGCAGCCACTCCGCCAGCGTCGTGCTCTCGGTCAGCACCGTCCCGGCGAGCGCGGGCGAGTAGAGTGCCGCGACCACCGGCGGGAGGAACAGCGCGTTCATCGCCGCCGGGTAGGCGAGGACGACCGTCACCGCACGGCCGCCGAACTTCGTGAACAGTGCGGCGAGTGCGGCGCTGAGGACGGCCACGACGCTCGCCGCGGCGACGGCCACGAACGCCTCCGCGGAGAACGTCGAGCGCAACCAGACGAACGCGGTCAGCAGTCCCCAGACGACGGCCGTGAGACCGACGACGCCGATGGTCCCGAGTCTCGTCGCGGTCGAGTCCAGCTTCCGCGTGTAGAAGCGGGTCCCGAACCCGAGGAGGAGGAACGGGTACGTGAGGAGGAGCGCGAGGGCACCGAGGAGTCCCCAGACGTAGAACGCGCCCTGTTTCAGTGCGCCGTCCGGACGCCACCGTCCGACGACGCTGTGTGTCTGTTGGACCCGGGGGAAGACGACTGCCATCCAGTGTTCGTGTAGCTGAGCGACGTCAGCCCGGACCCCGCTGACGACGCCGTACTGCTCGCGCTCGACGACCATGCGCCACCTGAGACTCCATCTGTTGTGAATGTTCCGTCTAGGAGTATTCGGCTGTCGAAAGAAACCGACCGTGGAGAGCCGACCGTGTGCGTCGGACCGCGCTACGCCGTTACGCCGACCAGTTGTCCGGGCCGAAGTCCGGGTCGACCTGTCGCTCCTCTCGGTCGATGTCGTCGATGGCGCGGATGTCCTCGGCGTCGAGGTCGAGCGCGAGCGACTGGAAGTTGTCGCGGATGTGCTCGGGACCGGTCGCCTTCGGGATGGTCGTGACGCCCTTCTCACGGAGCCACGCGAGGCTCACCTGCGCGGGCGAGGCGTCGTGTTTCTCGCCGATGTCCTGCAGTTCCTCGACGTTCATCACCTCGCCGCGAGCCAGCGGCGAGTACGCGACGAGTTCGATGTCCTCCTCGTCGGCGTACGAGCGCAGTTCCTCCTGCTGGAGCAGCGGGTGCATCTCGACCTGGTTGGCGAAGATGGGCGCGTCGGCGACCTCCTGTGCCGTCTCGAGGTGGTGCGGTTCGAAGTTGCTCATCCCGATGCGGTCGACCGCCCCGTCCTCGACGAGTTCGTCGAGCGCGCCAAGCGTCTCCTCGGGGTCGTACTCGCCCGCCGGCCAGTGGACGTACAGCAGGTCGAGCGTGTCCACGCCGAGTTTGTTCATCGACTCCTTCGTCGTCCGGAGCACGTCGTCGTGGCCGAGGTTGGGTTTCCACACCTTCGTCGCGAGGAAGACGTCCTCACGGTCGACGTGCGCGTTCTCCAGCCCGCGACCGACGGCCTCCTCGTTGCCGTACGCCTGGGCCGTGTCGACGTGTCGGTAGCCCTGTCCCAGCGCCGTCTCGACGGACTCGGCACACTGGTCGAGGTCGTCGTTCTGCCACGTCCCGAGGCCGAGCATGGGCATCTCCTTCGCACGCGGTACGTCGTCCGGAGACAGCGACGGCTGTTGACTCATACACACGGAACGAGGGGCGTGTCCCGATTAGGGGTTGTGGAAGGCCCCTCGCGTTTCCGGCACCGATACCCAGTACTTCGGCCCGGCACCGGTCGTCACGTCGGGGCCGTCGAGCACCTGGTCGCGCAGTAACTATCGGTCGTACGTCTCGACAGAGCGACAGTAGCCTTCGTCGCACCGGTCCACTCGACAGGCCCCGTGGCGAGCGCCCGGCGACGACGCCCGAACGCTCAGGAGAGCGGGTTCCAGCGGTTGTACGGGTCCGTGAGTCGGTTTTTCGCCAGCGTCGCGAGGTACCGGAGGTCACCGGGTTCGAGCAGGCGAGCGAGCGAGCGGAAGCTTCCAGCGTTCGCCTTCCCGAGCGTCTCCGAGGAGAGGGCGTTGAGGTCGCGGATGAACCCGTCGTAGCGCTCGTTCGGGACGAGGTAGAGCAGCTCCGTCATCAGCAGCCGCGTCTGCATGTTCGGCGCGACGCGCTCGTGCCAGAGGTCCTCGTACACCGACATCCGCTCGGCGGACGTGTCGGGCGTGTCGAGCGTGAGGCAGTGGTCGGCGGTGGTAGCGGCCGCGCGTCCGGACTTCATCCCCTGGTGGATGCCCTCGCCCCAGAGCGGGTCGATGGTCGGGACGGTGTCGCCGACGGCCATGAAGCCGTCCGTGCTCAGGCGACCCGGCATCTGGATGTGGGCCGACCCCCGGAGGATGTGCGCGCCCTCGACGGGTTCGGCGTCCGCGAACCGCGGGTCGGTGTCCATCCAGTACTCCAGGTAGTCGTCGATGCGCATCCCGTCGCGGGCGAGTTCCTCGTGGCGTTCGTTCTGGATGTAACAGACGCCGACCTTCGCGGTGTCGCCGCCCGTGTGGAAGATCCACGAGTAGCCGCCCGGTGCGATGTCGTGGTCGAGGCGGAGCATCATCGCGCCGTTCAGGTCGGCGTACTCCTCGTGGTCGAGGTCGATGCCCTCTATCTTGTAGTCGATGCCGATGGCCTGGTTCGTGCGGTGGAGCGAACTCACGTCGAGCGCCTTCGCTAGCGGCGCGCTCGGACCGGTGGCGTCGACGACGATGTCGGCGTACACCTCCTCACCACCGGCGTACCGCACGCCGACGATGCGGCCGTCCTCCATGATGGGCGAGTTGACGCGCGACTCGAAGCGGAACTCCGCGCCCTTCTCGCGGGCGTCCGCGACGAGCCACTGCTTGAACGCGACGAAGTCGAGGACCGCCCCCGGCTGGCTCTGCTTGTAGTGACTGGTCGGCGACTCGACGACGACGCTGTCGGTGAACTTCTCGACGAGACGGTCGGGCACGCCGAACGCCGTCATCATCGACGGGAACGTCCCCGCGGTGGACTTGTTGCTCTGTCGCGGGAACTCGGCTTCGGCCTCGGTCTCGAGGACGAGGACGTCGTACCCACGTGCAGCGAGGTCACGAGCGCACTGCCCTCCGGCGGGACCCGCCCCGGCGATGACGACATCGAAGTGGTCGCTCTCGTCTTCGGTCATACTACTAGATGCCGTCGTCTCCCCTGTCATGAGTTTCGGTTGGACGACCACGTGATAACAGTATCCCGTTTCGGTACGACTTGGCTCCAATAGTGTCTTTTCGGCGGAGATATCTTCGATTGCCGGTGTTGATAGACCTGTGCCGCGAGTGTATCATAGAAATTGCCGGAGTAGGCCACTACACTTATTGTCTTTTAATCGTCATACTTGATAGGCCAAGCCACTCATGCTCCCCATACTCTTTCGCCGATGATTGTCAAGTTCGTCTTCCAGCAACCGACGCTGCTCGACGCACTTCGACAGATGCCATCGACGCGGGTCCGGTGGGAAGAATCTCATACGACACCGAACGGCGAGATGCTCATGCTGTTCTGGGCCGAATCCGACGACTTCGAGGCGTTCGAAGCGGCGATGCACGACGACCCGACCGTCACCGCCCCCCGATTGCTCACCGAGTTCACCGACCGCAGGCTCTATCAAGTCGAACAGATTGGTGAGGGGCGCGCCCAGAGCGTCTACGACTCCCTGACGACCGCAGGGGGTATCATCGAGGAGTGTATCGGAACCCACGATGGCTGGACGGTCGAAATCGAATTCCCCGACAACGACACACTCCAGCACTTCCACTCGGTCTGCGAGGACCACGGCCTTGAGTTCGACCTGCTCCAGAAGTACGAAGCCTCGGAGAATACTGAGCAGTCGAACCACTACGGACTATCGAAGAAACAACGCGAGACGCTGATTCGCGCCGCCGAGAAGGGGTATTTCCACGTTCCGCGTGGGACGGACCTCGACACTATCGCCGCGGAACTGGACATCTCCCATCAGGCCGCCTCCGAACGAGTGCGCCGGGCGATGGACATCCTCATCGACCACACCCTCGCTCCGGCCCGAGAGGACCCGCCTACGGAACGACACTGACTGGTCTCAGAACAGGCAGGCAACGCAGCTCGATGTGACGATTACTGTGGTGGTGTGACCGCCGAGACGAGTACTTCGTAGTCGAACCGGCCCTGTGTTTGGGTGCAGGGCCACGCCCCACGAATCTCGAACTCGTTGCGGCGACCGACTTCCAACAACTGGTTGAGTCGCTGATTGAACTCTGTTTCCGTCATGACCGAGTCAGTGTGTAGACTCATCTGGGTGTAGTGCCGTGAGCGGAGAACGACCCGCTTGAACTGTATGTTTAAGCTACAGACCAATAGTCATGCGGCCTGCCAACTACTGAAACGGTTCATAGAAGCCCTAAAATCGCTCCTGTCCTACCCATTCATGATACAGCAGCACTGAGACGCCCGCACTCTGGAACTCCCGTATTGGCTAAGTGAGTGACGTGTATCCGTTGGTTAATTACTCAATGTGAGGATTCGAATTGATTGCCAATGACTAACACGGAAGGTGTCCCATTCTGGTTAATGAAGTCCAGTGAACCGATACTCGTACGCTGTGACGCCTGTGGGAGAGTCTTGACAGGACGCAATGAAACAGGTGACGTGCGCCGACCGGGGGAACGCGCGTGTCCCTCGTGTGAGAGCGAATCGTTCACTGAAGTGAACGAAGACGTTGACGACATCGACGCGTCAGCAGAATAGAGTGCAGAGGCGTCAGAGACAGCCATCGGCTAACGGACCAACGACAACTTCCGAGAACGCTGTTCCCCCACATTCAGAGTACTATACTAAACAGGAAGGTGGGGACGGGAAAGTGCAGGAGCCTCTGACAGAACGTTTCCTGCATCTGGTCCCTGTAGTGCCACTTATGTAAGGTTTTTGTAATCACCAAATACTTGAGATTGTTGTTGTCCCCGGCGAGCGACGGTCGTCAGTCCCTCTATAACTCCCCGAGCTGACTGATAGACTCACGCTCTGAGTCTATCAGCTGAATCATGGGAATTGCTGTTGAAACGAGTTCAATCCCTGAGAACTAAACATCCGCGCGAGCAACGCGAGCGCGGTTCACCGGCCGCGAACGAGCATCAGCGAGTGAGCGAACGAATTATCCATCGACGGTTTTCAAGGAGTGGTGCCCGCAGCGAGCGAAGCGAGTGAGGGCACCCGACGCAGAAAATGGTCGTTTAGTAGAACTCGCGGACGAGGTCCATCGCGTTCTCGGGCGCGCTGTCGGGGATGTCGGACATGTCCTCGGTGAAGCCCATGCGCTCGCCGTAAGGGACGGAGTCCTCGTCCTGGTAGATGACGCCCTGGTACTCCTTTTCGCCGTCCATGATGACCTCGGTCGCCTGTTCGATGTCCGTCGGGTCGTAGTCCTCGTCCTCGCCGACGTCCACGAGCGAGTCGCGGAAGTAGTCGTACGTGTCCACGTCGTTGAACGTGACACACGGCGAGTAGACGTTGACGAAGCCGAACCCGTCGTGTTCGATGGCCTTCTGGACGATCTCCGCGTGACGCTGGGCGTCCGAGGAGAACGACTGCGCGATGAACGTGCCGCCGGCCGAGAGCGCCAGCGCGAGCGGGTTGACCGGCTGCTGGTGCGTCCCGTCGGGGCTGGTCGAGGTCTCGAAGTCCTCGCGGCTGGTCGGCGAGAACTGCCCCTTCGTCAGCCCGTAGATGCGGTTGTCCATGACGCAGTACGACATGTCCACGTTCCGCCGGACGGCGTGGACGAAGTGGCCCGCGCCGATGGAGTAGCCGTCGCCGTCGCCGCCGGCGACCATCACTTCGAGGTTCGGGTTGGCCGTCTTCACGCCGATGCCCACCGGCAGGGCGCGGCCGTGGACGCCGTGCAGCGCGTAGCTGTGCATGTACGTCCCGATCTTCCCCGAACAGCCGATACCGGCGACGACGAACGTGTTGTCGGGGTCGTTGCCCGTGTTCGCCAGCGCCTTCATCATGCCGTTCATCGTCCCGAAGTCACCGCAGCCGGGACACCACGTCGGTTGCTTGTCGGATTTGAAATCCGTGAATCGTACGTCTGAGCTCATGCTGTCACCTCCGTGCCCTCGGAGAGGGCCTGTTTGATCTCGTCGGCCAGTTCGTCGGCCTTGAACCGGACGCCGTTGTACTTGTTGATGCGATTCACGCGGGTGAGCGTGTCGTGCTCGACGACGTCCGCGAACTGCCCGGTCGCGTTACACTCGACGACGATGACCTCGTCTGCGGCCTCGACGTCCTCGCTGAGGTCCGGTCGCGGGAACATGTACGGCACCGAGATGAACCGCACGTCGATGTCGTCCTCCTCGAGGAAGTCGATAGCCTCGCGCATCGGCCCCTCGTTCGACCCCCACGAGATGATGAGCGTGTCCGAGTCGGCGTCGCCGAACTCCCGGTAGCTCCAGTCTTCCTGCTCCTCGGCCGTCTCGACCTTCCGGTTGCGCTTGTCGACCTGTTCGAGGCGGACCTCCTCCTCCTCGGTCCGACGCCCGAGCGCGTCGTGTTCGAGGCCGGTCGTCATGTGCGCGCCGCCGGACTGGCCGGGGAACGAGCGCGGCGAGATGCCGTCCTCGGTGGCGAGGTGGGGCTGGAACTGCCCCTTCTCGTTCTGCCACTCGTCGATGGCGTCGTCGCCGACGACGTTGCCGCGGTCCACCTCGACGGCGTCCATGTCGAACGTCTCCGGCGGGAACGTCTGCTCGGTGACCGCCATCGCGAGGTCCGCGACGAGGTACACCGGCGTCTGGTACTTCTCGGCGTAGTTGAACGCCTCGACGGTCTTCCAGAAGCACTCCGCGACGTTCGTCGGGGCGACGACGAACCGCGGAATCTCGCCGTGACCCCCGTACAGGAGCATGTTCAGGTCGCCCTGCTCCTGTTTCGTCGGCATCCCCGTCGAGGGACCCGAGCGCATCACGTCGACGATGACCAGCGGCGTCTCCGTCGTCGCCACCAGCCCGAACGTCTCGGTCATCAGGTCGATGCCCGGTCCGGACGTGGCGGTCATCGAGCGCGCGCCGGCGCGCGCTGCACCGAGCGCCATGTTGATGGCCGACAGTTCGTCCTCGGCCTGCACGACGCCCCCGCCGTAGTCCTCGATGCGGCCCGTGAGGTACTCCATCACGTTCGTCGCGGGCGTGATGGGGTAGCCGGCGTAGAACCGGCAGCCTGCGGCGAGCGCGCCCATCCCGATGGCCTCGTCGCCGTTGAGGAGGACGTAGTCCTCGTCGGTCGTGTCGAGGTCGTAGTCGAAGTCGTGGTCGAAGTTCTCTTCGACGTACTCCTGGCCGAGGCGAGCGGCCTCCTTGTTGTTCTCGACGATGGACTCGCCCTTGTTCCCGAAGCGTTTCTCCAGTGACTCGTCGAGGTACTCGACGTCGAAGTTCGTCGCCTCACACGCCGCGCCGAGCGCGACGATGTTGCGCATGATGGCGCCGCCCGCGTCCTCCGCGAGCGACTTCAGCGGGACGTCGAGCCCGACCATCCCGTCGGGAATCTCGAGGTCCTGCATCGTGGTGCGCTCGCCGTCGTAGATGATGACCGAGCCCTCGTGGAGCTCGTCCATGTTCTCGTCGACGGTGCGCTGTGTCAGCGCGATGAGGATGTCCAGTCGGTCGACGACGCTCTCCACACGGTCGACGCTCGTCCGGATCTTGTAGGCGGTGTATCCGCCCCGAATCCGGGAGGCGAAGTCCTTCGACGTGAAGACGTGGCGACCGGCACGCGACAACGCCTGGGCGAAGATCTTCCCAGTCGAGTCGATACCATCGCCAGCTTCCCCGCCGATGGCCCAATTGAGGTCCGCAGGCATACGTACCGCGGGCTACCCTTCGACACTGCAAAAGACTTCTGAATACAGCATAGTTCTCTCCACTTCTCGGGACCGAAAGCACCTTCGAAGCGGGGGAACGCACAGTCCGTATGGACCAGACCGAAACGTCAGTCACCACCGTCACCAGCGTCGGCCCCGACGCGGTCGCACTCGAACTCGAGACGCCAGACGGATTCGTCGCCCAGCCCGGCCAGTTCGTCCGTCTCGGCGTCGAGATAGACGGCGACGTCGAGTCGCGTTTCTACACCCTCTCGTCGCCCGACACCGACGAGACGCTCGAAGTGACGCTCACCTACGACCCCGAGAGCGTCGTCGGCGCGCGCCTCGCTGACCTCTCGGCCGGCGACACCGTCACCGTCGCCGGGCCGTTCGGCGACGCGCACTACGACGGCGAGGCGCACGCACTCGTCCTCGCGGGCGGGCCGGGCGTCGGCGCGGCGGTCGGCATCGCCGAGCGCGCCCTCGCGGAGGACAACGACGCCACCGTCGTCTACCTCGACGACGAACCCCTCCACGAGGACCGTCTCTCGACGCTGTCGGGCGCGGGGGCGACGGTCACGCTCGTCTCGGACGCGGACGGTCTCGAAGCCGCCGTCGAGGAGGCGGCCGGCGACGAGTCCGTGTTCGTCTACGGCTTCGACGACTTCGTCGGACTGGCGAGCGACGCGCTGGTCGAGAACGACTTCGACGTCGACGCGGCGGCCGTCGAGTCGTTCGGCGCGCCTCCCGAGTGACGACCAGCGGTCGACCCGAGGACACGCTTTTCTCGGCGGTTCGAGAACACCAGCTATGTCGCTGACGACCCGGTTCACCGACACCGTCGGCGTCGCTCACCCCGTCGCACAGGCCCCGGTCGGGAGCGTCACCTGTCCCGAACTCGCCGCGGCCGTCTCCTCGGCGGGCGGTCTGGGGAGTCTCGCCGTGACGTGGCGCTCGCCCGACGCGACGAGGGACGCCATCGCCGAGGCGCGGTCGCTGACCGACGCCCCGTTCGCCGTCAACCTCGTACTGGACGACGCGACGCGACGGTACCCGACCGACGACCACCTCGACGCCTGCCTCGACGCTGGCGCGCGGGTCGTCGCGTTCTCGTTCGGCGACCCCGCGCCGTACGTCGAGCGTGTCCACG
The DNA here is from genome assembly GCF_023074835.1 of Halomarina salina. Lineage (NCBI taxonomy): Archaea > Methanobacteriati > Methanobacteriota > Halobacteria > Halobacteriales > Natronomonadaceae > Halomarina > Halomarina salina. The sequence goes on from NZ_JALLGW010000002.1 coordinate 632,251, forward strand.
ATGCCGACGCGCTCGCCGTGGCGATGGTCGGGAGCGCCGCCGACGCTCGCTCCGTCGCGGACGCTGGCGTCGACGTGGTCGTCGCGCAGGGTGCCGAAGCGGGCGGTCACCTCGACGGCGACGTCTCCACCGTGGCCCTCGTCCCGGAGGTGGTCGACGCGGTGGACGTGCCGGTCCTCGCGGCCGGCGGCATCGTCGACGGTCGGGGTCTCGCCGCGGCACTCTCGCTGGGAGCCGACGGCGCGTTCCTCGGCACGCGGTTCGTCGCGACCGAGGAGGCGCAGAGCCACCCGACGTACCGCCAGCACCTCCTCGACGCGGCGGGCACCGACACCCGTCGAACCGACCTGTTCGACGGTGGCTGGCCGGGGCGCGACCATCGCGTCCTCCGGAACTCGACGGTCGAGTCGTGGACGGCCGCCGGTCGGCCGGTCTCAGGCGAGCGACCGAACGAGGGCGAGCGCGTCGCCTCTCTCGGCGACGACGACGTCGAACGGTACGACGACGACCCGCCGACGCCCGCCGTCGAGGGTGACGCCGAGGCGATGGCGCTCTACGCGGGGCAGGGCGTCGGGAGCATCGAGGACGTGCCGCCCGCGGGTGAGGTGGTCGAGCGACTCGTGGCGGGAGCCGAGTCGACCGTCGGCCGCCTCGCCGGGAGCCGTCGTGACCGGTGACCGCGAACGGCGACCCGAGTTCGAGCGACTGATGACTCCGTGACGAGTTCGCTCGGACCACAGTGACCCCCATCAACCGAGCGGAGGTCGAGCGGCGTCGCGAGCGACTGCTGGAGGAGTACGGCCGCGAGGGCGTCGACCTGGTCGAGACGCGCTGGGAGTCGCCGCCCGACGAGTTCGAGGAGTTCGTCGCCGGGTCGCGGGCGGGCTACGTCGGCGGCGCGTACTGCTGGGTCACCCGGACGGGAGAGCAGTTCGCCGACCTCACCGAGTCGATGCCGGAGAGCGCGCTCCCCGGCCGGAACGAGGAGCGCGCGTTGCTCGTCCTCGGTCGTGACGACTCGGGATGGGGCGTCCCCGGCGGCGGACAGGAGGACGACGAGACGTACGAGCAGGCGGCCGTTCGGGAGGTCCGCGAGGAGACCGGCGTCGACTGCGAGGTGACCGACCTCTTCCGCCTCGAACGCGTCGAGCGCCACTGCACGGACCCGGACGACGACCGGGTGAACCACATGCTGTACGGCTTCTTCGACGCGGACTACGCTGGCGGCGAGATACGCATCCAGCCCGGCGAACTCCACGGCGCGGCGTGGTTCCGCGAGCCACCGGCCCGAATCCACCCAGCGACCGAGACGAAGGCGGCGGAGTGGTTCGGTGAACGGCAGTGACGTGAGCCAGTCGGGTCGCGGCCGTAGAGCGCGGCGCGGCGTGGTGCGGCGAGCGTCGCCGAGGAGACGGAGAACGCGAGCGGGGCGCTACAGCGCGCCGCTCACTCGACCGTGACGGTGACGGTGTCGGTGGTCGTCGCGCCGGTGTTGTCCGTGGCCCTCAGCGTCACGGTGTAGCTGCCAGCGGAACCGTAGCTGTGCGCGTTCCACCAGCCACTCCCGCTGGTCCCGTCGCCGAACGTCCAGTCGAGCGAGTCGACCCAGCGCTCGTCGCCCGAGGTGTCCCGCACGCTGAACGTGACTCGCTCACCGACCGAGGCGTCGGTCGTGCTCGGGACGACGCGCGCGATGGGGTCGCTCAGGTCGGAGACGGCGACGGTGACGGTGTCGGTGGTCGTCGCGCCGGTGTTGTCCGTGGCCGTCAGCGTCACCGTGTACTCGCCCGCCTCGTCGTAGCGGTGGGCGCTGTACCAGCCCTCGTCGGCGGAGCCGTCGCCGAACGTCCAGTCGAGCGCCGTTATCCACCGGCCGCTGCCGGAGGTGTCGTCGACGCGGAACGCGAGTCGCTCGCCGACGGTGGCCTCGGTCGTCGCGAGGTCGATGGTCGCGACCGGCGGCCGCTCGGGTGCCGGGTCCGTGTCGACCTCCGAGAGGTTCGACGTGACCGGAATCGAGGGGTCGCCGTTCAGGTTCGACTCCTCGTCGGTGACGCTCCCGCTCCCCAACCGGAGGTCGGAGTCGAGGGCGGTCGCCACCTCGTCGAGGTAGCCGCGCTGGTCGGCAGGGGCGGCGGCACTCCCCATGAGGACGACCGCACCGCCCGAGTCGGCGAACGACGCGACGGCAGCGAGTTCCGCGTCCGAGAAGGCGCTCGCCGGCGTCGTGACGACGAGCGCGCGGGCCGACGCGAGGCGCTCGGCAGACGCCTCGGTCGTCAGGTCGTTCACCTGTTCGAACAGCGTGTCCCGCCCTTCGAGGTAGCGCTGGTAGTACGCGGCGTCCTCGTTCGACAGCGAGTAGGAGAGGCCGAACTGTCCGTGGCCGCCCTCGATGAGGACCGTGTCGTCGTCGCGTGCGCTCAGGTCGTCGAGTAGCTCCGTGACGAACGCAAAGTTCTCGTAGCCGGACGTGTCGACCGGGTACCCCTCGGCTTCCTCGTAGGTCTCGCTGATGAGAGGAGCACCGAACACGGCGACTCGACTGTCGAGGTCGACCGCCGCCAGCGGGAGGTCACCGTCGGTGGAGACGTCTCCCCCACTCCGGGTCGCGCTCGGCGCGGCGAACACCGGGACGCGGTCGTCGTCGACCGGCCCGGAGTCGGTGACGACGCTCGTCGGGGTCGGGAAGAACAGGTCCTCGACGGGACGGTCACGGATGGGCGAGGAGTCGAACGGGTCGCTCTCCGACCAGACCTCGCGGCCGGCGTCGCGGGCCGCGAACTCCGCCGCGAGGAACTCGTCGTGGCGAGCGAACCCCGACCCGTAGACGCGGGCGTGGCCCGCCTCGACGACGCGCCGGTTGTACAGCGTGTCGCGGCTCCCCGAACCGTCGGCGTCGTACGTGAGGTAGCCGAGGACACGGCCGAACTCGTCCCGGACGGGTTCGGTCGCGTCGAACGAGAGCCCGACCGTATCGCCGGGGGAGAGCTGCTCCCGAGCGAACGCCGTCGCCGCCTCACCGGCGGTTTCGAGGTAGTCGTACGAGTCGATGCCCTCCCACTCCTCGGCTCGCTCGGTGCTGGTCGCGCTTCCCGTCTCGGGCGTGTCGAACCCGAGCGTCCGGATAGCCTGCTCCTGGCCCTCCTCGAACCGGACGTCGACCGTGTCACCGTCGGTGACCGAGACGACCTCGACGAGGTACGTCTCGTCGCGGTCGAGTTCGAGGCTGAGGCCCTCTCGCTCGTCGAAGTACTCGAAGTCGGCGTTGAACTCGGAGGTCGTCGGGACGAACGGGGCACCGGCGTTGTTCTCCGGGTCGTAGACCTGGTCGTCGTTGAACCGGAACGGCGCGCCGACCGCCGTCGCGACCTCGTTCAGGTTGGCGGTCTCGTCGAAGTCGTTGTAGTCCGACTGGTCGAACAGGAAGAGCGACCCCCCCGACTCGACGAACGTCGCGAGCGCGTCGCGTTCGGCCGCGGAGAACGCGGCGGACGGCGAGGTGACGACGAGGCCGTCTGCATCGGAAAGCCCGGCCGACCCGAGCCCGTCGAAGACGTCGAACGCATCGTTGAAGTTCGACGTCGTCGGGACGTACGGCGCACCCGCGTTGCTCTCGGTGTCTTCGACCTGGTCGGCGTTGAACCGGAAGGAGAGGTCGAGGCTCGACGCCAGTTCGTCGAGGTTCGCGGTCTCCTCGTTGGTGAACTCCGACTCGTCGAACAGGAACAGGCTCCCGCCGTCGGCGACGTGCTCGGCGACCGCCGCGAGCTCCGCGTCCGGGTACGGCTCTGCGGGTGAGGGGATCACGAGGAGGTCCGCGCCGTCGAGCGCCGAGTCGCCGCCGTCCGACCCATCGCCGACGGTCAGGTCGGCCTCGACCGAGACCGGGTCGGCGTCGCCTTCGAGCGTGATCGTCGCGACCTCGCTCGTCGGCGGGTTCTGGACGCCGTCGATCTCGACGACGACGGGACCCGCGACGTCGGTCTGGTAGCGCCCGGAGAGGTCGAACGTCGCCGCCGACCCGCTGTAGCTCCCCTGGTTGACCCTGATCTCGCTCGTGTCGGTCCCGTCCGAGAGCGTCCGGGTCATCGTCACCGTGACGTCGTCCTGGTCGAGCCCGTCGAGACTCGCCGCGTCGTACTCGACGGTGATCGTGTCGACCTCGTCGCCGTCGGCGCCCGCCTCCCCGAAGGTGAGGTCCTCGAGCGTCCAGGTGTGCGTCGAGGGCTCGCCAGGCGTTCCCGGGTCGGCCACGAGCACGTCGTCGCCCGCTTCGCCGCCGTCGGAACCTCCCGCGAGCGACTCCGTGGTCGCCTCGAACGCGTAGCCCTCGCTCTCGACGGTCTCCGCGAACGACCCGAAGTTCGAGGAGTCGTAGTAGGTGTCGTGGGCGTCGTCCCAGAGTATCGTTCCGCCGTCCCCGACCGTCGACGAGAGGAGTGCGAGCACGAACTGCTCGTTCGCACCGTCGAACTCGCCGTCCGCTATCAGTTCCGGGGTCCCGAACCCGACGACGTCACCGTCTCGTGAGACGAGCGGTATCTCCTCGTCGGCAGCGTAGATGTGAGAGGCCTCGTCGCCGGCGTCGTCGACGTTCTGGGCCGTCGGTTCGGCCCAGACCATCACCGTCGAGGCGTCGGTCAGTGCCCCGCCATCGGGGGCGACCTGGCTCGCCGTGGACGGGAACGTGAGCGACGCGCCGCCGAGCACGTCCGTCGTCGCCCGGAGGTCGTACCCCGCGTCCTCCGCGTACTGCTCGAACGAACCGTGACTCGAGAGCGTGTAGAACTGGTCGTGGCCCTCGTCCCAGAGGACGGTCCCGTCGCCGCCCAGCTTCACGTCGAAGACGTTGAGCAGGAACTCCTCGTTGCCGTAGCTGAAGTCCGTGTCGTCCTGACCGATGGGGGCACCGACGCCGACGACGGTGCCCGCGCTCGCGACGAGCGGAATCGGTGTCCCGTCGGGGTAGATGGTGGCGTTCTCTTCCCCGTCGTCGTCGCCGTTGTACGCCGTCGGCTCGGCCCAGACCGCGACGAGCGAGTCGTCGGTCAGCGGCTCGCCGTTCGCGTTCAGCAGACTCGCCGTCGAGTCGAACACGAGCGAGTCGATGGTGTCGCTCGACTGGAGCAGGTCCGCGCTCGCCGCCCCCGTCACGCCGAGCGATGCCGCGCCCGCACCGAGTGCCGTCAGGAATGTGCGTCGTCGCATTGACACGCGGCAGTCCACACATCCGCCGTTAATGTTTTTCGTTTGAATTTTCGTTCGGGTACGGAGAACTATGTCGTCTCCCGAGGCGTACCGACGCGGACGAAGACGCTGCTCCCGAGCCGCCGCGACGGTCGAGCGGTCAGTGCTCGCTCACGAACTCGACGAGGATGCCGGCGGTCGAGTCCGGGTGGCAGAACGCGACCTCGTGACCCCACGCGCCGGGCCGTGGCTCCTCGTCGATGAGGCGGACGCCGTTGTCCTGGGCACGCTGGAGCGTCGCGGGCATGTTCTGGGTCGCCATCGCCAGGTGGTGGATGCCCGGCCCGTTCTTGTCGAGGTAGCGCTGGACCGTCCCCTCCTCGGTCGGTTCGAGGAGTTCGAAGTAGCCGTCACCGACGTCGAGGAACTGGACGTAGAGGTCGTCGAGCATCTCCTCGTGGACGACGCGCGTCTCGAACAGCGTCGAGAACAGCGACGCCATCGCGTCCGAGTCCGTGGTGGCGATTCCCGCGTGATGGAACTGCATGGCCCGACGTGCGTCCGTCGGTGCAATAAGCGTCCTGCTGGCAGTGAGACGACGAGGATGCGGACGTGCGGGGAACTACTGCGCCCGGCCGGGCCGTGGGTCCAGCCACAGGTCGAGCGCGAAGGCGACCACGGTGCCCAGAGCCACCGAAACGTCAGCGAGCATGCGTGGGGTCACGGTCGGGGTGCGGAGATCGATGCCGCCGGCGACTGCGCACGGCGATGTGGCCGACCGCGAACCGCACGTCGTCGCGTCGCGCTCACGCCCCGGTGTGCTTGCCGAACACGTCGCGCATCGCGTCGCATATCTCGCCGGTCGTCGCGTACGCCTTCACCGCGTCGACGATGTACGGCATGACGTTGGCGTCGCTCGCGCAGGCGTCGCGGAGTGCGTCGAGCGACTCCTCGACGTCCTCCTCGTCGCGGTCGTCGCGCATCGCGTCGAGGCGTTCGATCTGGCGCTGTTCGTCCTCCTCGTCGACCTCCGCGAGGTCGTCCTCGTCCACCTCGTCGTCGCTCTGGAACTCGTTGACGCCGACGATGACGCGTTCGCCCTCCTCGATCTCCTCCTGGCGCTCGAAGGCGACGTCCTGTATCTGGCGCTGGACCCACTGGTCCTCGATGGACTGGCGCATCCCGCCGCGCTCGTCGATGTCCTCGATGAGCTGCGTCGCCTCCGCCTCCAGGTCGTCCGTGAGCGATTCGACGTAGTAGCTCCCCGCGAGCGGGTCGATGGTGTCGGCCGCGCCGGACTCGTGGGCGAGAATCTGCTGGGTGCGCAGCGCGGTCCGGACCGACTCCTCCGTCGGGAGGCTCAGCGCCTCGTCCTTCCCGTTGGTGTGGAGGCTCTGCGTCCCGCCGAGGACGGCCGCCAGCGCCTGGTACGCGACGCGGACGACGTTGTTCTCTATCTGCTGGGCGGTCAGCGTGGACCCGGCGGTCTGGGTGTGGAACTTCAGCTTCATCGAGTTCGGGTCCTCCGCGCCGAAGCGCTCCTCCATGATGCGCGCCCACATCCGGCGGGCGGCACGGAACTTCGCAACCTCCTCCAGGATGTTGTTGTACGACGCGAAGAAGAAGGAGAGCTGTGGGGCGAACTCGTCGACGTCCTGCCCGGCCTCGATGGCCCGCTCGACGTACTCGATACCGTCGGCGAGCGTGAACGCGATCTCCTGGGCGGCGGTCGAACCGGCCTCGCGGATGTGGTACCCCGAGATGGAGATGGTGTTGAAGCTCGGCACCTCGTCCGCGCAGAACTCGAAGATGTCCGTGATGATGCGCATCGACGGCTCCGGCGGGAAGATGAACGTGTTGCGCGCGGCGTACTCCTTCAGGATGTCGTTCTGGATGGTCCCCCGAAGCTCGGACCGGTCGACGCCCTGCTTGTCGCCGACCGCGACGTACATCGCCAGCAGGACGCTCGCGGGGGCGTTGATGGTCATGCTCGTCGACACCTCGTCGAGCGGGATGCCGTCGAACACCGTCTCCATGTCGTCGAGCGAGTCGATGGCGACGCCCGACTTCCCCACCTCGCCCGCCGCCATCGCGTCGTCGGAGTCGTAGCCCATCTGCGTCGGCAGGTCGAACGCCATCGACAGCCCCGACGACCCGTTGTCGATGAGGTACCGGAACCGCTCGTTGGTCTCCTCGGCCGTCCCGAACCCGGCGTACTGACGCATCGTCCACAGTCGCCCCCGATACATCGTCGGGTACGGCCCGCGCGTGAACGGCTTCTCGCCGGGGAAGCCGAGGTCCTCGTCGTACTCCTGTTCGGCGACGTCGTCGGGCGTGTAGAGGCGGTCGACCTCGTGACCCTCGGTGTCGGTCGTGAACTGCTTCTTGCGCTCCCCGAACCGGTCGAGCGTGGGACCGAGCGTCTCCTCCTCCCACTCTTCGTGGCCCTCGCGGATGGCTCGCAGGTCCTCCTCGTCGTACATACTCTAGCCGACTCCCGCCCGGTTACTAACCGTTGTCCTCGTGGGCGGTCTACTTCCCGCGGGTCGCGGCGCTCCCCGCTCGGACTTCGTGGTTCTCCTTCGCTTACGTAGTTCGCTCAGTCCGAGCCACGCTACTCACAGCTCACTGCGTTCACCGTTCGCGTACCCGAGACGCTCACCGTGTTCGCGTCTCGCTACTCGTCCACGAGCGCATCGAGCAGCGTCTCCACCTCGTAGGACCCCAGCGCTCGCGAATCCTCTCGAATCGAGTCGATGACGAACGTCGAGTTCGTCCGTTCGACCTCGTCGACGTGTTCGAAGTCGTCGATGAGGCGGCCGACCTGGTCGGCGTCCGGCAGGCGCGCGATGGCGATGAAGTCGGTCTCACCCATCGTCGAGAACAGGTGGGTGACACCCTCGATGGCGAGTATCTCGTCTTCGACCGCGGGGCGGTCGTCGAGGTCCGCGAGGATCTCGACGACGACGGTGACATCCAGTCCGACCGCGTCGAGGTCGATGTCGTACAGGTCGTTCGTGATGACGCCCTCGTCGCGGAGGTTGTTCAGCCGGTAGTGGATGGTCGACACCGGGATGTCCGTCTCCTCGTGGAGCGCCTCGGGACTGCCCGTACCGAGGTCCGTGATTGCCCGCAACAGGCGCACGTCGCGCTCGTCCATGCGTCTCGCTCGTCACGAAGCACCAACTATCCACCGAGTGCAATGTGTGGCTCGAAGAGCGACCAACTGATATTCCGTTTATCCCGGTTATATCCGAATTAGCAACAGTTATCAACTCGAACATCACACTATCGTTCTACTCTATCCTGAATCGTTGTAGAAGGGTTTAAACGTATCAGGCTTCGAGCTTGTAGTAGACACCAATGGTCCGCAGCTATCTTTGGAAAATCCTCCCAAGTACACCCTTCATGTTCGCACTGCTCGCAACGTTCTGGGGCACCTCCTTCGTCGCCATCGAGGTCGGCCTCCACCACGTCCCGCCGATGCTGTTCGCGGCGCTCCGCTACGACGTGGCGGGGCTGGTCGTCCTCGGCTACGCGGCGGTCACGACCGACCGCTGGCGACCGCGCGGACGCGACGAGTGGCTCGTCACGCTCGTCGCTGGCGCGTTCATCATCGCCGGCTACCACGGCCTGCTCTACATGGGCGAACAGTACGTCTCGGGCGCTATCGCGGCCGTAATCGTCTCGCTGTCGCCCGTGATGACCGTCGCGTTCGCGGCGCTCGTCCTCCGCGAGGGTCGCATCGAGGGCCTCGGCGTGCTGGGACTGGCGTTCGGCTTCGTCGGCGTCGTCCTCGTCGCGAACCCGGACCCGGGTGCGCTCGGCGCGGACGCGGTGGGCATCGCGCTGGTCTTCTTCAGCGGCGCGAGCTTCGCGCTCGGCGGCGTCCTCACGCGCCCGTTCGACACCGACCTCCCCGTCGCGACGATGGAGGGCTGGGCGATGCTCCTCGGGTCGGCGATGCTCCACGGCGCGAGCGTCGCGCGCGGCGAACGACTCGTCGACGTCAGCCTGACCGTACCCGCCGTCGCGTCGTTCGTCTACCTGACGGTGATCTCGGGCGTCGTGGCGTTCCTGCTGTACTTCGAACTGCTCGACCGCGTCGGCCCGACGGAACTGAACCTCGTCGGCTACCTCGAACCGGTCGTCGCGGCGCTGATGAGCTGGCTCGTCCTCGGCGAGTTCGTCGACGTGGCGACGGCGACGGGGTTCGCCGTCATCTTCCTCGGGTTCGCGCTCCTGAAGCGGGAGTCGCTCGCGGCGCTCGGGGAACGCATCGTCGGTCGGGGCTCGCCCTCCTACTCGTAACGTCGACCGGGCGGCGCCGCGAGTACCGCGCTGGTCGGGGGCTGGACGGTCAGTGCCCGAACGGTCAGCGCCCCGTGTCGTACTTGTAGGTCGCCTGGTCCGGGTCGATACCGAACTCCTCGGCGTCCGGGTCGGGTTCCGGTTCGTGGGCCTCGGCGGCCGTCTTGAACCGCTCGCGCAGTCGCTCGGGCATCCGGAACCGGCGCACGTCGAGGTGCATCCCGATGGCGTCGGGCGCGATGTCCTCCCGTTTCCGCTCCAGTCGTTCGCGCAGCGTCGCGGGCAGGTTCTCCGTGTCGACCGCTCGGAACCCGAACTGCGAGAGGTAGTTCGGCTCGTCGGTCAGCGCGTAGACGTCCTCGAACCCGTCGTCGATGGCGGTCTTGACGAGTCGCTCGACGACGTGCGCAGCGACGCCCTGGCCCCGCCAGCCGTCGAGGACGCCGATGCTCGTCAGTTCACAGACCTCCGCGGACCCCCCGTCGTCGGCCGTCTCCTCGGGGTCGACGGTGTGGATGCGAACGCGGCCGAACCCGGCCTTGACGTTCGACTCCTCGTCGACGGCGACGACGTAGTCACGGGACCGAAACGACTGCTCGTCGAGGCCCATCGCCTCGATGTGGTCGAGCAGCCACACCTCTTCTCGGTTTTTCGCGTCCCTCACGTACATGGAGTCGGGTTGTCACGGCAACGGCAAAAACGTTCTCCGGGACGGAATCGCGCGGAGGAGCGGGGAGCGACCGCCGCGCGGGGGAGCCAACTTACTTGGCGTCTCCCGGAGCACACCGGGGCATGAGCAGCCTGCCGGACCTCGACGAAGTGGTGTACGAGCCCGACCGGGAGACGGTCGAGGCGACCAACGTCCACGCGTTCATGGAGGAGTTCGACGTCGACGGCTACGACGAACTCGTCGAGCGCTCGCAGGACGTCGACTGGTTCTGGGACCTCCTCCCGGAGTACCTGGGCATCGAGTTCTACGAGGAGTACGACCAGGTCCGAGACACGAGCGATGGACCCCAGTTCACCGACTGGTACGTCGGCGGCAAACTCAACGTCGCGCACAACACCGTCGACCGGCACGCGGCCCGCGACAGCGAGACGCGCAACAAGGTCGCCACCATCTGGGAGGGTGAGGACGGCGAGGTGCGCGAGGTCACCTACCACGAACTCCGACGACAGACCGACGAGGTGGCGAACTACCTCGAATCGGTCGGCATCGGGACGGGCGACACGGTCGGCCTCTACATGCCGATGGTGCCGGAGGTCGTCTCCATCCTCTACGGCTGTTTCAAGGTCGGCGCCATCGCCGTCCCCATCTTCTCCGGGTTCGGCGTCGACGCCACCGCCACCCGCATCGCCGACGCCGAGTGTTCGGTCCTGTTCACCGGCGACGGCTTCCTCCGGCGCGGGTCGCACGTCACCCTGAAGGACGCCGCCGACGAGGCAATCGAGGAGGCGGGCCACGTCGAGCACACCGTGGTGTTCGACCGGCTCGGGGCGAGTGACGAGGACACCGACCTCACCGTCCCGTTCGACGACTCGCGGGACGCGTGGTGGGCCGACGCAGTCGAGACACAGGACGACCACTACGAGACGAAGTCCCTGCCGTCGGGCCAGGAGTCGATGCTGCTCTACTCCTCGGGGACCACGGGAAAGCCGAAGGGCATCGTCCACACCCACGCGGGCGTCGGGGTGCAGTGTCCCAAGGAGATCTACTTCAGCTTCGACCACCGCCCCGAGGACCGGTTCTTCTGGGTGAGCGACATCGGCTGGATGATGGGGCCGTGGACGCTCATCGGCAATCACACGCTCGGCGGGACGGTGTTCATGTACGAGGGTGCGCCGGACCACCCCGAACCGGACCGCTTCTGGGAGATGATCGACCGCCACGACCTGTCGGTGTTCGGCATCTCGCCGACGGCAATCCGGGCGCTCCGGAAACGAGGCGACGAGTGGCTGGAGGGTCACGACCTCTCCTCGCTCCGCCTGCTGGGGTCGACGGGCGAACCGTGGGACCCCGAGTCCTGGATGTGGTTCTACGAGCACGTCGGGAACGGCGAGATACCCATCATCAACATCTCCGGCGGGACCGAGATATGCGGCTGTTTCCTCATGCCGCTCCCGGGGATGCCCCTGAAACCGTGTACCCTCGGCAAGCCCGGGCTCGGGATGAGCGTCGACATCGTCGACTCGCAGGGCGAGAGCGTCGCCGACGACCACGAACGCGGGTTCCTCGTCGCCCGCGACTCCTGTCCGTCGATGACGAAGTCGCTCTGGGAGGGCGACGAGCGCTACCTCGACACCTACTGGAGTTCCTTCGAGGACCCGCCGCTGTGGGACCACGGCGACTGGGCACAGCAGGACGAGGACGGCTTCTGGTTCCTCCACGGCCGCGCGGACGACGCGCTCAACGTGGCCGGGCGGAAGGTCGGTCCCGCCGAGGTGGAGGGCGCGCTCATCGACCACCCGGCGGTGAACCAGGCCGCCGCCGTCGGCGCGCCCGACGACACGACGGGCACCGCCGTCGTCGCCTACGTCATCCTCGACGCGGGCTACGAGGAGTCGGACGACCTGCGCGGGGAACTACGCGAGCAGGTCGGTGAGGAACTCGGCAAGCCGTTCCGCCCGCGCGAGGTGCTGTTCGTCGACGAGTTCCCGAAGACGCAGTCGGGGAAGATAATTCGCCGCGCCATCCAGGCCGCCTACACGGGCGAGGACCTCGGCGACATGAGCAGCATCGAGAACCCGGACGCGCTGGACGAGGTCGAAGACGCCCGCTAGTCGGACGCGGACCCGGATTCAGAGGACGCCCCTGAGTCGGCCCGCCCCTTCGACGCAGGCCGCGCCGACGAGGCCGACCGCACCGGCGGCGAGGAACACCGGAACGTACGTTCCGAACGCTTCGTGCCCGGCGCTCGCCAGTGGCGACGCGAACAGACCCGCGAACGCGAATGCGACCGAGACGATGCCGTACAGCGTCCCCAGGTTCTCGGCCCCGAACAGTTCGGCGACGAGTGGCGAGAGCAACGCACCGTTTCCACCGTAGCCGACGCCGAAGCAGGCGGTGAGACCGAGCAGGACGAACGGCCCTTCGGCGAACGAGAGCGCCAACACCGAGAGCCCCATCAGCGACGAGGAGCACACGAACACCCGGACGCGGCCGATGCGGTCGGAGCCGACGCCGATGCCGAGCCGCGCGAGGCTGGTCGTGACGCCGAGGACGCTGAGCGCGAGGACGCCCGCCCACTCCGACCCGGTGTCGGCGGCGAACGGGACGACGTGGTTGACGAGGACGTACAGCGGCGCGTAGATGAGGGTCCAGCCGACGACGACGAGGGCGAACGGGAGCGAGAACACCGTCTCACCGACGCCGCGTCGGTCCGAGTCGTGGACGTCGTCCCCGCCGTCCGACTGGGTGGCGGCGTCGCGTTCCCCGCCAGCGGTGCCGCTTCCTCCGGGGAACTCCGAGGAGCGGTCGGCACCGACCGACCGTGGGGAGTCGACGAGGAACCACGCCGCGACCAGCAGGACGGCGGTGAGGCCCACCGCGAGTACCTGGAACGTCGCGCGCCACCCGTAGCGGGCGACGAGTTCGGCGGACGTCGGCGCGATGACGAGCATCCCGACGCCGAGGCCCGCGCTGGCGAGGCCGGTGGCCGCCCCACGACGGCGGTAGAACCAGTGTGGCACGACGGCGTATGCGATCAGGTAGAGACACCCCATCCCGACGCCGGTGACGAGGCCGTAGGTGACCACGAGAGCGACGAAGGAGTGGCTCAGGGAGGTGGCGTAGAGGCCGCCACCCAGTAACGACGTACCGGCCAGGAGCGTCGGTCTGGGACCGAACCGGTCGAGCGTACCGCCGAGGAGTGCTGCCCCGACGTAGATGGCGAACGTCTGGACGCCGAACACCAGCGAGACGCGCGCCGGCGAGACGGCGAACGTCGACAGCAGCGGGTCGAAGAACACGCTGAACGAGTACGTCATCCCGAACATGACGGCCGCGGCGACCGAACAGCAGGCGGCGACGACCCACCCGTAGTAGACGGAGCTCGCGAGACGGGAACGCACGACGTACACCGCCGGGGAGGGTGACCAAAAGTGGCCGGGTACCGGTGAACGGTCGTCGCCGGTGGCTCGTCCGTCCTGTTCAACTTCAGTGAACGTCCCGGTAGTTCTTTCACCCGGTGACCAGTCTCCCCCGAGAGGCACGACAGTTAATGTCACTCACGACACCGATACGACGGCTCGGAGAGAAGTTCGCGGACTGGGCGATGCGGTACATGCCGGACCCGTACGTGTTCGTCATCGTCCTGACCGTCCTCGCGTCCCTCGCTGCGTTCCCCCTGGAACTCCAGGAGACCGGGGGGTTGGTTCCCGCGGTGAGCGGCATCTTCGACGCGTGGTACGGGGGCGTCTGGACGTTCCTGACGTTCATGGCCCAGTTCGCCGTCATCCTGATGACCGGTGACGCCATCGCGAAGTCGCCGGCGGTGACGCGACTGCTCGAACGGATCGCGAAGCTACCGAAGTCGCAGGCGTCGGCCGTCGCGTTCACGTCGTTCGTGGCGATGGTCGCCGCGCTCATCTCCTGGGGACTGGGGCTCATCGTCGGCGCGGTGATGGCGCGACAGGTGACCTACCAGGCCCAGAAGAAGGGGCTGAACCTGCACTACCCGCTCGTGGCCGCGGCGGGGTACACGGCGCTGATGATCTGGCACTCGGGGTTGACGAGTTCCTCGGGGCTGTTCATGGCCTCGCTGACCGAGGACCAGACGGAGTTCCTCGAGTACGCGCCGAACGGCATCCCGGTCACCGAGACCATCGGTAGTCTGGCGAACCTCTCGACGGTTGTCCTGTTGCTCCTCGTGATACCCCTCGTGATGGCCTCGCTGCACCCGCGCGACGAGGACGACATCCGGGGACTACCGGACTCGGTGATGGACGAGATGACGCCGGACGACCCCACGCCCGACGGGGGAGAGACCGCGTCCGCCGACCCCGTCGAACCGACGGCCACCGAACGGCTCACTCCCGCCGACCGACTGAACACCTCGGTGGTACTCACCCTCCTCATCGCCGTCTTCCCGGCGTACTACTTCGTCAACTCCTGGTTCTTCAGCGGCGATGGACTGGCGGGCCTCTCGCTCAACAGCATCAACGCCTTCTTCCTGTTCTCAGCCATCCTCCTCTGGAAGACCCCCGAGGGCATCGTCGAGCAGATGGAGGACTCCGTGAAGAACGTCTCCGGCATCATCTTCCAGTTCCCGTTCTACGCCGGAATCTCCGGCATCGTCACCGGGACGGCGCTCGGACTCGCAGTCGCCGACTTCTTCGCGAGCGTGTCGACGCCGCTGACGTGGCCGGTCCTCGGGCTGATGAGCACCGGTCTCGTCAACTTCTTCGTCCCCTCGGGCGGTGGCCAGTGGGCCGCACAGGGGCCCATCCTCCTCGAAACGACCCAACAGCTCGGGATGCCGGTCTCGACGGCGGTCATCCTCGAGATGATGGGCGACCAGCTCACGAACATGATCCAGCCGTTCTGGGCGCTGCCGCTGCTTGCGCTCGCTGATCTCCGGGCACGCGACATCATCGGCTACTCGACCGTGGCGATGCTCGTCGGCTTCGTCATCATGGCGACGACGCTGACCGTCTTCCTCGGACTCCCCCACGCCTGAGAGCCGGACCCGCTCGCGCTCCCCACTCTACCTCCCAACTCGGCCGACGGACCCAGTCCATGTGCCGAGCCTCCCGACACACCACCAGGACGAGGACGCCGTCGTGCGGCCCGATTCCCCGTTAATCGGCAGATAACGTGGTTTAACGACGGATACAGTCCTGAGGAGGAGTGTCACAAAATCGTGTAAGTCGTGGAATAGCAAATGGGAGGCGTCTCGTGCTGTCGAGTAACCCCGCAAGGGGGGGATTCAGATGACCGACGGAAACGACGCAACCGACGAGAGTACAGGAATCGACCGACGCGGCGTGCTGAAGGGGATGGGGGTGGCCGGCGGAGCGGCGCTGGTCGGCGGTGCGGGCGTCACGGCGTTCTCCGGGGCGGCGGCCGCGGAGGCGTCCGCGACGTTCACCGTGAGCAGTACCAGCCTCGCGACCCACGACGGGACGGTCCAGCGCGTCTACATCACGCCCTCGGGCGGCATCGACTGGGCGAACTTCGACGAAGAGGTCGACGGCGTCCGCGTGCGCTTCTCCGCGAAGGTGGAAGGGTCGACGAGTTACGAGACCGTCTGGGACCGGACGTACGACGGACTCGGGGGGCACGGCGGTTACTCCGGGTCGTTCGACAACGTCAGCGCGGGCGACGTGACCCTCTACTCGGGGGACCGCGCGGACGACCTGTTCGGCGAACCCGAGGACGGCACCTCGCGCACCCGGACGGTCCACGTGAAACTCCAGGTGGACCTCCTCAACGCGAGTGGCGCGCTCGCGGATCCGAACGAGCACGCCAGCGTCTCCGACAGTGACACCTTCAGCGCGACATCGACGAACAGGGAGGGCGAGGTCTCCATCACCGCCTCGGCCGACTCCGGGATGGAAGGCGGTTCCACGACGACCGAGTAACGCCACAGATTCCGTTCTACGAGCGTCTCACTCTTTCAGGTTCGTCCGACTCGAATCACTCCAGCACCGTCGCCGGGTCGAGGACACCCGATTCCGGAGCCTCACCGCCGCCGACCGCGAGGTCTCCGACCGCGTCCCCGTCCGGGAGGAGTATCGCGCCACCGGCGAGAACCGGAGCCACGAGCCCCGCGACGACGGCACCCGGACGCGCGAGCGGTGCGCGAACCGCGACGCGGTCGCCCGGTTCGAGGCCCCACTCCTCGACGACTCGCCGGGCCGCGTCGAGGACCGCAGCGTGCGTGTACGACTCCCCATCGAGGTCATGTAGGAGAACGTCGTCCGGCGAGACGCGGTCCGGCGGTTCGGTCGGGTTCTCGCTCCACACGTCGCGCTCGAAGTACGCGACTCCGGGGTCGCTCGGGGCGTCGCCGTACGCCACGCGCTGGGTCCCCGGTTCGACGTCGAAGGCGTCGACTCGGTCGCTCGGGGCCAGCAGCACCCGGCTATCGACCACTTCTTCGGTCGGCGGGTCGAACGAGACGGTCGCGCCGAGCAGTGCCGCGCCGTAGAGCGAGAGCACCACCTCGGGACGGTCGTCGCCGACGAGTGCGACACTGCGGCCGGTGCGCACGCCGAGGTGGCGCAGGAAGTGGCCGACCTTCCACGCGGTTGTGCAGAACCGTCGGTAGTCGTAGGTCCGGCCGACCGCCGGTGCGAGGAGGGCCGGGTCGTCGCTCCGACGGGACCGCGCGACCAGGTCGCCGAGCACGTCCATGGAACCGGTTCGCGTCACACCCCTAAATCGTCGATGAAGCCCGAAGTAGCCACCGCATACCGGGCCTACCGGCTGCAACAGTCCTCCGAGAAGCCACGTCGTGACCGTCCGCAGTAACGGGCTTTTCCCCCGACACCATCCACGAGAATTAATCAGTCGGATAGGTGGCGACGAGTCCCTCGGTGAACGGTTCGAACGGTTTTGAAACGTGATATTAATTTATACCTGTATGTCCTAAGGGAGTGAGTATGAGTTCACAGGAACAGTTCCAAACGCCACTCGACCGGGAGCCCCGCGCAGCACACGACGCGGACACGGAGACCGAACAGCAGTCTCCTGACGCGGCGGGGCGCGTGGTCGCGGTCGACGACGAGTCGCTCGCCGAGAGCGAGGTGACGGTCACGCAGGGTGACGGCTGGCTGGCGTCGCTGACCGTCCGCCCCCGCGTGGAGTGTGCGTGGTCCGGGTTCGACGAAGCACCGTCGGAGGTCGGTGCGACGCTGCTCGTCCGCGTCGACGGCGAGACGTGTTTCGACCCGGTCGCGACCGAACTGCTCCCCCTCGACGAGGGGATCGAGGGAACGACCGCACTCGAGTTCGACGACGCCCACGACGTGGTGGAGAACACGACGCTGGACGCGGTCGACTTCGAACCGCCCTGGCGCACCGACCGACCCCGCACGCGGACGCTCACGCTCCGACTCGTCGTCGACCTGCTCGACGACGACGGGATACCGCTCTGTGGCGACGTCGCCACGGTCGAACGCGACGTCGTCGTCGAGGCTGGCGACGACGCCGTCCCGCACCGAGACTGACCGCCGAGACTCCGATAGCTTCACGCCGACCGCTTCCTCGCCCAGTCACGTGGACACCCAGCGACGCGTCGCCGAGTTCCTCGACGACAACGACCTGCACGCCCCGCCAGCTTACCGCGTCCTCGACCTCGCCTCGGAGGTCGGCGAACTCGCCAAGGAGGTGAACACCGCGACCGACTACGGCGACTCGCCCGACTCGGTCGCCGTCGCGGCGGACGAACTCGGCGACGCGCTGTTCTGCCTGCTCGCGCTCTGTGACGAGACGGACACGGACGCCGAGCGCGCGCTGGAAACGGCGCTGGCGAAGTACGAGTCGCGACTGGACGACACTGGCGACGCCGGGAGCGGGGAGTAGGGCAGACGGCAGGCAAGACTTATTCTCGATTGCTCGACACGCTGTGTATGCAGCCCTCCACCAGTCGCCGCCACCTGCTCGCGACGAGCACTGGCGCTCTCGTTGCGCTCGCAGGGTGTTCTGCGCTCGGTGACGACGTTGGCGACGACGGTCCCGAACCGTTCCGTCTCGGTCGAGTCCAGTTGGATAACAGGCTCGAAACGCCACAGGAGGTCGGTCTGCGCGTCGAGCGGGACGGTGAGCGCGTCCACGACGAGACCTATCGCCTCGACGCGGCTCCCGCCGAGGACCGCGTCTCGACCCGATACGCACCCGTCAAGAGGTTCGGCTGCGTTCGGGGCGTCTACCGGTTGGAGGCACGTCTCGGGGACGGCGACTGGTCGGGAAGGGCGCTCTCGTCGGAGTACGCCGGGCACCTGATAGAACTGGAGGTACGAGAGGGCGACACTGGTCCAGAGGTGGGTATCCTCGTCGAGGCCAAAGCACCCCGGCGGTCGTGCCCAGGAGCGACGAAGGGCGGAGAGACCGCGGAATCGGCCGACTGACTACAGCGAGTTCTTGATCTTCTCGAAGAACCCTTCCTTCACGTCGATGTCCTCGCCGCCAGCCTCGGCGAACGCTTCGAGCGCGTCGCGTTGCTCGTCGTTCATCTGCTCGGGCGTGACGACCTGGACGCGGACGAACAGGTCGCCCTGTCCACGACGCTGGAGGCGTGGCATCCCCTTGTTGCGCAGGCGGAACGTCTCGCCGCTCTGCGTACCTCTGGGGAGGTCCATCGAGACGGTGCCGTCGAGCGTCTCGACCTCCAGCTCGTCGCCGAAGACGGCCTGCGGGAACGAGACGGGGTGGGTGACGTAGAGGTCGTCGCCGTCGCGTTCGAAGCGCTCGTCGGACTCGACGGATATCTCGACGAGCAGGTCGCCGTCGCGAGCGCCCGGTTCGCCCGGCGCGCCCTCGGCCTCCATCCGGAGCGTCTGGCCGTCGCGGATGCCCTCGGGGACGTCGACGGTGAGCGTCGACTCCTCCATCACCAGCCCCTCGCCGTCGCAGGTGTCGCAGGTCTCGCTGTAGATGGTCCCCTCGCCCTCGCACTGCGGGCAGGTCGTCGTCTGCTGGACCCGGCCGAGCGGCGTCTGCTGGACGCGGACCTGCTGGCCGCGACCCTCACACGCCGGACACGTCTGGGCCTCGGCGTCCTCGGGGTGGCCGTGACCGTCGCAGTCCGGACAGTGCTCGGGGCGGGTGACCGTCATCTCCTTCGCCGTACCGAAGTAGGCGTCCTCCAGGTCGACGGTCAGCCCGGTTCGGAGGTCACGGCCCGGGCGCGGGCCGCCCCTGCCGCGGCCACCGCCGCCACCGCCGCCGAAGAACTGCTCGAAGATGTCGTCGAACGGGCTCCCCTGTCCGCCGCCACCCATGCCGCCCATCCCGCCGAACGGGTCCTGGCCGCCCTGGCTGGCGTCGTAGCCGCGTTTCTCGGCCTGTTCGTACTGCTCGTGCCCCATCCGGTCGTACGCCGAGCGGGCGTCCTCGTCGGTGAGGACCTCCTTCGCCTTCTTGACCTGTTTGAACTTCTCCTCGGCGTCGGGGTCGTCGCTCACGTCCGGGTGGTACTCGGCGGCCTTCTTCCGGTAGGCCTGCTTGATAGCGTCCTCGTCCGCGTCGCGAGAGACGCCGAGCACCTCGTAGAAGTCCCTGCTCATTCGTTGAGCATTCGTTGTTTGTTGAGCCACTTGAACAGACCGGCTTCCGATGCCAGTCGCACCGGTCGCACCGCTACTCGCTCGACGCTACCGGACCGTCGTCGGACTGCGTTCGTTCGTGTGACGGTCGACGACACTCGCCCCACGGCTACTACGATACTCCTCACACATTGTCTCAATCACAGGATTAATTTGTATCAATTACGTTACTCGTGAAGTATGGATGAACACAGCCGTCGGAGGTTCCTTCGACTCGTCGGCGCCGCCGGGGCAGGCGTCGCACTCGGTACCGTTCCAGTGGCCGCGGCGGGCGAGAGAGAGCGCTTCCTCATCGACCTGCAGGAGGTCGACCGGTCGGCGGTGCCCGGAGACGTCGACATCGTCCACGACCTGTCCGCCATCGACGTGCTGGTCGCCGCCGGTGACCCGGAGAGCGTCGGAGGGGCGGCCGCGACGGCACCGGACGTGGCGCTGAACCGCCACGACGACCGCTGGGAGGGCGACTGGGACGGCGACGACGACGACCACGGGCACGGCGGACCGGCCAGAGAGCATCACGACGACGATGACGACGAGGAAGAAGAGCCGAAACTGCCCGACTACCGGTCGCTCCAGTGGGACAAGCACTCGCAGGAACTCGAAGAGGAGGTCCACGAGGAGACCCGCGGTCGTGGCAGTCGACTCGCGGTCATCGACTCCGGCGTCGCGGACCACCCGGACCTGAGACGCCCGTTGAACGAACGGCTCTCGAAGAACTTCACCGACGACGGCGAGAACTTCCGACCGAACGGGGCGGGCGACCACGGCACCCACGTCGCCGGTATCGTCGCCGGGACGGACGACTACCGCGGTCCCCGCGGCGGTATCCTCGGCACCGCGCCGAAGACGGACCTGCTCGCCCTCCGCGTGTTCTCGTCGGAGGGCGGCGCGGCGACGGGCGACGTCATGGCGGCGCTGATGTACGCGGCCGACAAGCGGTGTGACGCCGCGAACGTCAGCCTCGGGTTCCCGCTCCCGTTCGTCTACCCCGACGAGTACCCCGAACTGCTCACCATCAAGACGCTGTACGAACGCGCCGTCTCGTACGCGAACGAACGCGGGACGGTCGTCGTCAACTCCGCCGGTAACGACGCCCTCGACATGGACCCCGAGAGCGTGCTCAGCCTCCCGACGGAGGCCGAAGGCGTGTTCGCCGTCTCGGCGACCGGCCCCATCGGCTACCTCTGGGACGACGAGGAGGAGGGAGACGGCGAGTGGGACCACGACGAGGACGACCACTGGGACCGCGACGACGACGATCACTGGGACGACGACGGTGTCGACGTGGAGGAGGCGCTCGAACACCTCCGTCAGCCGACCACCCAGCCCGCCATCTACACCAACTACGGCGGCGACGTCCTCGACGTGAGCGCCGAGGGCGGGAACTACGACCCCGAGGCGTACGCCGAGGCCAACGACGGCGATGACGACAATCCGAAGTGGTACTACGACCTCGTCGTCTCGACGGTCACGCCGAACGACGACGGCACGCCCGGCTACGGCTGGAAGGCGGGGACGTCGATGGCGGCCCCACAGGTCACCGGCGCGGTGGGGCTGGTCCGCTCGCTCGCCCCCCGGATGGGCGTCCGCGAGGTCGAGGAACTCGTCCGCTCGACGGCGAGCGACCTCGGCGACCCCGACTACCACGGCGACGGCCACCTCGACCTGACCGCTCTGGTCGACGCAGCGGAGGACCGCGACTGGCACGACGACGGTTGGGACGACGATGACGACGACCACGACGGCGACCGTGGCGACGACTGGGACGACGACTGGGACGACGACGACCGAGACGACGACCACTGGTAGTCGGACTCGACCGCGACACCGACACGACTGTTTTTCCGTGACACCGGACGAGGAGCGCCGCGACCGGGCACCGCCCTCGCCGTTCGTATCGGTTCTCGTACAAAAACCCGGTTCAGGGAACGTTCTTGTGAGTCGCTGGCACACGTTCGAGTATGGCAACGGACCCCGACACCGCCGCCTCAGACGACCGGTTCGTCCGCGTCGCCGACCGCGAGACGCTCGAAGCCGACGGGCAGGCAGTCGTCAGCGAGGACGGCCAGGCCATCGCGCTGTTCCACCACGAGGGCGAGGTGTTCGCCGTCGACAACCGCTGTCCGCACATGGGCTTCCCGCTCTCGCGGGGGTCCATCGAGGACGGCATCCTCACCTGTCACTGGCATCACGCCCGGTTCGAACTGGAGGAGGGCGACACGTTCGACATCTGGGCCGACGACGTCCAGACGTTCCCCGTCGAACTGCGCGACGACGGGGTCTACCTCGACCCGGACCCGCCCACGGACGTCGACCCGGCGACCCACTGGCGCAATCGCCTCGCCGACGGCCTCCACGAGAACCTCTCGCTCGTCATGGCGAAGGCCATCATCGGACTCGACGGAGAGGGCCGCGATGCCGGAACGGTCTCGGACAGTGCGAGCGGAGAGCGGAGCGAGCCGCGAGCAGACGGGTTCCACACGCCCGTCGAGACGGCCGTCAACTTCGGGACGCGCTACCGCGAGATGGGGTGGGGTCGCGGCCTCACGACGCTCGGCTGCATGGCGAACCTCTACGACGACGTCGGCGGGCGCGACAAGCGCCGCGCGATGTTCATGGGCGTCCGCGAGGTAGCCGACGAGACGGCCGGGTCGGCTCCGCGCTTCCAGCAGTACGCGTTCGACAACCGCGAGGTCTCCAAGGAGCGACTCAAGGAGTGGTTCCGCGACTGCGTCGAGGTGCGTGACCGCGACGGCGCGGAGCGCGTCCTCCTCACCGCCATCGGGAACCTCCCACGGGAGGACGTCGCCGACATCCTGTTCACCGCCGCGACGGACCACCTCTACCTCAACAACGGCCACTCGCTCGACTTCGTCAACACGGCGTTCGAGACCGTGGACCACATCGGCTGGGAGGACCACGCCGACGCCGCCCTCGCCTCGACGCTCGAACAGCTCACGGGCGCGACGCGCTCGGAGGAACTCTCCTCGTGGCGCCAACCCGTCGACATCGCCGAACTCGTCTTCGACGCCCACGACCTGCTCCCGGACCTCGTCGCTGCCGGCGCCGGGAAAGAGTGGAAACGACCCGAGTGGTTCGTCGAGACGCTCCTCGAAGACGACCCCGAACTCGTTATCGACACGCTCACCGACGCGATTCGGGAGGGGGCGACGACGGAGCAGCTCGCAGACGCCGTCGCCCGCGCCGCGACTCGCCGGGTGGCGTACTTCGCGACGAACAACGAGTTCAACGACTGGAACACAGTCCATCACACGTTCACCTACGCGAACGCGGTCCACCGCGCGACGGCGAAGACCGACGCCACCGAACTGTACCGCGGCTGTCTCGACGCCGCGATGTCGGTGTACCTCGACCGGTTCCTCAACCAGCCCCGAGCGCCCGTCCCGTCACCGGGCGAGAGCGACCGCGACCCGCTCGACGTCAGGGAGGAACTGCTCGACTGCTTCGACGAGCAAGGGCAGGTCAACCGGGCGGCCACGCTCGTCAGCGAACACTTCGACGCCGGCGGGGACCCCGCGGACCTGAAGCGGACGCTCGGCCGCGGCCTGCTCCGGGAGGACGCTGGCTTCCACACGCTCCAGAACGTCGAGGCGGGGTTCCAGCGGTTCGACGCGCTGGCCGACGACCCGGCGACAGACGAACTGGAGGCGCGACTCGCGCTCGTCGCCCCGGCGCGCTACATGGCCGCGCACTTCCCGACCCGTCGCTCCGCGGAACAGACGTTCTCCATCGCCACGAGACTCCATCAAGGGGAACGACTCCACGAGGTCGAGTGAGGGGCCTCAGAGCGAGTGACGGTTCCGGTCGGCCGAGGGCCTCCGGTCGCTCGCCGGTTCGTACACCAGCATCTCGTCGACGCTGACGTCGTAGAACAGGCTCCCCCGAGGGACCCGCAGGAGGTAGTACAGCAGGTACAGGTCGCCAGCGACGCCGCTCGTGTTGACGATCAGGGCGACGACGAACGGCACGACCAGCCAGTCCGGCACGACGGCGAGCGCGAGCGCACAGCCGAGCGTGATGACCACGAGCGGTGCGACGGCGGTGAGCGCGAGGTCACGACGCGTGACGCGCTGTTCGAACGTCCCGGCGTAGGCGGCGTACAGCAGCGTCCCGAGATGGGCGACGCCGAACGTGACCCGGTAGCCAAGCGCCCGCGCGACGACGCCGTGGACGGCCTCGTGGACGACGAGCGTCCCGACGAAGGCGACGACCAGACCGAGCAGCCCGAGGGCGACCCCGCCCCAGACCCCGAGCCCCGCTATCGACTGACCGAACGTGACGGTGACCTCGCCGCCGCGGAGCCACGCCGCGAGGACCAGCGCACCGACGCCCCCGACGACGAAGCCGACGAGACTCACCACCTGCAGAAGCGTCTGCGGGTAGGTGAACTCGTACGGCACGGCGAAGCCACTGAACACTGGTCGGGTGGGCACGCTCTCAGTTCGTCGGCCGAGGAGATAACAGTAGCGTGAGTCGTGTCAGCCGTCGTTCGGGGGACGCCGTGGACGCGTCGGCGTTCGACCGCGGCGTCAGCGGTAGTTCTTGAACAGCACCGCTCGCACGTCGTCGCGGGTCTGGACCGTCTCCGTCGACCCGTCGGGGAGGTCGATCTCGTAGCGCGCCTCGCCGTCGTCCTCGCGCCACTTGTCGTCGTGGGTCTCCAGCAGGTTCATCATCGCCTGGAGACGGTCGTTCCCACCCGTGTCCGAATCGAAGGACGAACCGCTCTCGCTGTCCTCGCCAGCGTTCTCCTCCTCGGCGCTGTCGTCTCCTTCGTCCCCCGCCTCCGTCTCGTCGCCGTCCTCGTCCGTATCGGCCGTCTCCGTCTCCGCGTCGTCGGCGTCCGCTGCGTCCTCGTCGCCGGCCGCGTCACTGTCGGCCTCCGCATCTCCATCGGCTTCCTCGTCGTCCGCCGCTGCTTCCGTCGCTTCCTCGTCCGCTTCTGCCTCCGCTTCGTCCGCGTCGTCCGTCGACGTTGGCGTGAAGAGCTCCTCCGACGCCTCTGACTCGACCTCCGCGCTGGTCGTCGCGTCGGCACCGTTCGTCTGCGTCGCCGTCGTTCCGGGCGTGCTGGTGTCGAGAGCGTCCACGTCGACGCTCGGCAGGTCGGGGTCCGTCGAGTCGTGAACGTCGATGAGGAACTGGAGGGCGTCCTGCGTCGTCACGTGGCCGTAGGGCCCGAGATACTCGGATTCGAGCGTGACCCGCACGCTCTCCAGGTAGGCGAGTTGGTCGTCGGTGACGTCGAGTTGTTGCATATGAACGGCCTTCGGGAGTCCTCGTATAAAGTTCCGTGCGTGTCGTTGTCGAACGTTCGCTCCATCCCAGTTGTTTTATCTCAACTGCGTTGGAACCAGGGGGCATGTCCGACACCGACTACGGCTCCGACGGCGACGCCGACTACGAGAACCTCGCGCTCAGCGTGGAGGGCGGCGTCGCCCACCTGACGCTCGACTCGACGAGCAACTTCAACTCGCTCAACCCGACGATGGCCGACGAACTCGTCGACGCGACGACCCGTCTCGCGGACGACGACGCGGTGCGATGTATCACGCTCCGCGGGACGGACGGCGTGTTCTGCGCCGGCGCGGACCTCGCCCAGTTCGACGGCGACGAGACGGACGCGCCCGAACTGCGGAGTCTCGCGTCGACACTCCACGACAGCATGCTCGCGCTCCACCAGGCCCCGAAACCGGTCGTCACCGGCGTCAACGGCGTCGCCGCGGGTGCGGGGTTCTCGATGGCACTCTCGGGCGACGCGGTCGTGATGGCCGACGACGCTCGCCTGGAGTTCGCGTACGGGCGTGTCGGCCTCACCGGCGACGGCGGGTCGACGTTCTGGCTCCCGCGACTCGTGGGCCTCCGCCGCGCGAAGGAACTCGTCCTGATGGACGAACCCGTCGACGCCGACTACGCAGTCTCGCTCGGCCTCGTCACCGAGTCCGTCCCGAGCGACGAGTTCGACGAGCGCCTCGAATCCATGGCCGAGCGACTCGCCGACGGCCCGACGAAGGCGTTCGGCGCGACCAAGCGCCTGCTCGACGAGAGCTTCGGCCGCGAGTTCGCCGGACAGCTGGCCGAGGAGGCCGACACTATCGCGAACGCGACCCGGACCGAGGACTACCAGCGCGGACACGCCGCGTTCTTCGGGAAGGAGGACCCGGAGTTCGTCGGTCGGTAGACATCTCGTCGGTTCGGCCGCGACAGCCGGCGCTCGTCGCGTCGAGAGAGACCGCAGAAGAACCGTCGCGAGTCGGCGCGATTACGAGTCGTCGGTCGTCTCGTCTTCCTCGTCGTCGACGTCTTCGAAGTCGGCGTCGACGTACTCCGACTCCTGTCCCGCGCCGGGACCGGCACCGGCTTCGCCGGGGCCAGCGCCCGCGGCACCTGCGCCCGCACCGGGACCGGCACCGCCCGGCCCCGCGCCGCCCGCGGCGGCCTGCTGCTGGTCGTACATCTGCTTGCCGATCTCCTGGAGTTCGGAGGCCAGCGCCTCGGTGGCGTCTTCCAGCTCCTCCGTGGTGGCGTCCTCGTCTTCGAGCGTCGCCTCCACGTCGTCGATGGCGGCCTCGATGTCCTCCTGCAGGTCGTCGGAGACGTTCTCCTCGTTCTCCTCCAGCAGGGTCTCCGCACGCTGGACCGAACTCTCGGCGTCGTTGCGTGCCTCGATACGCTCGCGCCGTTCCTTGTCCTCCTCGGCGTGCTCCTCGGCCTCCTGCTGCATGCGGTCGATCTCCTCGTCGGAGAGGCCCGCGCCGCCCTCGATGGTGATGGACTCGGCGTTGCCCGATCCCTTGTCCTCGGCTTCGACGTTGACGATGCCGTTCTCGTCGATGTTGAACGTCACCTCGATCTGCGGC
The DNA here is from genome assembly GCF_023074835.1 of Halomarina salina. Lineage (NCBI taxonomy): Archaea > Methanobacteriati > Methanobacteriota > Halobacteria > Halobacteriales > Natronomonadaceae > Halomarina > Halomarina salina. The sequence goes on from NZ_JALLGW010000002.1 coordinate 658,902, forward strand.
GTCCCCGCGGGCGCGGGCGGGATGCCCGCGAGCTGGAACTCGCCGAGCAGTTCGTTCTGCTCGGCCATCTCGCGTTCGCCCTGGAACACGCGGACCTGGACGTTGGTCTGGTTGGCCGCGGCCGTGGTGAATATCTTCGACTCCTCGGTCGGGATGGTCGTGTTCTTCTCGATGAGGCGCTCGAACAGACCACCCTTCACCTCGATTCCCAGCGAAAGCGGCGTCACGTCGAGCAGGACGATGTCGTCGACCTCGCCGCCCAGGACGCCACCCTGAATCGCGGCACCGAGCGCGACGACTTCGTCCGGGTTGACGTTCTTCTTCGGCTCCTGGCCCGTCAGCTCCTCGACCTGCTCCTGGACCTGCGGCATCCGGGTCGACCCGCCGACGAGGATGACCTCGTCGATGTCGGACTTCGAGTAGCCCGCGTCCGAGAGCGCCTGCTCGGTCGGTTCGACCGTGCGCTCGACGAGGTCGCTGGTGAGCGACTCGAACTTCGCGCGGGTCATCTTCGTCTCCAGGTTGAGCGGGCCGGAGTCGGTGGCCGCGATGAACGGGAGGTTGATGGTCGTCTCCTTCCGGCTGGAGAGCTCGATCTTCGCCTCCTCGGCGGCGTCCTTCAGGCGCTGGAGCGCCTGCCGGTCGTCGCGGAGGTCGACGCCGTGTTCGGCCTCGAACTCGTCGGCGAGGTGGTCGATGATGGCCTGGTCCCAGTCGTCGCCCCCGAGGTCGTTGTCGCCGTTCGTGGCGACGACCTCGTAGACGCCGCCACCCAGGTCGAGGATGGAGACGTCGAACGTGCCGCCCCCGAGGTCGTAGACGAGGACCGTCTGGTCGGAGTCGTCGTCGAGACCGTACGCCATCGACGCGGCGGTCGGCTCGTTGACGATGCGCTCGACCTCGAACCCGGCGACCTCACCGGCGTCCTTGGTCGCCTGTCGCTGCTTGTCGTTGAAGTACGCCGGGACCGTGATGACGGCCTTCTCCACCTCGTCGCCGAGGTACTCCTCGGCGTCGCGCTTGATCTTCTGGAGGATCATCGCCGATATCTCCTCGGGCGTGTAGTCCTCGCCGTCGATGTCGACGGTGTACCCCTGCTCGCCCATGTGGCGCTTGATGGAGGAGATGGTGCGCTCGGGGTTCTGGATGGCCTGGTTCTTCGCTGGTTTGCCGACGAGGCGCTCTTCGTCCGTGAACGCGACGACGGAGGGTGTCGTCCGCTCGCCTTCACCGTTGACGATGATCTCCGGGTCGCCACCCTCCATCACCGCGAACGCGGAGTTGGTGGTACCGAGGTCGATACCGAGAATCTTGTTGCTCGCCATTACCGTCCCATACCGTTCTCGCACTGGTAAAGCTTGCTGAATAGGCCGTCACACACGTTCTATCGAATCGACCGCAGTAGTGCGGTTTCGAAAACCAACGACAGCTACCGCTGGGAAGTTTTATACAGAAGTTCCGGGACAGTCGGTCACGACGTCAACTGAGTGACGAGAGCGGCGAGTCGTGACGACCCGTGTTCGCCCGACCGTCGGTCGAGGTTGCTCCGTACGGCTCGCTTCCGGACGCCCGGAAGACTCGCTGTACCCGTCTTCCGTGCTCCCGCTCGCTAGCGCTCGCGGGAACTCCGAACCGTGCTACTCCTCGTTCTCGTCGTCCCCGTCACTGACCGTCACCTGCGCGGACCGGACGACCTTCTCGGCCATCTCGTAACCGGGGCGGTGGACCTGCGCGACGGTGCCCTCGGGGCGGTCGCTGGCGACGCGCATCAGCACCTCGTGGCGCTGTGGGTCCACCTCGTCGCCGGGGTCCGGCGATATCTCCTCGACGTTCTCGGCGTCGAGCACGTCGTCGAACTGGCGCAGCGTGGACTCGACGCCCTCCCGGATGTCGCCCTCCTGTTCCAGTCCTCGCTGGAGGTTGTCGCGGACGTCGACCATCCGGGTGACGAGGTCCTCCGTCGCGCGCTTCTTCTCCTGCTCGCGGCGCTTCTCCATCCGCTTCTTGTAGTTCTGGAAGTCCGCCTGCGTGCGGGCGAGTTTCGATTCGAGGTCTTCGGCCGTCCGGTCGGCCTCCTCGGCGCGAGCGCGGAGGTCCGCGATCTCGCGGGCGACCGCCTCGGGGTCGCTCTCCCGGACCCGTTCGACCAGGTCCTCGGCAGCGGTCTCCGCTTCAGCCTCGACGGCCGTGTCGGCCTCCCCGTCGTCGGCCGACTGGGCGTCGCTCGTCGTCCCCGGTTCCGTCGCGTGGCGGTCGGGCCCGTCGTCGGCCCCACCGTTCGCTGCGTCCGAGCGTCGGTCGTCGGTCGCCTCGTGGTCGGCGTCCGGCGTCTCCTCGGTCATACCCGAAGGGACGACCGGCGGGCGTTTAACCCGACCGGAATCCACTTGCTCGGGGACTCGCTACTCGCGGTGTGACACGGCTCTCGTTCGAGGAGGGGACGGTCCGACTGACGGACCCACCCGCCGACCTCGACCTGGCGTGGGTCGAACGCGACCCGCGGACGAAGACGGCCCGCGCGCCGGGCCACCGCTACGCCGACCTGCGGGACGCTCTCGACGCGGCGGGCGTCGAGTACGAGGATGGGGTCCTCGACGCACCCGCTCTCGACCTGACGACGAGCTACGAACTGCGCGACTACCAGCAGGCCGCGCTGGACGCGTGGCGCGAGAACGGCGACCGCGGCGTCCTCGAACTGCCGACCGGGAGCGGGAAGACGGTCGTCGCTATCGCGGCCATCGCCGCCCTCGACACGCCGACGCTCGTCGTCGTCCCGACCATCGACCTGCTCGACCAGTGGCGACGGGAACTCGAAGCCGAGTTCGACTGCGACCTGGGGCAGTTCGGCGGCGGCGTCCAGGAGTTCGGCCCGCTGACCGTCTCGACGTACGACTCGGCGTACCTCAGAGCCGACGAGGTCGGCGACCGGTTCGGTCTGGTCGTCTTCGACGAGGTCCACCACCTCGGCGGCGAGGGCTACCGCGACATCGCCCGCCTGCTGGCCGCACCCGCCCGGATGGGCCTGACGGCGACGTTCGAGCGACCCGACGGCGCTCACGAGGTCGTCGCGGACCTCGTCGGACCGCTGGTCTACGACGTGAGCGTCGACGACCTCGCGGGCGAGCACCTCGCGGCCTACGACATCAAACGCGTCACCGTCTCGCTGACCGACGAAGAGCGCGAGGAGTACGAGGCGGCACAGGGCACGTTCACCGACTACCTCGCCAGCTCGAACCTCCAGTTGCGCTCGGGCAGCGACTACCAGAAACTCGTGATGCGGTCGGGGAACGACCCGAGAGCCCGCGAAGCGCTGCTGGCGAAACAGCGCGCTCGCGACGTGATGATGCACGCCGACGCGAAGGTCGACGAACTCGAAGCCATCCTCGACCGGCACCGCGAGGACCGCGTCATCGTGTTCACCGCGTCGACGGACCTCGTCTACCGTCTCTCCGAGCGGTTCCTGATTCCGGCCATCACACACGAGACCGGCGCGAGCGAACGACGGACGATACTCCGACGGTTCCGCGACGGGACGTACTCGCGGGTCGTCGCCGCGAACGTCCTCGACGAGGGCGTCGACGTTCCAGACGCCAACGTCGGCGTCGTCCTCTCGGGGTCGGGCAGCGAACGTGAGTTCACCCAGCGCCTCGGCCGCGTCCTCCGACCCAAGGGAACGACGGCGGACGAGGATACGCCACCCGAGGACGTGGCGGCGACGGGAGGTGCGACGGCGCGCGCGGACGTGACGCCGACCCAGGACGACCTGCCCGCGACGCGTGCGGGTCGGGCCGTCCTCTACGAGGTCGTCACCGAGGAGACGGCGGAGGAACGCGTCGCCGCACGGCGGCGGTGAGACGGTATCCCGTACCGGACACTGCGGCGGTCGAGTGGCGCTCTACGGGCCGATATTTATTTCAGCGCTCACGTCTGAGTGCCGCGAACAGGCGGGCAGACGTCCGCAGTTCAACGCATGGCCGACGACAGTCTCATCGCAGAGATACGAAAGGCAAGCCCGAAACAGATATTCTACTCGACGAGCAGTGCGGTCCCCGACGCCATCATCGAGACCCGCTACCACGCAGCGACGGACAACGACATCCCCTACCTGTTCTACGCGGTGCAGTGTGGCGACTTCGCCGCCTTCGACGCCGCACTGACGGAGGACACGTCCGTCGCCAACCCCGTCGTCGTCGCGGAGGGCGACGGCGACCGACTCTACCGCGTCGAACCGACGCCGGAACTGCTCGTCGTCCCCGAACTGACGAAACGCGGCGGCGCGATGCTCAGCGCGTACTGTCAGGACGGCGCGTGGCACGGTCGGTACCAGTTCCCGAACCGTGAGGTGCTCGTGGCGATGCGAGAGTTCTGTACCGACAACGGCGTGACGTTCGACGTCCAGCAGTTGTACTGCGCCGACGGACCGAGCGACTGGGGGGGCGCCGGCATCACCGACCGCCAGCGCGAGGCGCTGGTCGCGGCGTACGACGCGGGCTACTTCGACGACCCCCGGTCGGCCACGCTGGAGGACGTCGCGGGCGTCCTCGACATCTCCTCGACCGCCGTCGGGCGACGGCTCAGGCGAGGAACGGCGGGTCTCGTCGAAGCAGTGTTCGGGACGAGTCGCTGACCCCCTTATAAAACAACAGCTGAGAAACGTGACAGTATATCTACCTCCATTGGCTACCTACGTCTGCGCGACCAGCGCGCGAAGCGTCACACCTGTCTGGGACCAATCCGGGCATGTCAGAGGCACACGTTCTCTCGTCTGCGATCTCCCTTCGTTCCATCTTCCACCTTCCAACCTCCTCCGATCAGTCCCGACATCGAATCCCTCGAGCGACCGAAGTCGCTTTCGGCGTCCTCGTCGGAGGAGTCGACGTGCTGACGAAGGACCTCCTGCGGGTCACCCGACGCGGCGGCGGCTACCGACCGCAGTTCACCGACGAGGGCGATAACCGCCTCGCCGCCCGTGTACTGGGCGTCTATCAGGGCCACGTCGATGAGACGCGGGCCGACCTGCAGGCGGCGCTGACGTCGCTCGAACGAGAGGCCGACGACTTCAAACTCGTCCGTGGGTTCGCGAGCCTACTCGACCGGGAGGCCACGTTCGAGACGCGGGCCGCCGTCGACCCCGAGCGGACCCGCGAGACGGTGTTCGGTGTCGCCGCCGAGCGGAACGTCGTCACCGCCGACGAGCGGGACGCGGCGCTGGCGGCGGCCGCGGAGCGACTGGGCGTCGACGCGGCGTCAGTCGACGAGTCGCTGTACGCCGACCGCGAGCAGCGACAGGTGCTGGTCGCGTTCGACTCGCGGTGGACGCCCGACGAACTGCGCCGCCAGTACGACCTCTCGCTGGCGCAGACGGCGTTGTTCGACGCCACCGAGGTCCGAGTACTCACGAACGACCCGAAGGCGTTCGTCTCGGCGGTCAAGCGCCTCAGGCTGATGTACGAGATTCGGAAGACGCCGGACGGTCGTGAGGTGGTGGTCACGGGTCCCGACGCGCTCTTCCGGACCTCGCGACGCTACGGGACGCGCTTCGCGCGCCTGCTACGGACGCTGGTGAAGACCAGCGACTGGCGACTGGAGGCGACCGTCGACGACCGGGGGACCGAGCGGACGCTCGAACTCGACGCGAGCGACCTCTCGGTGCCGGGGACCGACCCGCTCGCCGAACCCGCGTTCGACAGCGGCGTCGAGGCCGACTTCGCGACCCGGTTCCGGTCGCTGGACCTCGACTGGACGCTCGTCCGCGAACCCGAACCCCTGGAGTCGGGCGCACACGTCGTCATCCCCGACTTCTCGTTCGACTACGACCACGCGCCGTTCCGCGTCTTCTTCGAGATAATGGGCTTCTGGACGCCCGAGTACGTCGAGAAGAAGCTCTCGCGACTCGCCGACCTGGAAGACGTGGAACTGCTCGTCGCCGTCGACGAGTCGCTCGGCGTCGGCGAGGACCTCGAAGCCCTCGACTATCGGGCGATTCCCTACACCGGTACCGTCCGCCTCAAGGACGTCAGGGACGCGCTCCGGCGCTACGAGGACGACCTGGTCGCCGAGAGCGCGGCGTCGCTCCCCGAAGACCTGCGCCCCGGGGCGGACGTGACGACGTTCGCGGCGCTGGCCGAGGAGTACGGCGTCAGCGAGGACGCCGTCGAAGGGAAGTCGTTCCCCGAGCACGAGCGGGTCGGGCGGACACTCGTGCGGCCCACGGTGCTCGACGCGCTGGAGGGGCGGGTCGAAGCCGAGATGCCGCTCTCGGAGGCTGAGGAGGTGCTGGCCGAGGAGGGCATCACGGAGGCGAGCGCGCTCCTCTCGCGACTCGGCTACCGGGTGGAGTGGGACGGACTCTCCGGCGGCGTCCTCCGGACGAAGTGAGCGAGCAGGCGACGCGTGCCTCCGCCGCCGGTCGGTGCGTCGCACGCCGCGCGTCCGGTACGCGGTCCGAGGCGAAGCCTCGCAGACGACCGACGGTCCCGTTCAGACCACGGCACCGCTGGTCTCCGTCCCCGTTCAAGAACTCTCGTGCGACGACCCACCTGGCGGCTCTCGCCACCGTCGTCGACGACCCGTGCGTTCATATCGCTGGACGGTAACGGGCGTGTATGCCCGCGCTCGGCCGCTTCGACCTCTCGTGGGTCGGCGCTCTCGGACTCCTCGGTCTCCTGCCGCTCGTCTCGGTCGGCCCCTCGTGGCTCGTCTGGTTCCTGCTGTGCTTCGGCTTCCTCACGCTGCCGGTGCTCCGCTCGGCGAACAGTACGCGCTACGTCGTCTCGCGGCTCCTCTACACGCTAACACCGTGGGGGTTCGCGAGCGTAGTGGCCCGGTTCGGCGGTCAGTTCGTCGTGGTCGCCCGGTACCGTGGCAGGCCGCCGACGCCGGAGTCGGTCGACCAGACCGTCGCGCTCCGGCCACCGTTCGACGACCAGTGGACCGTCGCCAGAGGCGGCGTGACGGCGGGGAACACGCACTCGCCGGGCCTCCTCGCCCAGCGCTACGCCTACGACTTCACCTACACCGACGACCGGGGGCGGACCTACTCCGCCGACGGCATCTGGCTGGACGACTACTACGCCTTCGGCGAACCGGTCGTCGCCCCCGCCGGTGGCACCGTCGTCGCGACGAAGGACGGCCTGCGGGACCACCCGAGGCCCGGAACCGGGTGGACCGACTGGCGGACCTGGGACGGTCGGGGGAATCACGTCGTCGTCGACCACGGCGGGGAGTACAGCCTGCTCGCGCACTTGCAGGAGGGGAGCGTCGCCGTCGAACCGGGCGACCAGGTCGACGTCGGCCAGGAGGTCGGGCGCTGTGGCAACTCCGGGAACTCGACGGAGCCACACCTCCACTACCAGTTGCAGGACACGCCCGGCCGCTTCACCGCGGCGAGTCTCCCGCCCGCGTTCTCGGGCGTCGAACTCGTCCGCGGGGACGAGAGCGACCGGCGACGGTGGGCGTACCTCTCTCGCGGCGAGGACGTTCGCTACGTCGTCGACGAGGACGAGGGTCCGCCCGAACCCCACTGGACGGTGCGACGGGCCGAGATGATGCAGGAAGGGGACTGAGTCGGGAGAAGGGCGAGGTGGGACGTGGTTCCGCGGTCGGTCAATCGATGTCGCGACGACGCCCCTTCGGCACCTGCGAGCGCAACTCGCCGTGGAGGTAGAGGCCGACGCCGATAGGTTCGACGTCGCCGGCGAGGTCGTGGCTGACTATCAGGTAGCCCCAGTCGCCGTCCCAGTCGAGGGACTGGTCCTCGCCCGCGACGAACCGGCGGGCCTGCTCGTCGTCGAGGTGGACGACGTTCTCGGTGGCCGCGCGACCGAACCGCTGGACGGCGTCGGTCGTCGGCTTCCAGTGTTCCTGCCTGACGCGGAGGAACACCATCCCGAGGGCCTCCACGTCGATGCCGTCGGGCGCGTCGCCCGCGTACGCCCAGAGCTTCCCCGACCCCTTCTCCCAGAACGTGTACCCGTCGAACGTCTCGCGGGGGACGCCGAACCGCTCCGCCCAGTAGTCGAGAATCGCCTCGCGGGAGGGACGACCCTCGACCACCCGGTCGGCAGCCGTCTCCGGGAGGCGTTCGAAGACGTGGCTGCGGTTCTCCCGGAGGCCCGCGTCCTCGCTCGGCTCGTCGTAGGTCGCGAAGTCCTCGCGGCTCATCCGGTCACCTCCAGTTTCGCACAGAAGAACCCGCCAGTGTCGTTCAGGTGCGGCCAGACGCGTTTCGCGCGCTCGACCGACGGGTCGTACTCGTCGCCCTTCCACTCGGTGACGCCCGGCCGAGTGTCGAGCGGTACGTCGAACTCGACCAGTTCGCACGGCTCCTCGCCGAGGACGTGGTCGAGGACGGCCTCGTTCTCCTCGGGGGCGAACGTGCACGTCGAGTAGACGACGGTGCCGCCGGGACGGGTGGTCTGGATGGCACGCCGGAGGATGTCTCGCTGGACCGACGCTATCTGTCGGATGCGGCCGAGCGACCACTCGTCGAGCGCGTCGGGGTTCTTCCGAATCGTCCCCTCGCAGGAGCAGGGCACGTCGACGAGCGCCCGGTCGAACAGCGGTTCCTCCTGGCCGTCGTGGCTGTCGTCGCCCCCATCGCCGCCGTCCCCCTCGTCGGGCGTGAACGGGCCGAGCGAGAGGTTGCGCGCGTCCTGGTTGGTGACGACGAGGTTCGTCACGCCGCAGCGCTCGGCGTTCGAACGCAGCGCCGAGAGGCGGCCGAGGTTGTTGTCGTTGGCGACGAGCGTCCCGGTGTCGTCCATCATCGCCGCGAGCTGGGTCGTCTTGCTCCCCGGCGCGGCACACGGGTCGAGGACGCGTTCGTCCGGTTCGGGGGCACAGACGAGCGCCGGGAGGGCGCTCACCTCCTCCTGACCGTAGAGCCAGCCGTGGAAGTACGGCCACGAGGTGCCCGGCGAGTCCGAGTCGAGGCGGAGGAGTTCGGGGTACCAGTCGGCCTGCTCGTAGTCGTGCCCGTCGTCGTCGAGGGCGCGTCTCGCCCGGTCGACGGAGGTCTTGACGGTGTTGACGCGGACCACCGAGGGGAGCCGCCGCTCGCAGGCCGCCCGGAAGGCGGCCACGTCGTCGACGAGCGGGTCGTAGCGCTCCAGTACCATACGCGGCGTACCCGGCGGCCGCGTTTGTGCGTTTCCATCCGACCGACGGACACCACGGTCGTCCGAGTCACGGCCTCCCTCCGGCACACATAGCGTTAACCCACCACCGACCCTCTGTCGAACTATGGCACGCATCGACGTCCAGAGCGACACCGAACTCGACTCGCCGACGCTCGTCGAGGGGTTGCCGGGCCTCGGCCTCGTGGGGAAGATCGCCGGGGACCACCTCGTCTCCTCCCTGGACCTCGACTACTACGCGGGGGTCCACTGCGAGGGCATCCCGCAGGTCAGCGTCTACCGGGCGAACTCCTCGGACCTCATGCCGCCCGTCCGCCTGTACGCGAACGACGACGGCACGTTTCTCGTCCTCCAGAGCGACATCCCCGTCTCACCGCAGGCCGCGGGAGGGTTCGCCGAGTGCATCACCTCCTGGATCGCCGAGAACGACGTGACGCCGCTCTACGTCTCCGGGCTCCCGAGCGAGAAGGAGGCGGACGTCCCGGACGTCTACGGCATCGCGACGGGCGAGGGGTCCGACCTGCTCGACGACGCGGGCATCGTCCCGCCACCTGAGGGGGGTCTCGTGAGCGGCCCGACCGGCGCGCTGCTCGCCGAAGCGAGTGAACAGGGCGTCACGGGCGTCGGCCTCATCGCCGAGGCGAGCAGCCAGTTCCCGGACCCGGAGGCCGCGCGGTCGGTGCTGGAGTACGGCGTCGAACCGCTCGCCGACGTCGAAGTGGACACCGACGACCTGGTCGAACAGGCCGAGGACATCCGGGAGGCCCGCGAACGCCTCGCCGAACGGATGCAGCAGGCGGAGGCCGACGAGAGCTCCCAGGCCCAGCCGCTGCGGATGTTCCAGTAGCGTAGCGGGCGGTCGCGACGAGGTACGGACCGGTCTCCCCAGCGCTCAGCGCTCGGCCGCACACCACGGGCAGAAGTCGTAATCGTCCTCGATTCGGCGGCGGCAGTTCGGACAGCGGTCGGTCGATTCGGCGTCAGCATCGGCGTCGGTGGCCCCGCCGGCCGTCTCGCGTGCGGTGGGGACGTTCTGGCCGCGGGAGGCGAGCCAGTAGGCGTCGACGATGCAGAAGACGGTGACGGCGAACAGCGCCCCCGCCGCCCACAGCGGGAGGTTGCCCCACGCCTGGACGACGGCGTCGATGCCGCCGTCCTCGATGGCCGTGTCCTCGAACACCCAGAGCGCCGTCGACACCCACAGGAGGAACCAGAGCAGCGCCCGGAGCCACTCCCGCAGGTAGACGTGCCCGAGCCCGGGGTAGACGAAGGCGAGCACCGCGGCGAGCCACGGACGACGGCGCCTCATCGGTGGGATTCGATGCTGAACACACAAGAGCGTTGTGCAGTTTCACCGTCGTGAACGGGCGCTGTCGGGCGGAATAGGTCACGACGAGTCCGGCAGGCGGTCACCGGAGCGCGTCGACCAGTTCGCGGAGCGTCGCCAGGTCGTACTGACCGGGGGCCGTCGCCCGTTCCGGGTCGACCGGCGCGTAGCCGATACGGGACCCGTACAGCGGGGCGACGGCGCGAGAGTGACGGCCCGTCTCGCCCATCGCCATCGTCGCCACCCGTTCGCCCGCCTCGGTCTTGGCGTGGGTCACCCCGAGCAGGTGGAGCACGTCGGCTCGCGACTCGGCCATCACGGCGAGTTTGGCTACGTCGCCGAACTCCAGCGCCTGGTCGAGCAGGCGACCGCACTCCTCGCGCGCCGGGGTCTCCTCGAAGTCGTGAATCGACACGACCACCGACGCGTCCCGCTCGCGGGCGTGCGCGATGGTCCACAGCGCGTCGTCGTTGCGCGCGCCGACGATGGCGGCGAGTTCGACGTCGATGGCCTCGACCGCGGGGTGTTCGGTGGCCGCCGCCAGCGCGACGAGTCGGTCCTCGTCGTCCGGTGCGTCGCCACCCTCCCACTCGACGCGGTTGGTCGCCAGAATCGGAAGGTCGCCGTCGTAGTCGTCGAGCGCGGCCAGCGGGTCGCTCGCCTGGTCCATCCGGAACTCGATGATGTCGGCGTGGTCGCGGGCGTCGGGTTCCTCGTCGAGGTCGGCGGTGGATGCGGCGAGGACGAACCCGTCGAAGTTCATGCGAGCGCTTCCGGTCGAAGCCTCAAAACTCGACCGGGGTGTGCTCGCAGGTCCACCCGGTCGTCGCGCCGTCGGCCGCCAGCGGCCCGTCCGTCGCGCCCGTCGTCTCCAGGTCCGCGGGGTCGGTCGCGTCGACGGCCTCGACGGCGTAGAGACGGATTCGCTGCTCCTGTCCCGTGACGACGCCGAAGTCGTAGTGGTCGGCCCGGTAGTTCGTCTCCCGGTCGGCGGCGAACGTCGCGTGTCGGTCGAGGCGGTCCGCGGCGAGTTCGCTGGAGCGGTCCTCGATGTCGACGAGTCGGTCGGTGAACGCCTCGACGAGGCCCCGGTCGAGTTCGACGCCCAGCGAGTCCCGGCCGGAGAGCATCGCCGCGAGCGTCGTCGTCCCCGTACCCCAGAACGGGTCGAAGACGCAGTCGCCGTACGTCGAGAACATCCGGATGAGTCGCAGGGGGAGTTCGAGCGGGTACGCCGCCGAGCGCTCGCGGGCCTGTTCGTCGAGGCGCTGGTCGGTGCCGGTGAACGTCCAGAGGTCCGAGAACCACTCGTTGCGCTCCTCCCAGAAGTACGCCGCCTCGTAGCGCTCGTCGGCCTTCGGTTCGAGTTGCCGGGGACTGCCGTTGCGGACGACGAGTATCTGCTCGTGTTCGAGCGTCGGGTAGGCGTTCGGCGGGAGCATCCCCGACCCCATGAACTTCGTGCCGCTGTTGGTCGGTTTGCGCCACTGGATGCCCGGCAACTGGGTCAGGCCGTGGTCACGGAGTCGGGTCGCCAGTTCCGCGCCGTTGGGGTAGAGCGCGAACTCGTCGAGCGTGCGCGTCGCGTCCCCCACGTTGAGACAGGCGATGCCGCCCGGAACGAGGACGCGTTCGAGTTCCGCCCACACCGGGTCGAGCGCCTCGTGCATCAGGTCGAAGGCGCGTTCGCCGTCGTCGGCGTCGAGGGCGTCGCCGACGGCGGGGTCGAGGTCGCAGAACAGGTCGTCCCACATCTCGATCATCGGGTACGGCGGCGAGGTGACCACGAGGTCCACGCTGTCGTCGGGGAGCGCGAGGTTCCGAGCGTCGTCGACGTGGACCGCGTGTTCGGTCTGCATGGTCGTGAGTCCACGCCGACTACCTAGTGTCTTGTGGTGACAGTATCACTCGTGAGAACTCGTTTTCGACGGCGATTCACCAGCAGAAAAGCACGGTCACGAGACGGTGGCGGTCCGTCCGGTTGTCACCCCGCGCTCCGTCGCCGCGCTCGCTCCTCGGGGACGAACGTCGGTCGCCGGAGCATCGTCCCGACGCCCATGGCGAACAGGAACAGCCCCGAGGCGACCGTCGCCAGTCCGAACAGGTCGCCGTCGAGCGCCCACGCCGCACCGTTCACCGACATCGCGAGTGCGAGCCAGGTGGTCGCGAGGCCGCGGAACGTGAGATAGTCCACGCGTCGCCCGGCGACGCTCTCGTCGGGTCGCGTGGCCGCGATGAGTCCCATCACGCCACCGACGGCCATCAGGCAGAGACTGACGGCCGGCCACAGGACGTCGGGGTCGGCGGCCCACGCCGTCGGGGCGAGCGGGACGTCGAACAGGACGACCATCGCGGTCGGTAGCGCGAGCAACAACAGCCCGTACCCGGCGTCGTAGCGTGGACCCATGGCTCCGCGTTGGGTGTGTCGGTACAAAAAGCGACAGGGGCGTCGTCTCGTCGCGAGAACCCGACTACAGCGGGATGTCCTGCTCGGCTTCGAGCAGTTCGTGGTAGCGGTTCCGGATGGTGACCTCGGAGATGTCGGCGACCTCGCTGACGGCGGCCTGCGTCGTCTTCTCGTTCGTCAGCAGCGCGGCCGCGTAGACGGCGGCGGCGGCGAGGCCGACCGGCGACTTCCCGGAGTGGACGCCCTTCTCCTTCGCGTTGCGGAGGAGCTGTCGGGCGCGGTTCTCCGCCTCGTCGGAGAGGCCCAGGGCGCTGGCGAACCGCGGCACGTAGCTCTCGGGGTCGGCCGGCTTCACTTCGAGACCGAGTTCGCGGACGACGTAGCGGTAGGTGCGGGCGATCTCGCTCTTCTCGACCCGGCTGACGTCGGCGATCTCGTCGAGCGAGCGCGGGACGCCCGCCTGCCGTGCCGCGGCGTACACCGACGAGGTGGCGACGCCCTCGATGGAGCGCCCCGGCAGGAGGTTCTCGTCGAGCGCGCGGCGGTAGATGACGCTCGCGGTCTCCCGGACGTTCTCGGGGAGGCCGAGGGCGCTCGCCATGCGGTCGATCTCGCCGAGCGCCTGCTTGAGGTTGCGCTCCTTGGAGTCGCGGGTGCGGAACCGCTCGTTCCACTTCCGGAGGCGCTGCATCTTCGCGCGCTGGCGACTCCCGAGCGAGTTGCCGTACGCGTCCTTGTCGCGCCAGTCGATGTTGGTCGAGAGCCCCTTGTCGTGCATCATGTTCGTCGTCGGCGCGCCGACGCGGGACTTCTGGTCTTTCTCCGCGGAGTCGAACGCGCGCCACTCGGGGCCGCGGTCGACGGCGTCCTCCTCGACGACGAGACCGCAGTCCTGACAGACCGTCTCGCCGTGCTCGCTGTCGTCGATTAGCTGACCGCCGCACTCGGGACAGTCGAGTCCCTCTCGCTCGTCGGTCTGCTCGCTCTCCGCCTCGGTCGTTCTCTCTCGGGTTCGTGTGTTCGAATCACTCATTGGTCGAGGGCGCACGCTATCCGGGCAGGTATCCCCCGAAAATCCCGGACAACTGGTTAGTACAGTAGCTTCGCCCAAAACCTTCTTAACCATTCCGATACTCCGACGTAGGGAAACCAGTCTCGTCGGCACTGTCCCTCCGGGGCGAAAATACAACTGAGAGACACTTCAGTTCGCAAGAGCGAACTTCTCCTCGCGCGCACCGTCACTCATGCACGTCGCAGTCGGGAGTGCGAACCCGGTGAAACGCCGGGCCGTCGCCTCGGTCGTCGCGGGGGAGTGGACCGTCGAGAGCGTCGCCGTCCCCTCGGACGTCGCCGAACAGCCACGGGGTCACGTCGAGACGCGGACCGGCGCGGAGAACCGGGCGCGAGCGGCGTTCGACGCGACGGCAGAGACGTCGCCGTCGTCGCCGAGGCTGGGTGTCGGTATCGAGGGCGGCGTCGCAGACGTCGAGGGCTGTGACGCGCTGTTCCTCGTCAACTGGGCGGCCGCTACCGACGGAGAGCGCCTCACCCGTGCGACCGGTCCGTCGTTTCCCCTCCCCGACCACGTCGCCCGTCGCATCCGCGACGGCGAGGAGCTCGGCCCGGTGATGGACGACGAACTCGGCGAGTCGGACGTGAAGAAGAGGCAGGGCGCGGCGGGCGTGTTCACCGCCGGGATGGTCGACCGCGAGGCGAGTCTCGCGACCGGTGTGGCCGCGGCGCTCGGCCCGTTCGTCTCCGAGCAGTACGAGTCGCGCTGAGGGAGTCGCCGTCGTTTCCGAATCGCTCAGTCGTTGGTCTTCGCGGCGTCGGGCGAGACGTCGCGGGACTCCTCGACGGCCGTCGTCAGCGAGACGTTCAGCAGGAGCGTCGAGGCGACGCCGCCGACGAGGGTGACGACGTTCTTCACCGCGTGGTCGACGACGGCCGCGCCGATGACCACCGTCGACGGGACGGGCGTGAACGCGACGACGATGAGCGTGAACGCCCCCTCGTAGAGGCCGACGCCGCCCGGCGTCAGCGGTAGCACCTTCGCCAGGTTCCCGACGCTCACCGCGAAGAAGCCGACCGAGACGAGGACGACCGGCGAGAGGCCGACGTCGAACGCGGCGAACACGAGGAGCGCGGTCACCACGTCGAGCGTCCAGATGGCGACGCTCGACGTGCCGACTCGGACGAACGCCGCCCGGTTCCCGGCGACCGTCTGGACGTCGCCCACGAAGCGTTCGATGACGCCCGCGACGTAGTCGGCGTAGGAGTCAGAACTCAGCCGTCGGACGCCGCGCCGGACGAGGTTCGTCTCGGCGCGTGCGCTGGCGAGGATGAGCGACACCGCGCAGAGCGTGGCGACGCCGACGAACGCGGCGACGTACAGCGCCGTCTGTCCGCTGTCGGCGTACTGGTCCGGTGCGGCCCCGAGACCCGACGGGTCGGCCAACCCCGACACGGCCAGTCCGACGAGCACCGTCCCGGCGAGCACCGTGATGGTGAGCAGGTCGAACACGCGCTCGACGGCCAGCGACGCGAACCCCGACGGGTAGGGGATGTTCCGGCGTGCCTTCACGATGTACGCCCGGACGGCGTCGCCGGCCCGTGCGGGGAACACGAGGTTCCCGGTCTGGGAGATGAACACCGCGCCGGTGAGGAACTTCACGTTCTCGTGGTAGCCGAGTTCCGCGAGGATGTCGCGGTAGCGCGCCCCGCGGAGCGGCCACGAGAGGAGGTAGACGACGGCCGCACCCGCGACGTACCGCGGGTCGGCCGTCGCCATCTCGTCGAGGACCTGCCCGAAGTCGATGTAGAACGTCATCAGCAGCACCGCGACGGCGACCAGGAGGGACCCGGCCGCCATCGTCGCCCGCGGCGTCGCCCGCGGTTTGACGGAGAACTCGTACCAGCACCGCAGAATCTGGCTCCCCATCCCGAACACGTCGCGGACGAGGTCCACCTTCGTGTCGCCCTTCGGCGTCCAGCGTACGGGGAACTCGTTGATGCGGTAGCCCTGGCGCTGGGCGCGGACGAGCACCTCGGTGTCCCAGAACCAGTGCTGGTCGGCCACGTCGTCGAGCAGGTCGAACAGCGCCTCGCGGTCGAACGCCTTGAACCCGCACTGGTGGTCGCGCAGGTCGGAGCCGAGCATCGTCCGCGTCAGCGTGTTGAACCCGCGGGAGGGGACGCCGCGCTTGCGGGGGCGTTCGGCCACCTCGCCGGGGATCCAGCGCGAGCCGGTGGCGACGTCGTACTCGCCCGAGCGCACCGACTCGACCAGTTCTTCGAGGTGGCCCATGTCGGTGGCGAGGTCGGTGTCGAAGTAGACGAGGGTCTCGCCGTCGGCCTCCCGGAACGCCCGGACGAGCGCACCGCCCCGCCCCAGTCGCTCGTCGGAGTGGACGTGTCTGACTCGCGGGTCCCGCCCGGCGAACCGCGCGGCTATCTCCGGGGTCCGGTCGTCACAGCCGTCCTCGGCGACGATGACTTCGAACGAGTCCTCGGGGAGGAACGAACCGAGCGTGTCGAGGGTCGTCTCGATGGTGCCCTCGATGGTCGCCTCCTCGTTGTACGCGGGGAGGACGACGCTCACCTCGACGGTCATTGCGCCGGAGTTGCGCACTGTGACGTATCAACCTTCTGGGTGCGTAGCGTGTCACGTTCGAATCGCTGTCCCGTCGACGCGCCGTATCGCCTCCGTGCTGACGAAGTACGTGGCTTCGGCGGTGAGGTCTGCGTTGGACTGCTCGGCGACCTGCGTCCCGTCGACCGTCGACCGAACCGTCCGGGTCCACGAGTAGCCACGTCGCACCCGGACGTAGACCCCGCCGTCCGCACGGTCGAGGACGGTCGTCTCAGCACCGAAGACGCCGCCGAGGCCGTAGCTGTCGACGTCGCTCGCCGCGAGCGCGTTCAGGACGAACGTCTCCTCGTACTGCAGTGCCGCCTGCGTCGCGGACTGGTTCGTCAGGGTCGAGGGCGGGTCCGGGTAGCCGTTCGGACCGGCCTGTTCGGTCCAGCGTGCGGTCGGGGGGGTGGGGTCCGGGCGTGTGGTCTCGACCGTCGTCTCGTCCGTGGCGCTCGGCGGAGCGCCAGAACTCCCACCGAGACAGCCGGCAGTGAGGAGGACCGCGACGAGGAGCAGTGAGTGGATGCGGAGGGCCATACCGGGGGTAGTCCCATCAACCGATAAGTATCTTCAGGTGGAACGTTCCCGCTGTTCAGCTGTCCGACACGACGCCGTCGGGTTGCTTTCGACAGCCAGCAACCGAACGCAACGAACGGAGCGGTGTCGCCGACCCGTCTCGTCGAGCGAGGTGTTCGACCGGGCACGAGAGCGTCGTCACCTGGTGGAGCGGCGTCGGTCCGGCGAACCGCCGCCACGACCAGCGAACTATCGACGGCAGTCACCGACGCGACGGTGCCATGCACTGGCAACCCACACATCTACTCGACTCACGCTGGTAGCGCCGGACGAGTTGCCGACCGGGGCGAAGGCCGGTCCGGGCGGTCCACCCCGATTCGTGCGTCGCGCGCGACGGCCTTCGGTACTGGCGTGACCGGTCGACAACGGCGGGTCAACACCATGCCTAAGGAAACCAAACTCGCGAATCCGGCACCGCTCGGCCTCATGGGTTTCGCACTGACGACGATGATCCTGAGCCTCATCAACGCCGGGCTGTTGCCGGACGAAGGCGGTATCGCCGTCGTCATCCCCCTCGCGATGGCCTACGGGGGGACGATGCAGATAGTCGCCGGTATCCTCGCGTTCCGGAAGGGCGACACGTTCGAGACGATGGCGTTCAACACCTACGGCGCGTTCTGGTGGTGGTTCGGACTGGCCGAACTGTTCGCCGTGAACGGTCTCCTCTCGCCGAGCACGACGGCCATCGGCGTCACCCTCGTCGGGTTCGGCGTCATCACCACCATCCTGCTCGTCGGGACGCTGAGACTCAACTGGGCGCTGTTCGCCGTGTTCGCGACGCTGGCGGCGACGTTCTACCTCGTCGGCGTCGGCGACTGGCTGGGCATCGACGTCCTGGTCACCGCCGGGGGCTACGTCGGCATGGTGACGGCCGTGCTCGCCGCGTACACCGCCGCTGCCGAGGTGCTCAACTGGACATTCGGCGAGGACCGCATCCCGCTCGGAGGCAGTCCGACGAGCGGCCGGCGAACCACCGCGCAGACCGCGGACTGACGGGTCGCTGTCGACCCGAGGTTCCGCTTTCCGGAGAACTGCGACCGTCCCGAGCGCCTCGCTCAGTCGGCTCCCTCGGGCGACCGGACCTCAGCGAAGTCGGCCAGCGCCACCTCGACGCGCTCCTCGGCGTCCGAGAGCGACGCGAACGGCCGGTCGACGACGAGGTTGCCCGCCCGCTGCTTCCCGAGGCCCGGAATCGCGGTGAGTTCGTCCATCGACGCCGCGTTCACGTCGAGGGGGTACGGGACGCCCGACACGGACCGGAACCCGTGGTCCGTGACCGCGACGTCGACCGTCCGACCGAGTTCGAGTTCGCCGGGAATCCCCACCAGCAGCGGGTAGGTCCCCAGCTGTCGGCCGAACGTCTTCCCGTCCTGGTGGTACTCCAGGTGGACGTCCGGCAGGCGCGTCCCGGCGGGCGCGACCCGTCGGAGCATCGGCCGGTCGATCTCCTCCCGAACGCGCGTCTTGTACTGCTTGAACAGCTTCTTGTGGTCCTTCGCTATCTGCGACCCCGTCTCGGACATCTCGGTGCCGTCGAACGCCATCACCTGCCGGATGTTGACCCGTCGGAGCATCAGGCCCGCGTCGTACACCCGGTGGAGGAACTGCTCGTTCAGGTCGTACGTCTCGCGGGTCTCGCCCTTCAGTCCGTGGAGCAGGTTGATGCCCGGCAGGAGTTTCGGGAGGCGATTCACCGCCTCGTCGCCGTGGGTCGGTGCCGTCGAAGAGTCCTCGCCGGGTCGCCACCCGGCCGCCTCGTTGACGATGCGGACCGCCTCGAAACACTCGTCGGCGGTGACGTTGAGGTTGTTCTCCTCCTGGACGACGGGGTCCGCGCTCTCCAGACCGAACGCCGCGGTGTCGCCGGGCGTGTTGTGCTTCGCGATGACCTCGATGCCCTCCCGCGAGCGCTCGGGGTACTCGACGACGGTGATGGGGTTCAT
This sequence comes from Halomarina salina, assembly GCF_023074835.1. Lineage (NCBI taxonomy): Archaea > Methanobacteriati > Methanobacteriota > Halobacteria > Halobacteriales > Natronomonadaceae > Halomarina > Halomarina salina. Next base: position 677,929 of record NZ_JALLGW010000002.1, read on the forward strand.
GTTGTCGAGGTGGAGCGTCCCGAGGTCCGGGGCCACCTCGCGGATACCGCCGTAGAGGTCTCGCAGCGCGTCGGGGTTGGGGGCCTCGCCGTCGCCGCCGTAGGCGAGGATGTCGGCCTGCCGGCCGAGCCGGAAGTGCCGGACGCCGCGTTCGTACAGCGCCTCGACCTCGGCGACGACGGTCTCTGGCGGTCTGAACGTCGGGTTGCCGTACAGCGGTTCCGTGCAGAACGAGCAGCGGTACGGACAGCCCCGTCCAGTTTCGAGTTCGGCGATGAGGTAGTCCGGGTGGTTCGGGTGGTTCTCGACGACGAACGCGCCCTTGCGCGCCCAGCGCGTCACCTCTTCGACGTCGCGCATCCGGTTGTTGAACCCCTCCAGCCCGCTCTCGACGAGGTCGTAGGCGGCGGCCTCGACATCGCCCTTGGCGACGAAGTCGTAGTCGAGGTCCTTGCGCTCCATGTCGCTCGCGCCCTCGTTCTGGTCGCCGACGCCGAAGCGGACGGGACCGCCCATCAGCGTCGTGCCGTCGGCGGTCCACGCCATTCGACGCACCTCGTCGGGTTCGGCGGGCGTCCCTCCGACGTACTTGCCGGGGACGGTCATGCCGCCGATGTATATCAGCAGGTCCGCCTCCTCCACGTCCTGCCACTTCGCGGGCGTCTCCCGCAGGGCGTCGATGGTGTGGTACGTGATTCGTTCGTCGGGGACCCCGGCGTCGACGAGCGCACCGGCGGTGTACCGGGGGTACGTCGAGACGTACGGCGGCACCCCGAAGTGGGCGGGCTCGTCGACGTAGCCGTCCACGAGGGTGACGTCGAGCGTCGCCGGGTCGGTCATGGCCGTTCCTACCGGTCGGACGGGTAAATCGGTGACGACACGCCGGGTCGAGGCCGAACGGGCCGTGTCACCGTCGTCCACGAGGCCGCAAGATACACGGTCGGACGGCGTACAGTGTCCACTCGCAATGCCCTCCCGACGAGCCGTCCTCGGTGGCTGTGCTGGCCTCCTCGCCTCCCTGGCCGGCTGCAGCCTCCCCGCCCTCCCCGGCGAGGAGCCACACCCCACACGCGAGTGGCTCTACGCCCCCGGCCGCTTCGCCGACGACTGGCGGCGGTATCGCGTCGTCAACCGGACGCCCGTGCTGTGGGACGACCACCGCGAGTGGCTGGACGACCAGCGGGTCGCAGACGCCATCGGTACGCACCGGCCGTACTACGGGCCGTTCGGCGTCGAGACGCGCGACGTCGACTGGCAACTGCGCGTCGGGGGCGTCGACCGGTCGCTCCCACGGCTCTGCGTCTCCGCCGCCGCGTTCAACCGAGGACGCCTCGAAGACGCCATGAACGCCACGACCGAGGAACGCGTCGACGACTACCAGACGATGGCGATGTACCGGACCCCCGACCACGACAGGGCGTTCGCCGCTGGCGGGGACTACCTCGTCGACTGCCAGTACGACGGTCCCGACGACCCGGCCACCGCGCTCCGGACGTGCATCGACACGCAGACCGGGTCGGTGGACCGCTTCACCACCACGAGCGAGCACTGTCGGCTCCTCGCCGACGCGCTGGCCGACGACGCCGAGTTCGCCTTCGACGTGTTCGACGCCCCCTCGAACGGTGTCGTCGGCCGCGGCTGGCGACGGCTGTTCGACGAGGAGACGACCCACCTCACGGCCGTCGTGCTGTTCGCTGACGAGGCGAGCGCCGCCGAGGCGAGCGTCCGCGACTCCGTCTCGCTGCCCTCGTGGCGACCCGACAGGGAGACGTCGGTCGACGTGGACGGGCGACTCGGCGTCGTCATCGCCAGCAGGCCGACCGAGACGGTCCGACTCGACGCGCCACCGTTCCAGTTCGCCTAGTGTAGTCCGACTAGTCCAGTTCCATCCCCTCGACGACGGCGAACTCCTCGTCGCCATCGAAGCGCTGCGGGTCGAACGCGTCGATACCGGGGCCGGCCCCGACCACCTGCGCCGCGAGTCGTTCCGCCAGCGCCGGGGCGCGCATGAACCCGTGGCCCTGCCAGCCGGTGGCGACGAACACGCCCGGCGCGCGTTCGCCACAGAGCGGGTGGCCGTCGGGCGTCGCCGTGCAGAGGCCCGCCCACGCGCGAGCGACGGGGTAGGACCGCCCGAGCGTGGTCTCCTGGTAGCCGGCACAGTCGGCGAGGAACCAGTCGTCGGCCTCCCGGTTCCAGTCGTCCGGGTCGCGCTCGACCGGTTCGGTCCCGTCACCGACGAGCAGACCACCGTCCCGCGGTCTGAGGTAGTACCCGCCGGTCGCGTCGAAGCACATCGGCACGCGGTCCGTGACCGGGTCGGGGTCGGTCACGAGCGCCTGTACCCGATAGGGTTTCAGCGGTATCGGTAGCCCCGCCTCGGCCAGTACCCGTCCCGAGTGCGCACCAGCGGCGACGACGACGGCGTCGTACACCTCGCTCCCGTCTTCGGTATCGACGACCGGGTCGTCCTCGCCGTCGTCCCGGTGCAGACCGACGGGCGTCTCCTCTCGAATCTCCACGCCCTCCGAGCGCGCAGCGTCGGCCATCGCGGCGGTGTACGCGCCGGGGTCGGCGTACCCGGCGTTGCGCGCGACGGCCGCGAGAGCGACGTCGTCGGTCCGGAGGGACGGGAACTCCCCGGCGAGTTCGGCGGGGGCGACCAGCGACACGTCCCGGTCGTGGTCGCGCATCCGACCGACGCCCTCGCGGATGGCGTCGGCGCGGCGCTCGTCCCCCTCGCGGACGAGGATAACGTACGGACAGTCGGTGAACTCGAAGCCGCCGGTCCCGGAGAACTCGCGGAACCGCGCCATCGCGCGGTCGCCGAGTTCGGCGTCGATTCGGTCCGCGTAGGCGTCGTAGCAGACGCCCGCCGCGCGGCCGCTCGCGCCGTCCGCGACCGACCCGCGCTCGTACAGCGTCGCGTGGGCTCCGCGCTGGGCGAGGTCGTGAGCGGTCGTGACGCCGACCGCGCCGCCACCGACGACGGCCACCGTCGGGGCGCGGTCGGTGTCGGCCGACGCGACGCTCGTCGGGGTGTCCGCCGCTTCGCTCATCGGTGCGGTTCGGCCAGCAGGTCCTCGAACGGGCGCTCGGTCAGCCAGTCGACGAACGCGTCGAGTTCCGCGACGCTCTCCTCCAGGAGGTCCTCCCCGAGCATCGCCGTCCCCTCTGTCGGGTGGCCGACCGCGCCGCTCTCGGAGAAGTCGGCCGTGTCGAAGCCGATGGACGCGCCGTGGACCGTCTTGCCCCAGGAGGTCGCCCCCTCCGCCTCCGCCTCTGCGGCGTGTTCCTCGTCGACCAGGTCCTCGGCGAGGTGGAGCACCAGACTCGTCTCGTGCTGGTCGGCGTGGCCGATGACGTAGTTGGCCGCGTCCCACCAGTGCCACGGTGCGAGGAACGCCGTCTCCTCGGCGCGGAGCGTGCGGGCCGCTCGCTCCAGCGCCCCGATGTTCCCTCCATGCCCGTTGACGACGACGACCTTCCGGACGCCGTGGTCCGCGAGGCTCTCGACCGTCTCGCGGACGAACCGCTCGAACGTCTCCTCGCTCACCGACAGCGTCCCGTGGAACTGGCGGTGGTGGCCGCTGACGCCGATAGCGAGCGTCGGCAGGACGGTGGCGGCGTCGTGGTCGAGGTCGGCGGCGACGGCCTCGGCGACGAGGTGGTCGGTCGAGAGGGGGAGATGCGGGCCGTGCTGCTCGGTCGAACCGACCGGCAGGACGCCCACCTCCACGTCGTCCAGTGCGGCGGCGAACGACCGCGTGGTGTGGTCCGCGAGGTGCATACGGTCTTGCTGACCGCCGAGGGGCTTAACTCTCGGCGGACGGCGACCGCTGGCCCAGTCCGCCGACAGTCGGCAGCGCTTCCCGTCTCAGACGTAGATGTAGCCCTCGGCGGGGTGGAACTCCCGGTCGGTGGCGAACCCCTCCCGGACCGCCCGGTACGTGGCGTAGGCCGCCAGCACCGCGTCGAGGGCGTCCCCGCCGGTGTCGTCGAGCGCCGCCGTCCGGACCGACGGGGTCAGCGTGCAGTCGTCGGGTATCCCCGCGACGATGCGCTCGCGACGCTCGGCGTACGCCTCGCGGTCGGCCGCGTCGGCGCCCTTGTAGCGCTCGTCGGGCAGGTCCAGCGAGCGGAGCGTCGCGGCGGGGTAGACTTCACAGAGCGTCGGCCGGTCGTCGGCGTCGCTCTCGCGCTCCTGCATCGGCGCGACGGTGACCGCGCCGTCGGTCACCAGCGGTCCGAGGACGTCGCGGACGCCGTAGAACGTCTGGTGAGCGACCAGCCAGTGGTACGGCGAGGACGCACCCACCTGCTCGTCGGTCGCTCGGCCGACGTACGACCGTTCGCCGTCGGTGCGGTACTCGACGCGCTCTCGACAGCGCGCCCGCAGGTCATCGGGGCCGTCGAACTCGCCGGGGAACCAGCGCAGGAACTCCGGCCACGAGTCGCAGTCGTGGACCCCGAACGGCAGCCCGAACGAGAAGTCCAGTCCCGCGGCCGTCGGTTCCTGCAGGCGCTCGCGGAGTTCGGCGAGTGCTGGGGCGCGGTCGGCGGTACCCGCGAGGTCGGTCAGCGAGCGAACGGTCTCGACGCGGAGGTGGCCGTCGCCCTGCTCTGTGCCCTCGACCGTGGCTGACGCGAGCCACGTCGTCCGGCCCGCGTCGGCCGCGCCGCTGAAGTCGACGCCGTAGACGTCCATACCCTTCCCACGGGGTCGCCGTCGAATTGATTAACGGGCGCGGCGTACGTCGGTTCATGCCGAAGACGATGGAGGTCAAGTGTACCGAGTCGGACTGCGAACTCGACATGTTCGAACTCCACTACACATACGACATGCCAGACGAGACCGGTGTCGAGGACTTCAGCTGCCCGTACTGCGGCACGGGGGACGGCCTCGAAGAGATAGTGCTGTGAGTCCCGTGCACACCGCGGGGAACGACTAAGACCATGACGAGCGAATCCACGAACATGTTCAAGGAGTTGGGCGAGCGCGTCGAGAGCGCCGTTCTCGAAGGCATCGGGCGCTCGTCGGCCCGCTGGCAGGAGAAGACGCCGCTGAAGGTCGACCTGCTGGAGAGCGAGGACGCCTTCCTCGCCGTCTTCGACGCCCCCGGCGTCCACCGCGAGGACGTCGAGGTCAGGTTCGACGAGAACACCGTCTTCGTCCGCATCGACCGCTTCCGTGACTTCCACGACGAGTTCGACATGCGCCTGCCCGGTCGCGGCCTCTCGCTCGACGGGTCCGTCGACCTCCCGGCCGACGCCGAGGTGGACGCCCGCGAGGCCGACGCCACCGTCACGCAGAACGGCACGCTCCGCGTCCACGTCCCGAAGACGGAGTCGGGGCGCTCCGTGACCGTCGGCGACGAACCGGGCGACGGCCCCCTCGACGGGGGCGCACCGGGCAGCGGCGGTGACGCGACCGGCGCGGACGACGGACCCGTCGAGGTCTCCACCGGCGACGCCGGGGTCGACACCGACGAGTCGGACGACACGGACCTCGGCAGCGACAGTACCGACCTCGGCAGCGACGACGCCGACCCCGAGACCGGGCTGAGCGAGGACGAGGTCCCCGACGGACCCGAGGACGACGAGTTCGACGGCCTCGACGGCGACGACGAGAAGTGAGGTAACTGGTCGCCGAGGAGCGACCGTCGACGCGACGGGTCGCCGAAGCACGACGTTCCGGCGACGCTATCGGAACGCGTCGAGACCGCGAGCGGGGTAGCCGACGACGGTGTCGACGCCCGCCTCGTGGAGCGACGCGACCTGTTCTCCGACCGCCTCCGGCGTCCCGGCGAGCGCGTAGTCGCGACACGCCGCCACCAGCACCTCGCGGGCGCGACCCGTCGCTCCGCCGTCCGTAGCCGCCCCGTCGGGCAGTGCCGCCCGGACCGGCCCCCGTCGGGCGACGTAGCCACCCAGCGCGTCCAGTAGCACGTCCTCGTCGTCGGTGAGGAGCGTCGGCGCGTAGACGGCGACGTCGCCCTCGTACCCCATCCGGCGCATCGCGCGGACCTCGCCCGCCGTGGAGCGGTCGAGCAGGTCGTACTGGACCGCGTCGTCGCCCGCCGCCAGCGCGACGCGTTCGATGCTCTCGGTGCCGACCCACGGTTTCGTCGCCGGCGTCCGGTCGGCGTCCGCCGAGCGCTCGGCGTGCCAGTCCAGCGCGGCCCGGAGGCGCGGTGCGATGGCTCGCGCGCGCTCCTCGGCCGTGAGGTACGCGCCGTGACCCGCGACGAACGTCAGGCCCACCTCGGCCGGCACCTCGCGGAGCAGGCCGTCGTCCCCCAGCGGGTCGAACCCGTCGGCGCGGACCGGCGCGGTGAGCAGGAGCGTCCGGTCGGCCGCGAGCGCCCGGAGCGTCTCCTCGCCCGGGAGCGCCTCGCGGCCCTCGTAGTCGAGCGCGAGCACGTCGACATCGAGCGCGGCCGCCGCGTCGAGGTCGTGCTCCGTCGGTTTCAGCGCGAGCGCGTCCAGTCCGGTTCGGGCGTAGGTGTCACTCGTCAACATAGATTCCACCGGGTCGAGAAAGCGTGGCT